>NZ_PTRF01000002.1:0-278064 GCF_002965705.1 Escherichia sp. MOD1-EC6842 | reverse complement strand
CATAATATTCCGTCATAATGGAAAGAGTCCCTTTGAATAAAATATTTAATAATGGTTGTGATTTATTTTTCAGTCATAAAGGTAATATCTATCGCCGCTTTGCTGCTAATTTTACCTTTCCAGCCATAACCACTAAGAATATTAAGTGATTATCCATGCTTACAACGACCGGAACAGACACATCGTTATGTATTTAACAACCCCAATATATTCACCTTGCAAATAAAATCACTAGTAACAGACACGCTACCGCCTCCATATAAAAATGGCCTCTAATAAAACTGTATCTTGCATAGAAAAAGATGAAATATCGGGTGTATTTTAATTATCAACTATAACTCTTGAAGCTTTTTATTAACAGCAACACATCTTATCGTATTAGATATGTTAACAATAAATTATTCTTAACATATCAATAAAGTATATATTACTCTCTTTACTACCTGCTTTTATTGCGGTAGCGATATTAATAGCAAAATTCGGAATTTATTTAGATGCTGGAATGAGCAAAAGTGATAGCGACTTTCTCACTTTACCCTGAAGTTTCAGGAAAGTGTGTAATGGAGGATACAACCTAACTGGAGATTTCTGACGATATAGTCGCTTTGAGCGACAATGAAGGCGAGCGCATCCCGAGCTGTCCTTTGAAAGGATATTATCGAAACTTGATGCTAAAACAGTGATGAAATGAACAACGCCAAGGAATCCGTTGATGCAAAACCCCTAAACCAGCCCCCTAATACGAGGCTGGCTTAAACGCGCAGGCAATCAATAAAAATCACCAGTTGCCTTTTCGGCCTGATCCATCCACACCGGTTTCTCGCTGGTTTTCGACCAGACGCGATGCAGGTAGCTGTAAAAGCGGGCGCGGTCTTTCCAGAAAAGCATGAAAGGCAGCGCCAGTACGCCCGCTGCAACCGCATAAGTACGGCGTAAAAAGATAAGCCATGCAGGATATTCTCTGTAGAGTTCCATACTTTTCTCCCCCTTTTTGTATCTACCCGGTGAATGGCACCGGAAAAATGAATTTGTTTATCTGATGAAAATAGTACCGCCTTTTGTGTAATTTTACTACTCATCCGACCACTTATTTTTGCTTATTGATGGTTTATTTACATTCACCGTGTAATTAAGTTACATGAAAGTTAAATTAATACTAATCATTAGTTAAATCATGGCTTTTGCCATTTTTATACTTTTTTTACACCCCGCCCGCAGATTTTTGCGAAATCTTTGCAGCCAGAATTCTACCCTTCCGGTATCACTTTTAGGCCACTGGAGGTGCACTGTGAGTGCAGGCGTGATAGCCGGCGTGTTGCTGGTGTTTTTATTACTGGGTTATTTGGTTTATGCCCTGATCAATGCGGAGGCGTTCTGATGGCTGCGCAAGGGTTCTTACTGATTGCCACGTTTTTACTGGTGTTAATGGTGCTGGCGCGTCCTTTAGGCAGCGGGCTGGCGCGGCTGATTAATGACATTCCTCTTCCCGGTACGACGGGCGTTGAGCGCGTACTTTTTCGCGCACTTGGCGTCTCTGACCGTGAGATGAACTGGAAGCAATATCTCTGTGCCATTCTCGGCCTGAACATGCTGGGGCTGGCGGTGCTTTTTTTTATGTTGCTCGGTCAGCACTATCTGCCGCTTAATCCACAGCAGTTGCCGGGGCTGTCGTGGGATCTGGCGCTCAATACCGCCGTCAGCTTTGTCACGAATACCAACTGGCAATCTTATAGCGGTGAAACCACGCTGAGCTATTTCAGCCAGATGGCAGGCTTAACGGTACAAAACTTTCTTTCTGCCGCCAGTGGGATTGCGGTGATTTTTGCCCTCATCCGCGCATTTACCCGCCAGAGCATGAGCACGCTCGGCAATGCCTGGATCGATCTGCTACGCATCACGTTATGGGTGTTAGCCCCTGTGGCGTTGTTGATCGCACTGTTTTTTATTCAACAAGGTGCGCTGCAAAATTTTCTGCCCTATCAGCCGGTGACGACCGTTGAAGGTGTACAACAACTGTTACCGATGGGACCGGTAGCTTCTCAGGAAGCGATCAAGATGCTCGGCACTAACGGCGGCGGTTTCTTTAATGCCAACTCGTCGCATCCGTTTGAAAACCCAACAGCACTGACCAACTTCGTGCAAATGCTGGCGATCTTCTTGATCCCAACGGCGCTGTGTTTTGCCTTTGGCGAAGTGGCGGGCGAGCGCCGCCAGGGGCGCATGTTGCTGTGGGCGATGTCGGTGATTTTTGTCATCTGCGTAGGCGTGGTGATGTGGGCAGAAGTTCAGGGTAATCCTCATCTGCTGGCGCTCGGCGCAGACAGCAGCATCAATATGGAAGGTAAAGAGAGCCGTTTCGGCGTGCTGGTCAGTAGCCTGTTTGCGGTCGTGACTACGGCGGCGTCCTGTGGCGCGGTGATTGCGATGCATGATTCGTTTACCGCTCTCGGGGGTATGGTGCCGATGTGGCTGATGCAAATTGGTGAAGTGGTATTCGGCGGTGTCGGTTCTGGTCTTTACGGCATGATGCTGTTCGTCCTGCTGGCAGTGTTTATTGCCGGGCTGATGATTGGTCGCACACCGGAATATCTGGGTAAAAAGATCGACGTGCGCGAGATGAAACTGACCGCGCTGGCGATTCTGGTCACCCCGACGCTGGTGTTGATGGGCGCGGCGCTGGCGATGATGACCGACGCCGGACGTAGCGCCATGCTCAACCCTGGCCCGCATGGTTTTAGCGAAGTGCTGTACGCCGTGTCGTCCGCCGCCAACAACAATGGCAGCGCCTTTGCCGGCTTAAGCGCCAACTCACCATTCTGGAACTGTTTACTGGCGTTCTGCATGTTTGTCGGTCGCTTCGGGGTGATTATTCCGGTGATGGCGATTGCCGGTTCGCTGGTGAGTAAAAAGAGCCAACCCGCCAGCTCCGGCACGCTGCCTACGCACGGCCCGCTGTTTGTTGGCCTGTTAATCGGCACCGTGTTGCTGGTTGGCGCACTGACCTTTATCCCTGCCCTGGCGCTTGGTCCGGTGGCGGAATATCTCTCCTGATGATCTTGAGTGAGCACTGAATATGAGTCGTAAACAACTGGCGCTATTCGAACCAACACTTGTCGTTCAGGCGCTGAAAGAAGCGGTGAAAAAATTAAACCCGCAGGCGCAATGGCGCAATCCGGTGATGTTTATCGTCTGGATAGGCAGTCTGCTGACCACCGTTATTAGCATCGCGATGGCAAGCGGCGCGATGCCTGGCAATGCGCTGTTTAGCGCGGCAATTAGTGGCTGGCTGTGGATCACCGTGCTGTTCGCTAATTTCGCCGAGGCGCTGGCAGAAGGCCGCAGTAAAGCGCAGGCCAACAGTCTGAAAGGGGTCAAAAAAACCGCCTTTGCCCGCAAGCTGCGCGAGCCGGAATATGGCGCTGCGGCGGACAAAGTTCCCGCCGATCAACTGCGTAAAGGTGACATCGTGCTGGTAGAGGCAGGCGATATTATCCCCTGTGATGGTGAGGTTATTGAAGGTGGCGCATCGGTTGATGAAAGCGCCATCACCGGGGAATCAGCACCGGTGATCCGTGAATCCGGCGGCGATTTTGCCTCCGTCACTGGTGGTACGCGTATTCTTTCTGACTGGCTGGTGATCGCGTGCAGCGTTAATCCCGGCGAGACATTTTTGGATCGGATGATCGCGATGGTGGAAGGCGCACAGCGACGCAAAACGCCGAACGAGATTGCCCTGACCATCCTGCTGATTGCCCTGACCATCGTCTTTTTACTGGCAACCGCAACGCTATGGCCATTTTCTGCCTGGGGCGGTAACGCGGTCAGCGTAACGGTACTGGTGGCGCTGCTGGTCTGTCTGATCCCAACGACTATTGGCGGCTTGCTTTCAGCGATCGGCGTCGCCGGGATGAGCCGGATGCTGGGCGCCAATGTGATCGCCACCAGCGGACGTGCCGTTGAAGCGGCAGGCGACGTTGACGTTCTGCTGCTGGATAAAACCGGCACCATCACGCTAGGTAACCGTCAGGCGTCGGAGTTTATCCCCGCGCAGGGCGTAGAGGAAAAAACGCTGGCCGATGCCGCACAACTGGCTTCGCTGGCCGACGAAACGCCGGAAGGCCGCAGTATTGTGATCCTCGCCAAGCAGCGTTTTAACCTGCGCGAGCGCGATGTGCAGTCGCTTCACGCTACTTTTGTGCCGTTTACTGCGCAAAGCCGGATGAGTGGGATCAACATCGATAACCGTATGATCCGTAAAGGTTCTGTCGATGCTATTCGCCGCCATGTTGAGGCTAACGGTGGTCACTTCCCTGCCGATGTCGATCAAAAAGTTGATAACGTTGCGCGTCAGGGTGCCACGCCGCTGGTAGTAGTAGAAGGTTCCCGCGTGCTGGGCGTTATTGCACTGAAAGATATTGTCAAAGGCGGCATAAAAGAGCGTTTCGCGCAACTGCGTAAAATGGGCATTAAAACGGTGATGATTACCGGCGATAACCGTCTGACTGCCGCCGCGATTGCTGCGGAAGCGGGCGTCGATGATTTCCTCGCCGAAGCGACACCGGAGGCCAAGCTGGCATTGATTCGTCAGTATCAGGCGGAAGGCCGTTTGGTGGCGATGACCGGCGACGGCACCAACGATGCTCCGGCGCTGGCGCAGGCAGATGTCGCGGTGGCGATGAACTCCGGCACCCAGGCGGCGAAAGAAGCGGGCAATATGGTGGATCTCGACTCCAACCCGACCAAGTTGATCGAGGTGGTGCACATTGGCAAACAGATGCTGATGACCCGTGGCTCGCTGACCACCTTCAGCATTGCCAACGATGTAGCGAAATACTTCGCCATTATTCCGGCGGCGTTCGCGGCAACGTATCCGCAGTTAAATGCGCTGAACATTATGCGCCTGCATTCGCCCGACTCCGCCATTCTCAGTGCGGTCATTTTCAACGCCTTGATTATCGTCTTTTTGATTCCCCTGGCGTTAAAAGGCGTGAGTTATAAACCGCTTACCGCTTCTGCCATGTTGCGCCGTAACTTATGGATTTACGGTCTGGGTGGGCTGCTGGTGCCGTTTATTGGTATCAAAGTCATTGATTTACTGCTGACCGTTTGCGGTCTGGTGTGAGGGTTACCATGAGTGGATTACGTCCGGCATTATCGACATTTCTCTTTCTGTTATTGATTACCGGCGGTGTTTACCCGCTGCTGACCACCGCGCTGGGGCAATGGTGGTTTCCCTGGCAGGCCAACGGTTCGTTGATTCGTGAAGGTGATACGGTACGCGGCTCAGCGTTAATCGGGCAGAATTTTACCGGCAACGGCTATTTTCATGGTCGCCCATCGGCAACGGCAGAAATGCCCTATAATCCACAGGCTTCTGGCGGGAGTAATCTGGCGGTCAGTAACCCGGAGCAGGATAAACAGATAGCTGCACGCGTTGCCGCCTTACGGGCAGCAAACCCGGATGCCAGCACGAGCGTTCCGGTTGAACTGGTGACGGCATCGGCAAGCGGGCTGGACAATAACATTACCCCGCAAGCGGCGGCCTGGCAGATCCCACGCGTCGCGAAAGCGCGTAATCTCAGCGTTGAACAACTCACGCAACTGGTCGCAAAATACAGCCAACAACCGCTGGTGAAATTTATCGGCCAGCCGGTCGTCAATATTGTCGAACTCAATCTGGCGCTGGATAAGCTTGATGAATAACGAACCCTTACGTCCCGATCCCGACCGTCTGCTGGAACAAACTGCCGCGCCGCATCGGGGGAAGCTAAAAGTTTTCTTCGGTGCCTGTGCAGGCGTCGGGAAGACCTGGGCGATGCTGGCAGAAGCACAGCGACTGCGGGCGCAAGGGCTGGATATTGTGGTTGGCGTGGTAGAAACCCACGGTCGGAAAGATACTGCCGCAATGCTGGAAGGGCTGGCTGTTCTGCCGCTAAAACGCCAGGCGTACCGTGGGCGGCACATCAGCGAGTTTGATCTCGATGCTGCCCTCGCCCGCCGTCCGGCACTGATCTTAATGGACGAACTGGCGCACAGTAATGCGCCAGGTTCCCGTCATCCCAAACGCTGGCAGGACATCGAAGAGCTGCTGGAAGCTGGCATTGATGTTTTCACTACCGTCAACGTTCAGCATCTGGAAAGTCTGAACGATGTGGTCAGCGGCGTCACCGGAATTCAGGTACGGGAAACCGTGCCTGATCCTTTTTTTGATGCTGCCGACGACGTGGTGCTGGTGGACCTGCCCCCGGACGATCTGCGTCAACGGCTGAAAGAAGGCAAAGTCTACATTGCCGGGCAGGCGGAGCGCGCCATTGAACATTTTTTCCGCAAAGGCAATCTGATCGCCCTGCGCGAACTGGCTCTGCGCCGTACTGCCGATCGCGTAGATGAACAAATGCGCGCCTGGCGGGGACATCCTGGCGAAGAGAAAGTCTGGCACACGCGTGACGCGATCCTTTTATGCATCGGCCATAACACCGGCAGCGAAAAACTGGTTCGCGCGGCGGCGCGGCTGGCGTCAAGGCTGGGGAGCGTCTGGCACGCGGTGTATGTTGAAACCCCTGCCCTGCACCGCTTACCGGAGAAAAAACGTCGGGCAATTCTCCGCGCCTTACGTCTGGCGCAGGAGCTGGGCGCAGAGACGGCAACACTTTCTGATCCAGCGGAAGAAAAAGCGGTAGTGCGTTATGCCCGTGAACATAATCTCGGCAAGATTATTCTCGGTCGTCCGGCCTCGCGCCGCTGGTGGCGTCGGGAAACGTTTGCTGACCGACTGGCGCGCATCGCCCCCGATCTCGATCAGGTGCTGGTCGCGCTTGATGAACCACCCGCCCGCACGATTAACAACGAGCCGGATAGCCGCTCTTTTAAAGACAAGTGGCGGGTACAGATTCAGGGATGCGTGGTTGCCGCCGCGTTATGCGCCGTTATCACCTTAATTGCCATGCAGTGGCTGATGGCGTTTGATGCCGCCAACCTGGTGATGCTGTATCTGTTAGGCGTGGTAGTGGTGGCGCTATTTTATGGGCGCTGGCCTTCGGTGGTCGCCACCGTCATTAATGTAGTGAGTTTCGATCTCTTTTTTATCGCTCCACGCGGCACGCTCGCCGTCTCTGATGTGCAATATCTGCTGACCTTCACGGTGATGTTAACCGTCGGACTGGTGATCGGGAACCTTACTGCTGGCGTGCGTTATCAGGCGCGGGTAGCCCGCTACCGCGAGCAACGCACACGGCACTTATATGAAATGTCGAAAGCCCTGGCGGTAGGCCGCAGTCCGCAGGATATCGCCGCCACCAGCGAACAGTTTATTGCCTCCACGTTTCATGCCCGCAGCCAGGTATTGTTACCCGATGACAATGGAAAATTGCAGCCATTGACACATCCGCAAGGAATGACGCCGTGGGACGATGCCATCACGCAGTGGAGTTTTGATAAAGGCCTGCCTGCGGGCGCGGGCACCGACACGTTACCCGGCGTGCCGTACCAGATTTTGCCGTTAAAAAGCGGCGAGAAAACCTACGGTCTGGTGGTGGTGGAACCGGGGAATCTGCGCCAGTTGATGATCCCGGAACAGCAGCGCCTGCTGGAGACGTTTACGCTGTTAGTTGCCAATGCCCTGGAACGCCTGACGCTGACCGCCAGCGAAGAACAGGCGCGGATGGCAAGCGAACGTGAACAGATCCGCAACGCCCTGCTGGCGGCACTTTCGCATGATTTACGCACTCCGCTTACGGTGCTGTTCGGTCAGGCTGAAATCTTAACGCTCGATCTGGCAAGCGAAGGATCGCCCCACGCCCGCCAGGCCAGCGAGATTCGCCAGCATGTGCTGAACACTACCCGACTAGTGAATAATCTACTGGATATGGCGCGAATTCAGTCCGGCGGCTTTAATTTGAAGAAAGAGTGGTTAACGCTGGAAGAAGTGGTCGGCAGCGCGCTGCAAATGCTGGAACCGGGATTATCGTCGCCCATCAACCTTTCTCTGCCAGAACCACTGACTTTAATCCACGTTGACGGACCACTCTTTGAACGGGTGCTGATTAATCTGCTGGAGAACGCGGTGAAATACGCGGGTGCGCAGGCCGAAATTGGTATTGATGCCCACGTTGAGGGCGAGAAGCTACAACTGGATGTCTGGGATAATGGCTCCGGTCTTCCGCCAGGCCAGGAGCAGACGATATTCGATAAGTTTGCGCGTGGGAATAAAGAATCGGCGGTGCCGGGTGTAGGGCTTGGGCTGGCAATTTGTCGGGCGATTGTGGATGTACACGGCGGCACCATTACCGCGTTCAACCGACCGGAAGGTGGTGCCTGTTTTCGTGTTACACTTCCCCAGCAAACTGCCCCTGAACTTGAAGAATTTCATGAGGATATGTGACAAACGTTCTGATTGTTGAAGATGAACAGGCTATTCGTCGGTTTCTGCGCACGGCGCTGGAGGGCGATGGTATGCGCGTCTTTGAGGCCGAAACGCTGCAACGCGGCTTACTGGAAGCGGCAACCCGCAAGCCGGATTTAATTATTCTCGATCTCGGTCTGCCCGACGGTGATGGGATTGAGTTTATCCGCGACCTGCGCCAGTGGAGCGCGGTGCCGGTGATTGTGCTTTCCGCACGTAGTGAAGAGAGCGACAAAATCGCCGCGCTGGATGCCGGAGCTGATGATTACCTGAGTAAACCGTTTGGCATTGGCGAGCTTCAGGCTCGTCTGCGCGTCGCTTTACGCCGCCATTCAGCCACCGCCGCGCCCGATCCGGTGGTGAAATTTTCCGATGTGACCGTCGATTTAGCGGCTCGTGTGATCCATCGCGGTGAGGAAGAGGTGCATCTCACCCCGATTGAGTTTCGCCTGCTGGCGGTGCTGCTTAATAACGCCGGGAAAGTGCTCACCCAGCGCCAGTTACTCAACCAGGTGTGGGGGCCAAATGCGGTTGAACACAGCCACTATTTGCGGATTTATATGGGGCATCTGCGGCAAAAACTGGAACAAGACCCGGCTCGGCCCCGCCATTTTATTACTGAAACCGGTATTGGGTATCGATTTATGCTTTGAATATTAATTTTAATACATCCTGCCTTTTATTAATTAAAGCCGTAATAATAAATACGGCTTTTTATCTTAAACAACACACAAAAATAACAATTCAATATTTTATATTACTGAGTAAAAAGCTCATCATTAAATAAATTAAGGTTGATCATTTTTTATTGATCACCTTCACAGTTCAACCGTATTTCCTGGATAGAATACCTTCACCTTCATTCACATCAGGAAAGGTAAATTAAATGGAAAATAACAGCCGCACTATGCCCCATATAAGGCGGACAACTCATATTATGAAGTTTGCTCATCGCAATAGCTTCGACTTTCACTTCTTCAATGCCCGTTAGTCTATCGACTAAGGGCACTTCAGCGTACAGGTCTTCCTGACTCTCTGTATTACAGGCATAAGTCTGTATTCCGCAGTGCTCATTCTCTGTTAACCCTTGTATTGTCAGCCACCGGACTGATAAGGGTTTCTGCATTCTGAAAAAAGCAAACTTCTGATTAATTTATCAGCGGGGTAACTTTGCTTTTATTTCCGGCACGATCGATTTCTCATTCGAGAAATTGAGGACCTGCTATTACCAAAAATAAAGAGATGAAAAATGTCAAAATTAAAAATTGCGGTTAGTGATTCTTGCCCGGACTGTTTTACCACGCAGCGAGAATGTATCTATATTAATGAAAACAGTAATATCGATGTGGCGGCAATAGTTTTATCGCTCAACGATGTTACACGCGGAAAACTCGATGAAATCGATGCCACGGGTTATGGCATCCCGGTATTTATTGCTACTGAAAATCAAGAACGTGTACCCGCAGAGTATTTGCCCCGTATTTCGGGTGTCTTTGAGAATTGCGAATCGCGACGAGAATTTTATGGTCGTCAGTTAGAAACCGCAGCCAGCCATTATGAAACTCAACTGCGCCCACCTTTCTTCCGCGCACTGGTCGATTATGTCAACCAGGGCAATAGTGCCTTTGACTGTCCCGGTCATCAGGGCGGCGAATTTTTCCGTCGCCATCCGGCAGGTAACCAGTTTGTAGAGTATTTTGGTGAAACTCTTTTCCGTTCCGACTTGTGCAACGCCGACGTGGCAATGGGTGACCTGCTGATTCATGAAGGCGCACCGTGTATCGCACAACAACATGCGGCAAAAGTGTTTAATGCCGATAAAACCTACTTCGTTTTAAACGGCACCTCCTCTTCAAACAAAGTGGTATTAAACGCACTGCTGACACCGGGCGACCTGGTGCTGTTTGACCGCAATAACCATAAATCTAATCACCACGGGGCGTTGCTACAGGCTGGTGCAACACCGGTTTATCTGGAAACGGCACGCAACCCGTATGGCTTTATCGGTGGCATTGATGCGCACTGCTTCGATGAAAATTACCTGCGCGAACTGATTACAGAAGTTGCACCGCAGCGGGCAAAAGAGGCTCGTCCGTTCCGCCTCGCAGTTATTCAGTTAGGCACCTACGACGGTACAATTTATAACGCCCGTCAGGTAGTGGATAAAATTGGTCATCTGTGTGACTACATTCTGTTTGACTCCGCATGGGTCGGCTATGAGCAATTTATCCCGATGATGGCTGACTGTTCACCACTGTTGCTGGATCTTAATGAGAACGATCCGGGTATTCTGGTTACGCAATCCGTACATAAACAGCAGGCTGGTTTTTCTCAAACTTCACAAATCCATAAAAAAGACAGCCATATCAAAGGGCAACCGCGTTATGTACCGCATAAACGCATGAACAATGCCTTTATGATGCATGCCTCTACCAGCCCGTTCTATCCGTTGTTCGCGGCACTGGACGTCAACGCTAAAATGCATGAAGGCGTAAGCGGTCGCAATATGTGGATGGACTGCGTGGCGAATGGCATTGATGCACGCAAACTGATCCTTGAAAACTGTCATCATATTCGTCCGTTCGTTCCTGAACTGGTGGATGGCAAGCCATGGCAGTCATACCCCACCGCTGAAATTGCCAATGACCTGCGCTTCTTCCAGTTTGTACCAGGAGAATACTGGCACTCTTTTGAAGGCTACGCAGAAAACCAATATTTTGTCGATCCGTGCAAGCTGCTACTGACTACCCCAGGCATTGATGCACGTAACGGCGAATATGAGGCATTCGGTGTTCCTGCAACCATTCTCGCTAACTTCCTGCGTGAAAATAGTGTCGTTCCAGAAAAATGCGACCTTAACTCCATTTTATTCCTGCTGACTCCGGCAGAAGATATGGCCAAACTACAACAGCTTGTCGCCCTGCTGGCACGTTTCGAAAAACTGCTGGAAGATGATGCGCCTCTGGCAGACGTACTGCCTTCCATTTACAAACAACATGAAGCCCGTTACGCCGGTTATACCCTGCGTCAGTTGTGCCAGGAAATGCACGACCTGTATGCCCGTCATAACGTGAAACAACTGCAAAAAGAGATGTTCCGTAAGGAACACTTCCCTCGCGTCAGCATGAATCCACAAGAAGCTAACTACGCCTACTTACGCGGTGAGGTGGAGCTGGTTCGTCTGCCGGATGCAGAAGGGCGTATCGCAGCCGAAGGTGCCCTGCCTTATCCTCCGGGCGTGCTGTGTGTTGTTCCGGGTGAAGTCTGGGGCGGTGCAGTTCTGCGTTACTTCATTGCCCTGGAAGAAGGCATTAACCTGCTGCCAGGTTTTGCGCCGGAATTACAGGGGGTCTACATCGAAGAACATGACGGTCGCAAACAGGTCTGGTGCTATGTCATCAAATCAAGCGAACCACAAAGCGCCCTGCTGAAGGGAGAAAAATTATGAGTCAGGCTAAAGCGAATAAAATGGGCGTCGTGCAGTTAACCATACTGACGATGGTCAACATGATGGGTTCCGGCATCATTATGCTGCCGACCAAACTAGCCGAAGTCGGGACGATCTCGATTATCTCCTGGCTAGTGACGGCTGTAGGATCAATGGCGCTGGCCTGGGCCTTTGCAAAATGCGGTATGTATAGCCGTAAACCAGGTGGTATGGGGGGTTATGCCGAATATGCCTTCGGTAAATCCGGTAACTTCATGGCGAACTATACCTACGGTGTGTCGCTACTGATTGCCAATGTCGCCATCGCTATTTCCGCCGTTGGCTACGGTACTGAGTTGTTTGACACAACCCTTTCGCCTGTTCAGATTGGTCTTGCCACTATTGCTGTGCTGTGGGTATGTACCGTGGCTAACTTTGGTGGTGCACGCATTACCGGGCAAATCAGTAGCATTACCGTGTGGGGTGTCATTATTCCGGTAATTGGCCTGTGCATTATCGGCTGGTTCTGGTTCAGCCCGACGCTTTACGCTGACTCCTGGAATCCGCATCATGCGCCCTTCTTTAGCGCGGTTGGTTCTTCCATCGCCATGACATTGTGGGCTTTTCTCGGTCTGGAGTCTGCCTGTGCGAATGCTGAAGTGGTAGAAAACCCGGAACGTAACGTGCCAATTGCTGTTCTTGGCGGTACGTTGGGTGCGGCAGTAATTTATATCGTCTCTACTAACGTGATTGCCGGGATTGTGCCAAATATGGAGCTGGCAAATTCAACGGCACCGTTTGGTCTGGCCTTCGCGCAGATGTTCACACCGGAAGTCGGTAAAGTGATTATGGCGTTGATGGTGATGTCCTGCTGCGGTTCACTGCTCGGCTGGCAGTTCACCATCGCCCAGGTGTTTAAATCGTCTGCCGATGAAGGGTACTTCCCGAAAATTTTCTCCCGTGTAACCAAAGTTGATGCACCGGTTCAGGGAATGTTGACCATTGTGATTATCCAGAGCGGATTATCGCTGATGACCATTAGCCCGTCGCTGAACAGCCAGTTCAACGTGCTGGTTAACCTGGCCGTGGTGACCAATATCATCCCGTATATTCTGTCGATGGCAGCACTGGTAATCATCCAGAAAGCAGCGAATGTTCCGGCTGCTAAAGCGAAAGTGGCTAACTTTGTTGCCTTTATTGGTGCGATGTACAGCTTTTATGCGCTGTACTCGTCTGGGGAAGAGGCCATGCTGTATGGCTCCATCGTGACCTTCCTCGGCTGGACACTGTATGGTCTGGTATCACCCCGCTTTGAACTGAAAAATAAACACGGTTAATAAAGCGAAGTAAAAAAGGGCGATCGAATGATCGCCCTTTGGGATTATTAACAAAGTGCTCGTTGTTCATGCCGGATGCGGCGTGAACGCCTTGCCCGGCCTACAAAATAGCGTAAATTCAATAGATTGCACTATCCTCGTAGGCCTGATAAGCGTAGCGCATCAGGCAGTCATAAGTAAAAAGGGCGATCTTCCGACCGCCCTTTTTCTTATTTAATATGTTTACGCGTTTTTCAGAACTTCGCTAACAATCTCGACTGCTTCTTTCTCGATCTGCTTGCGATGTTCTTCACCGAGGAAGCTTTCGCAGTAGATCTTGTATGCGTCTTCCGTGCCTGACGGACGCGCGGCGAACCAGCCGTTGTCAGTCATCACTTTCAGACCGCCAATAGAAGCACCGTTGCCCGGAGCAGCAGTCAGGCGCGCGGTAATTGGGTCACCTGCCAGAGTGCTGGCGCTCACCATTTCCGGAGACAGCTTAGACAGCGCCGCTTTTTGTGCGGAAGTCGCAGCTGCCTGCAAACGGTTGTAGCTCGGCGCACCAAAGCGTTTCGCCAGTTCGTTGTAGTGTTCCTGCGGGTTCTTACCGGTGACTGCGGTAATTTCCGCAGCCAGCAGACACATGATGATGCCGTCTTTATCGGTTGACCACGGCGTACCGTCGAAACGCAGGAAGGAAGCCCCCGCGCTCTCTTCGCCGCCAAAGCCGAAGCTACCGTCGAACAGACCATCAACAAACCATTTGAAGCCTACCGGTACTTCTACCAGCTTGCGCCCCAAATCGTTGACCACACGGTCGATCATCGCAGAAGAAACCAGCGTTTTACCCACTGCAACATCTTTGCCCCACTGCGGACGATGCTGGAACAGGTAGTTGATTGCCACCGCCAGGTAATGGTTTGGATTCATCAAACCTGCCGGAGTGACGATGCCGTGACGGTCATAATCCGGGTCGTTAGCAAACGCCAGATCGAACTTATCACGCAGCGCCAGCAGCCCCGCCATCGCACACTCAGAAGAGCAGTCCATACGGATCGCGCCGTCTTTATCGAGGTGCATAAAGCGGAAGGTTTGATCGACCTGATCGTTAACGATGGTCAGGTTGAGGTTGTAATATTCGCCAATGCGCTTCCAGTATTCGATACCGGAACCGCCCAGCGGATCAACGCCCAGCGTCAGGCCAGCTTTCTGAATCGCCGCCATATCAACGATATCCGCCAGACCTTCCACAAACGGCTGCACCAGATCCTGCTCTTTCACATGACCGGATGCCATCGCTTCGTCGAGGGAGATACGCTTCACGCCTTTCAGGCCATCAGCCAGCAGTGCGTTAGCTCTGTCTTCCACCACTTTAGTGACGTTGGTATCAGCCGGGCCACCATTTGGCGGGTTGTATTTGATACCACCATCTTCCGGCGGGTTATGGGACGGCGTAATCACGATACCATCTGCCAGCGGGCCACCTTTTTTGTTGTGAACCAGAATGGCATTGGAAACGGCAGGCGTCGGAGTGAAGCCATTGTTTTCCTGCACAATAACGTCTACACCGTTCGCTGCCAGCACTTCCAGTACGGAAATGAACGCAGGTTCGGACAGGGCGTGAGTATCTTTACCCACATAGCAAGGGCCAGTGATGCCGTTTTTCGCACGTTCTTCAGCAATTGCCTGAGCGATCGCCAGAATGTGCGGCTCGTTAAAGCTGTGGCGCGCTGCACTGCCACGGTGACCGGAAGTACCGAATTTCACCGCATGCTCCGCATTCCCTGCTTCTGGTTTCAGTACATAATATTGCGCCGTCAGTTGGGCGACGTTAATCAAATCACTCTGTTGTGCAGGTTGACCTGCACGATTGTGGATTGCCATTGCTTTGTCCTTTATCTGCAACGTTTTAGATAGTTCCGCAAACCTTCTCAATCAATTCCGCCGGGAATTGCATCGACTGCATGATGTGTTCGATCATGCTGCATTTACGGCCGGTGTTAGTGTTGGTGATCACCCAATACGGCGTGCCTGGCACATGTTTCGGCTTGGTCTGATTACCATTTTTCAGCAGCGTTTGTTCATCTGCCGCAAAGTAAACGCGCGTGCGACCATGCAACGATTCCGTTGCCTCGGCAAACGCCTGAGCGTCAAGAGAATATAGTGTAGACAACAGCAGCATAAAGCGGTTGACCGCGCGCTTCTGCTCTGCGTATTCATCGGAAAGCAGAAGTT
The DNA here is from genome assembly GCF_002965705.1 of Escherichia sp. MOD1-EC6842. Lineage (NCBI taxonomy): Bacteria > Pseudomonadati > Pseudomonadota > Gammaproteobacteria > Enterobacterales > Enterobacteriaceae > Escherichia > Escherichia sp. MOD1-EC6842. Next base: position 262,685 of record NZ_PTRF01000002.1, on the reverse strand, counting down.
CACGCATTGCGCGTACTTTGTCTTTAATCGTTTTGATCGGCTTCGCTTCGACGATAGCAGGCGACGCAATGCGAACCTCTTTCGTCACCGGAGCAGCAGGCTGTGATGCGGCGGAAAATTTCAACATGCGCCGTAAAATGTCGGATGCGCTCTCGCCGATATGCTTAGTGTGGCTGGCAATATAGCTGTAGAGTTCATCATCAACTTCAATCGTTTTCATCTTAATCCAGTGCGGTGTCTTAGCTGAATACAAGTCGCCAGGAGTATATGAATAAATCCCGGCAGCGGATAGCGTCAAGCCTGGCTTGCAGAAAAACTCGGATTAAACCTTATTTGTTGCAGCCCTGTGGCACAATGGTCAACATAATACCCTAACCCGACTTCGCGAAAAAAAGAACTTTGCCATGAAATTGAATATCCGCGCGCAATCTGCACAAAACCAGCATAATAATTCTCCCATCGTCCTCGTCCACGGTTTGTTTGGTAGTCTCGACAACCTCGGCGTTCTGGCGCGCGACCTGGTGAGCGACCACAATATTATCCAGGTCGATATGCGTAACCACGGACTTTCACCGCGCGATCCTGTGATGAATTATCCAGCAATGGCACAAGATCTGCTGGATACGCTGGATGCACAACAGATCGAAAAAGCGACGTTTATCGGTCACTCTATGGGCGGTAAAGCCGTTATGGCGCTAACTGCACTGGCCCCCGATCGCATCGATAAGCTGGTGGCGATCGATATTGCGCCGGTTGATTATCACGTGCGTCGTCATGATGAGATTTTCGCCGCCATCAACGCCGTCAGCGAATCCAGCGCGCAAACGCGACAGCAGGCAGTAACGGTGATGCGCCAACATCTGAATGAAGAAGGGGTGATTCAGTTTCTGCTGAAATCTTACGTTGATGGTGAATGGCGTTTTAACGTGCCAGTGTTGTGGGATCAGTATCCGCATATTGTTGGCTGGGAGAAAATCCCGGCATGGGATCACCCTGCCCTGTTTATCCCCGGCGGTAATTCACCGTATGTCACTGAACAATATCGTGATGATTTACTGGCGCAATTCCCGCAGGCACGGGCGCATGTGATTGCGGGTGCGGGTCACTGGGTACACGCCGAAAAACCTGATGCGGTACTGCGCGCCATCCGTCGCTATCTCAATGATTAACGCAACTGATTAAAAACCCAGCGTCCGCGTCGCTTTCCGCGCGTGGGCGTTGGCGTGACTCATCGCGCTGATGTATTATGGCGCGCTATCCATCCGGGCAGACGCCCGGCTGATTGTTTCCCCCGAAGTCACCAAGATCATGGCCAAAGAACAAACGGACCGTACGACATTAGATCTGTTCGCGCACGAGCGTCGACCGGGACGACCGAAAACCAATCCGCTTTCGCGCGATGAACAGCTGCGTATTAATAAACGCAACCAGCTAAAACGCGACAAAGTACGTGGTCTTAAGCGTGTCGAACTGAAGCTGAACGCGGAAGCTGTCGAGGCGCTGAATGAGCTGGCAGAGTCGCGCAATATGAGCCGTAGCGAACTGATCGAAGAGATTTTGATGCAGCAGTTGGCGGCACTGCGTAATCAAGGCATCGTTTAAATTTCCACTTTCATGTAGCACAGTGTGCAGTCCTGCCCGTTTGCTGATTCCGCAAGACTGCCTGTTCTGCTATGATTGCCTTTATCCGTGGGCAATTTGCCACCCCCATTTCAATAAGTTTCAAGAGGTTATTTCACTCATGGCTATCACTGGCATCTTTTTCGGCAGCGACACCGGTAATACCGAAAATATCGCAAAAATGATTCAAAAACAGCTTGGTAAAGACGTTGCCGATGTCCATGACATTGCAAAAAGCAGCAAAGAAGATCTGGAAGCTTATGACATTCTGCTGCTGGGTATCCCAACCTGGTATTACGGCGAAGCGCAGTGTGACTGGGACGACTTCTTCCCGACTCTCGAAGAGATTGATTTCAATGGTAAACTGGTTGCCCTGTTTGGCTGTGGCGACCAGGAAGATTACGCCGAATATTTCTGTGATGCATTAGGCACTATCCGTGACATCATCGAACCGCGCGGCGCGACTATCGTGGGTCACTGGCCAACTGCGGGCTACCATTTCGAAGCATCAAAAGGTCTGGCAGATGACGATCACTTTGTCGGCCTGGCTATTGACGAAGACCGTCAGCCGGAACTGACCGCTGAACGCGTGGAAAAATGGGTTAAGCAAATTTCTGAAGAGCTGCATCTCGACGAAATTATCAACGCCTGATGTGATGCGGTGTAGGCTAATGTCTACGCCGTATTAATAGATAATGCCAATCAAAATAATTGCTACAAATTTGTAACTTTTGCCGTAGTACCTGTACAATGTTCCAGTATTGAAGTGGCCTTGCCGATGTAAATGTAAGCTAAGCCACGTTTTTATTAACAATATTTGCCAGGGACTTGTAGTTTTCATTTAGGCGTGGCAATTCTATAATGATACGCATTATCTCAAGAGCAAATTCTGTCACTTCTCCTAATGAAGTGAACCGCTTAGTAACAGGACAGATTCCGCATGACTGATAACAATACCGCCCTAAAGAAAGCTGGCCTGAAAGTAACGCTTCCTCGTTTAAAAATCCTGGAAGTTCTTCAGGAGCCGGACAACCATCACGTCAGTGCGGAAGATTTATACAAACGTCTGATCGATATGGGTGAAGAAATTGGTCTGGCTACGGTATATCGCGTACTGAACCAGTTTGACGATGCCGGTATCGTCACCCGCCACAATTTTGAAGGCGGTAAATCCGTATTTGAACTGACCCAGCAACATCATCACGATCACCTGATCTGCCTCGACTGCGGCAAGGTTATTGAATTTAGTGATGAATCTATCGAAGCGCGTCAGCGTGAAATCGCCGCGAAACATGGTATTCGCCTGACTAACCATAGTCTCTATCTTTACGGTCACTGCGCCGAAGGCGATTGCCGCGAAGATGAGCACGCGCACGAAGGCAAATAAGTCAGCCTGAACGAGAAAAGCCAACCTGCGGGTTGGCTTTTTTATATAAGGGAAATAAGAAAAGCGAGAGTTACAGCTCTCACTTATTTGTTATTACTGCGAATTTCCTGCCAGACCTTATCACAATCGGCTTTCACCGCCTGATCATTTCCGGTTTGCGTTGCGCGCAGACACTGCTGATAATCCAGTACCCGCACACTTTCCTGGTCGGCAAACTGCTGATGTTGTTTCTCTTTCTTCAGCACGTTTAACACGCTCTGGCAGGCCTCAATTTTTTCCGGCGAGCCTTGTGCTGTGTTGATGCAGGCGCTGTAAGCTTCTTTCAGACGACTGTCTTCCTGTGGCGCGGTTGATTGCGCACAAGCCACCAGCCCCGATGCCATCATGGCGATGAGAATCAGTTTTTTCATAGCAAATTCCTCAAACATGCGGCAGGTGAAATGCCTGCCGCGTCGGGCATCAGAAGATAGTGAACGGCGCGATAACCATGAATTTCACGTCACGCTCATCCTGGAAGATGTTGCCGTAACCGCCCCCCCAGCTTGGGATGTCGGAGTGGTTGTCGTATTCGGTGAAATGCAGTTTGAACATCGTGCCCTTGGCGCGACCGTCCTGAATGGTGTAGACCGCATCCAGACTGTAAGCAGACTCTTCGATAGTCCGGTTTTTGTCGTAGTACGCATCCGGATTGCTCTGCCATGTCGCTGGTTTGGCATCCCATGCATAAACGTAGGAAGCGCCGATGGCGAAGCCGGGAAGATTCCAGTTTTTCAGGTCATACATCGCACCGAAGAAGACCGCTTTTTCGCCGTTGGCGTTAAAGTCAGAGCGGTTATCCCACCAGATATCCAGGCGACCGTTCGAGGAAGCGTAGGTTGGGGTCATACGTTGCAGGAAGTATCCCTGCTGACCATCGGCTTTAACCCAGGTGCCTTCGAGGCGCAAATCCACTACGTCAGCCGCCCGGTAGCCAAAGGTCAACGCCTGCAGCCAGGCGGTGCCGTCATAAAGATCGTTGACGCTGCGATCGTCAACTTTGTCGCGCGTACCGTAGAACTGGTAGCTGGTGGTTAACGGGCTACCGGCGATATCAAATTTATAGCTGGCTTTGGCAAAATATTGATCGATATACCCTTCCGCCTGACCAAACGCCGCTTCCAGTACGAAGTTATTTTTGAAGTCGTACTTCGCCCCGAGGGAGTGCAGATAATCAACTTTGGTAGTCTTATCGTTCTGATAAAACTCATCCATTTCCAGATGCCACGGCGCTTTGTATTCGTTGGTCCACATGTAGGAGAAACTCAACGCACCGGCATCGCCGTAATCAAAATTCGCCCCGGCTTCCGCACCCTGATAAGTACCCGGCATAAAGCTCCAGTGCGGCGCTAACAGCGTCTGACCGGTTGGCTGAATATAACCAGCCCTCGCCCACGCCGGACCGTATTTAAATTTAGCCGCTGCTTTATACAGGCTTATACCGCTTTTATCGCCGGACCAGTCTTCGTCATAGGCTTTATTACTTTTTGAAAACGCGATTTCGTTCGGGTGGGAGCTATCGCCGTTTTCTGCCATTTCAATCGCCGTAAACGCAGCAATATCAAGGCCGAACATATCAGCAGCATAACCAGACTGAAAATCGAGGTTGGCGTTCCAGGTGGAGTGAGAAAGGTTGGTTTTGTATTTGTCGCCGTCGGTAACATCTTTACGGTCGCGTTCACGCTGCCAGTAATAGATACCGCCGGTTAAGGTTGAATCGTCGATGAATCCTTCGGCGCGAGCCTCCGGCATTGCCATAAAGCCCGACATTGCTGTAACACCGGCGATAGCCAGCGCCAGCGTACTACGTTTGCCACTAAACGTACGCATGGGTTAATCCTCTTTGACGTATAAATTGCTGCACCAAAGGTGAACAGCGAAAAAAATAAAAATTAAAAAAGTAGCGTTGAGAAAAGTCTCGCTGACTACAGGAACAGACTATTTTTCGCGACGCGAATTATCAATCTCTTTCTGTAACCAGAATGTAAGAACATGAGCAACCGCACATATTTTGATGATTTTTGTTACAGGATTTAAGTTTGCAGCAGAAGAGTTTGTAGAAGAAAAAATATGTGGCTTTCCAGTAGGATGAAAGCGGTTACATTTTATTTAATTATGATTTGTGTTTTTAAATTTATTTTACGGATAAATTGCGAAGCGGAATTAATTCGCGATGATAAGCAGAAAAAACGCCGCAGAGCGCGGCGTTTGGGATTGTTTGTATGTTTCATGCCGGATGTGGCGTAAACGCCTTATCCGACCTACAAAAGCACGCAAATTCAATATATTGCAGAGATCTCGTAGGCCTGATAAGCGTAGCGCATCAGGCAATTTAGCGTTTGATACTGTTTGTGTGTTTCTTGCGGATGCGGCATTTACGCCGCATCCGGCATGGTGAAACTTAGAATTACTCGCCAACCTTCGCCCAGGTATCACGCAGCCCAACGGTGCGGTTAAATACCGGTTTTTCCGCAGTGGAATGGCGGCTGTCGAGGCAGAAGTAACCTTCACGCTCAAACTGGAACGCTTTACCCGCTACCGCGTCTTTCAGAGACGGTTCAGCAAAGCCCTGTTTGATGACCAGTGATTCAGGGTTAATCACCGACAGGAAATCATCCGCAGCGCCTGGATTCGGCACGCTGAACAGACGATCGTACAGGCGGATTTCAACCGGCAGCGCATGTGCCGCGCTTACCCAGTGAATAACGCCTTTCACTTTACGACCATCAGCCGGATCTTTGCTTAAAGTGTCGGCATCGTAAGTACAGAAGATGGTGGTGATATTGCCTTCGGCATCTTTCTCCACGCGTTCTGCTTTAATCACGTAAGCATTACGCAGACGCACTTCTTTACCCAGCACCAGACGCTTGTACTGCTTGTTAGCTTCTTCGCGGAAATCGGCGCGATCGATCCAAATCTCACCGCTAAACGGCACCTGACGGCTACCCATTTCCGGTTTGTTCGGATGGTTCGGCATAGTGACCATTTCGCCTTCGCCCTGATAGTTTTCGATAACCAGTTTCACCGGATCGATAACCGCCATTGCGCGCGGCGCGTTTTCGTTGAGATCTTCACGAATACAGGATTCCAGAGATGCCATCTCAATGGTGTTGTCCTGCTTGGTCACGCCGATGCGTTTGCAGAACTCACGAATAGAAGCCGCAGTGTAACCACGACGACGCAGACCGGAAATGGTCGGCATACGCGGATCGTCCCAGCCTTCTACGTGCTTGTCGGTCACCAACTGGTTCAGCTTACGCTTGGACATCACGGTGTATTCCAAATTCAGGCGCGAGAATTCGTACTGGCGCGGGTGAACAGGAATGGTGATGTTGTCCAGTACCCAGTCGTACAGACGACGGTTGTCCTGGAACTCAAGCGTACACAGAGAGTGCGTAATACCTTCCAGCGCATCGCTGATGCAGTGGGTGAAGTCGTACATCGGATAGATGCACCACTTGTTGCCAGTCTGGTGGTGTTCAGCAAATTTAATGCGGTACAGCACCGGATCGCGCATCACGATAAACGGCGAAGCCATGTCGATTTTCGCACGCAGGCAGGCTTTACCTTCTTCAAAACCACCGGTACGCATTTTTTCGAACAGCGCCAGGTTCTCTTCAACGCTGCGGTCGCGGTACGGACTGTTTTTACCCGGCTGCGTCAGGGTGCCACGGTATTCGCGGATCTGTTCCGGCGTCAGTTCATCGACATACGCCAGGCCTTTATTGATCAATTCGATCGCATAGGCATGGAGCTGATCAAAATAGTCGGAGGAGTAACGAACGTTACCAGACCAGTGAAAACCTAACCATTCAACGTCGTTTTTGATCGACTCTACGTACTCGATATCTTCTTTTACCGGGTTAGTGTCGTCGAAACGCAGGTTGCACTGGCCTTTATAGTCCTGAGCGATCCCGAAGTTCAGGCAGATAGATTTCGCATGACCAATATGCAGATAGCCATTTGGTTCTGGCGGGAAACGGGTGTGTACTGTGGTGTGCTTGCCACTGGCCAGATCTTCATCAATGATCTGACGAATAAAGTTAGTCGGGCGGGCTTCTGCCTCACTCATCGTGGATTCCTCAAAGCGTAAACAACGTATAACGGCGTATGATCTTATAAGCGGGACAGGCTGACAACTGTTAGTTAGAGAAAATAGAAAATCTCACTGAGATTATGGGGATGATTGATGAAAAAAAAAGCGGCGAAGATGATATCCGCCGCTTTTGCCACTCCTGTGTCATTGTTGGATGCGACGCTGGTGCGTCTTATCCAACCTACACTGAGCTTTTGTAGGCCTGATAAGACGCGTCAAGCGTCGCATCAGGCATGAAATAGATTACTTTTTGATTTCATACAGCGGCGTTTGACCCGCCACAACATGACCCTGGGCTTTAATGATCAGACCGCTGAAATCGTCGATATTGCTGCAAACCACCGGGCTAATCATCGAGCGGGCGTTAGCGTTCAGGTAATCCAGATCCATTTCCAGAATCGGTTGCCCTGCGCTTACCTGCGCGCCCTCTTCCACCAGACGTTTAAAGCCTTTACCTTCCAGCGCTACGGTGTCGATACCCATGTGGACGACGATCTCTGCGCCTTTTTCAGTTTCAAGGCAGAACGCGTGGTTGGTGTTGAAGATTTTCACGATGGTTCCCGCCGCTGGTGATACAACGATTTTATCCGTCGGTTTCACCGCCACACCGTCGCCCACGGCTTTGCTGGCGAACGCTTCGTCTGGCACCTGATCCAGTGCGACAACATCACCGGTAATTGGCGATACCAGCTCAGCGATAGACACTGCATTTGGTACTGCCTGTGGTTTTGCTGCCGGCGCGGCAGTTGCCGGAGCCGCTTCAGCAGAAGCAGCAGCTACCGGGCCACGAGCAACGACTTTCTTCATCGCATCACCGATAGATTCCGCTTTCGCACCAACAATCACCTGGATGGTCTGTTTGTTCAGTTTCACCACCCCAGAAGCACCCAGACGTTTACACATCGCATCGTTGACGCGGGCTGAGTCACCCACCGTCAGGCGCAGACGGGTAATACAGGCGTCAATCGCTTTCAGGTTGTCGCTACCGCCAACCGCAGCAATATAGTTGGTCGCCAGTTGAGTCAGACCTTCTTCAGTGTTGCTGTTGGCTTCTTCAGTAACAATTTCGTCTTCTTTATCTTCACGGCCTGGCGTTTTCAGGTTGAACATGCGGATAACTGCACTGAATACCACAAAGTAGATAACGAAGAAGATAACGCCCATCACCAGCAGCATCCAGACGTTCTGGCTGGCTGCCGGCAGGTTATACATCAACGCATAGTCGATGGCGCCCGCAGAGAAAGAGAAGCCCGCGTGAATACCCAGCAGCGTCGCCACAAACAGGCTGATACCGGTCAGCAGTGCGTGCAGGAGGTACAGCAACGGCGCAAGGAACATGAACAGGAATTCCAGCGGCTCGGTAACACCAGTCAGGAACGCGGTGATAGCAACGGAAAGCAGCATCCCGCCAACCATCGGACGACGCTCTTTCGGTGCTGCGAAGTACATCGCCAGTGCCGCACCCGGCAGACCAAACATCATGATCGGGAAGAAGCCGGACATGAACATCCCCGCAGTGCCGTCACCGGCATAGAAGCGGTTGATGTCGCCGTGGAAAACCGTCCCTGCCGCGTTGGTAAATTCACCAATCTGGAACCAGGCAATGGTGTTCAGCACCTGATGCAGACCAGTTGGGATCAGCAGACGGTTGATGAAACCAAAGATACCGGAACCCAGCGCGCCCGCAGAAACGATCCATTCACCACCAGCATGAATAGCGTGCTGCACCGGTGGCCAGACATAACCAAAAATAGCCGCCAATACCAGGCAGAAGAAGCCAGTGGCAATCGGCACAAAACGTTTGCCGCCGAAAAAGCTCAGGAAGTCCGGCAGTTTAATATCGGACCAACGGTTATAGGCTGCACCACCGACCAGGCCGGTAATGATACCCGCCAGTACACCCATATTGATTTCCGGGTTGATGGTCACCATCGCTTTGGTTAACACAAAGTAACCTACCGCACCCGCCAGCGCCGCCGCACCTGCGCTGTCTTTGGACCAGCTGGATGCCACGCCGATGGCGAAGATTAATGCGAGGTTATCAAAAATCGCGCCGCCCGCCTGGGCAATAAACGCAACGTTAAGTAAATCTGGCTGACCGAATCGCAGCAACAGCGCCGCCACCGGCAGTACTGCGATAGGGAGCTGTAACGCCCTACCGAGTCGCTGAAAAAACCCTAAAATATTCATCTTATTCCCCCTACGAGAACCCTATTTGGCTCGTTTAAAGCCGTTTTTTATTTTGCTGCAAACTGTACTGCCGATGTTCTGTAATCATATTGTTAGATCATCTGCTACAGAGTGTGTAAAAAATTAATTCGTACCGCAAATTAAACGCGTGTCTTTTGTGAGTTTTGTCACCAAATATCGTTATCATTACTCCCTTTTACTGGCTAAACCAGAAAACTTATTTTATCATTCAAAAAATCAGGTCGGATTGACGCCTCTCTGCGCAAATCCAGGTTACGCTTAAAGATGCCTAATCCGCCAACGGCTTACATTTTACTTATTGAGGTGAATAATGAGACTGATCCCCCTGACTACCGCTGAACAGGTCGGCAAATGGGCTGCTCGCCATATCGTTAATCGTATCAACGCGTTCAAACCGACTGCCGATCGTCCGTTCGTGCTCGGTCTGCCGACTGGCGGCACACCGATGACCACCTATAAAGCGTTAGTCGAAATGCATAAAGCAGGCCAGGTCAGCTTTAAGCACGTTGTCACCTTCAACATGGATGAATATGTCGGTCTGCCGAAAGAGCATCCGGAAAGTTACTACAGCTTTATGCACCGTAATTTCTTCGATCACGTTGATATTCCAGCAGAAAATATAAACCTTCTCAACGGTAACGCCCCGGATATCGACGCCGAGTGCCGCCAGTATGAAGAAAAAATCCGCTCTTACGGTAAAATTCATCTGTTTATGGGCGGCGTAGGTAACGACGGTCACATCGCATTTAACGAACCAGCCTCTTCTCTGGCTTCTCGCACCCGTATCAAAACCCTGACTCATGACACTCGCGTCGCGAACTCTCGTTTCTTTGATAACGATGTTAATCAGGTGCCAAAATATGCCCTGACTGTCGGTGTTGGTACATTGCTGGATGCCGAAGAAGTGATGATTCTGGTTCTGGGTAGCCAGAAAGCACTGGCGCTGCAAGCCGCAGTTGAAGGTTGCGTTAACCATATGTGGACCATCAGCTGTCTGCAACTGCATCCGAAAGCGATCATGGTGTGCGATGAACCTTCCACCATGGAGCTGAAAGTTAAGACCTTAAGATATTTCAATGAATTAGAAGCAGAAAATATCAAAGGTCTGTAATTATTATCCCTGCCCTGACACCTTGTTCAGGGCAATATTATCTTTAAAATCGGGGGTCGGAATGTATGCATTAACCCAGGGCCGGATCTTTACCGGTCACGAATTTCTTGATGACCACGCGGTTGTTATCGCTGATGGCCTGATTAAAAGTGTCTGTCCGGTAGCGGAACTGCCGCCAGAGATTGAACAGCGTTCACTGAACGGAGCCATTCTCTCCCCCGGTTTTATTGATGTGCAGTTAAACGGCTGCGGCGGCGTACAGTTCAACGATACTGCGGAAGCGGTAAGCGTTGAAACGCTGGAAATCATGCAAAAAGCCAATGAGAAATCTGGCTGTACTAACTATCTGCCAACGCTTATCACCACCAGCGATGACCTGATGAAACAGGGTGTGCGCGTAATGCGTGAGTACCTGGCAAACCATCCGAACCAGGCGCTAGGTTTGCATCTGGAAGGTCCGTGGCTGAACCTGGTGAAAAAAGGCACTCATAACCCGAACTTCGTGCGTAAACCCGATGCTGCGCTGGTTGATTTCCTGTGCGAAAACGCTGATGTGATTACTAAAGTTACCCTGGCACCGGAAATGGTTCCTGCGGAAGTGATCAGCAAACTGGCAAATGCCGGGATTGTAGTTTCTGCCGGTCACTCCAACGCAACACTGAAAGAAGCGAAAGCCGGTTTCCGCGCGGGGATTACCTTTGCCACCCATCTGTACAACGCGATGCCGTATATTACCGGTCGCGAGCCAGGTCTGGCGGGCGCGATCCTCGATGACGCCGACATTTATTGCGGTATTATTGCCGATGGCTTGCACGTTGATTACGCTAACATCCGCAACGCCAAGCGTCTGAAAGGCGACAAACTGTGTCTGGTCACCGACGCTACTGCACCAGCAGGCGCCAATATTGAACAGTTCATTTTTGCGGGTAAAACAATATACTACCGCAACGGACTTTGTGTGGATGAAAATGGTACGTTAAGCGGTTCATCCTTAACCATGATTGAAGGCGTGCGTAATCTGGTCGAACATTGCGGTATCGCACTGGATGAAGTTTTGCGTATGGCGACGCTCTACCCAGCACGTGCAATTGGCGTTGAAAAACGTCTCGGCACGCTCGCCGCAGGCAAAGTGGCCAACCTGACCGCATTCACACCTGATTTTAAAATCACTAAGACCATCGTTAATGGTAACGAGGTCGTAACTCAATAAGAGAAAGTATGACACCAGGCGGACAAGCTCAGATAGGTAATGTTGATCTCGTAAAACAGCTTAACAGCGCGGCGGTTTATCGCCTGATTGACCAGTTCGGGCCAATCTCGCGAATTCAGATTGCTGAGCAAAGCCAGCTTGCCCCCGCCAGCGTAACCAAAATTACACGTCAGCTTATCGAGCGCGGGCTGATCAAAGAAGTCGATCAGCAGGCCTCCACCGGAGGCCGCCGCGCTATCTCCATCGTCACTGAAACTCGTAATTTCCACGCTATCGGCGTACGACTTGGTCGTCACGATGCCACCATCACCCTGTTTGATCTCAGTAGCAAAGTGCTGGCAGAAGAACATTACCCGCTGCCTGAACGAACCCAGCAGACGCTGGAACATGCCCTGCTGAATGCCATTGCTCAGTTTATTGATAGCTACCAGCGCAAACTGCGCGAGCTGATCGCGATTTCCGTGATCCTGCCTGGGCTTGTTGACCCGGACAGCGGCAAAATTCATTACATGCCGCATATTCAGGTGGAAAACTGGGGGCTGGTAGAAGCACTGGAAGAGCGTTTTAAAGTGACCTGTTTTGTCGGCCACGATATCCGTAGTCTGGCGCTGGCAGAGCACTACTTCGGTGCAAGTCAGGATTGCGAAGACTCCATTCTGGTGCGAGTACATCGCGGAACCGGAGCCGGAATTATCTCTAACGGGCGCATTTTTATCGGTCGCAACGGCAACGTCGGTGAAATTGGTCATATTCAGGTCGAACCGCTGGGTGAACGCTGCCACTGCGGCAACTTTGGTTGTCTGGAAACTATCGCTGCCAACGCTGCCATTGAACAACGGGTGTTGAATCTGTTAAAGCAGGGCTACCAGAGTCGCGTGCCGCTGGACGATTGCACCATCAAAACTATCTGCAAAGCCGCGAACAAAGGTGACGGTCTGGCGTCGGAAGTGATTGAGTATGTCGGTCGTCATCTGGGTAAAACCATCGCCATTGCTATCAACTTATTTAATCCGCAAAAAATTGTTATTGCCGGTGAAATCACCGAAGCCGATAAAGTGCTGCTCCCTGCTATTGAAAGCTGCATTAATACCCAGGCGCTGAAGGCATTTCGCACTAATCTGCCGGTGGTACGTTCTGAGCTGGATCACCGCTCAGCAATCGGCGCTTTTGCGCTGGTAAAACGCGCCATGCTCAACGGTATTTTGCTCCAGCATTTGCTGGAAAATTAATGTGCTTTTATAGTGGCGCTTATTGTTGTCAATATTCTGGGTAGTCCATGACCATTAAAAATGTAATTTGCGATATCGACGGCGTGCTGATGCACGATAATGTCGCCGTACCAGGTGCAGCGGAATTTTTACACGGGATTATGGATAAAGGCCTGCCGCTGGTGTTGCTGACCAACTATCCTTCGCAGACCGGGCAAGATCTGGCGAACCGCTTTGCCACTGCTGGTGTCGATGTACCGGATAGCGTGTTTTATACCTCCGCGATGGCGACCGCCGATTTCCTGCGTCGCCAGGAAGGCAAGAAAGCGTATGTGGTGGGCGAAGGCGCACTGATTCATGAACTGTACAAAGCCGGTTTCACTATTACCGATGTGAACCCTGATTTTGTGATTGTTGGCGAAACGCGTTCCTACAACTGGGACATGATGCATAAAGCAGCCTATTTCGTCGCTAACGGTGCACGCTTTATCGCCACCAACCCGGACACCCACGGGCGCGGTTTTTATCCCGCCTGTGGCGCGTTGTGTGCAGGGATTGAGAAAATCTCCGGGCGCAAACCGTTCTATGTTGGAAAGCCGAGTCCGTGGATCATCCGCGCGGCATTAAACAAAATGCAGGCGCATTCGGAAGAAACGGTGATTGTCGGCGATAACTTGCGTACCGATATTCTGGCGGGCTTCCAGGCCGGTCTGGAGACGATTCTTGTGCTCTCTGGTGTTTCGTCGCTTGACGATATCGACAGTATGCCGTTCCGCCCAAGCTGGATTTACCCGTCAGTCGCTGAAATCGACGTTATCTGAATACCACCCACGTCTGCGGACGTGGTTGGCTCTGATGACAAACGCCAAACTGCCTGATGCGCTACGCTTATCAGGCCTACGCAGCTCCTGCAATATATTGAATATTCATGCTTTTGTAGGCCGGATAAGGCGTTCACGCCGCATCCGGCATGAACAAATCGCACTTTGTCAGCAATTTGGCCCCCGTAAAATATAACCATTCAATAAAACCCGCTAAAAATTATCGATTCATCAATAAACACGCCACCATACCCTACCCTTTTTCATCAATCAGCAATCACCATTACGTTTTTTATTTTTCTACCGCCAAATCGCTTGCGCACAGTGCTGCTTTGCGGCATTTTTTTAAACAAGCAAACACAACAAGCAACAAATACCAGGTTAACGGAGAAGGTTATGTGTTCAATTTTTGGCGTATTCGATATCAAAACAGACGCAGTTGAGCTGCGTAAGAAAGCACTCGAGCTGTCACGCCTGATGCGTCATCGTGGCCCGGACTGGTCCGGTATTTATGCCAGCGATAACGCCATTCTCGCTCACGAACGTCTGTCAATTGTTGACGTTAACGCGGGGGCGCAACCTCTCTACAACCAACAAAAAACCCACGTACTGGCGGTAAACGGTGAAATCTACAACCACCAGGCATTGCGCGCTGAATATGGTGATCGTTACCAGTTCCAGACCGGGTCTGACTGCGAAGTGATCCTCGCGCTATATCAGGAAAAAGGGGCGGAATTTCTTGACGATTTGCAGGGCATGTTTGCCTTTGCCCTGTACGACAGCGAAAAAGATGCATACCTGATTGGTCGCGACCATCTGGGGATCATCCCGCTGTATATGGGCTATGACGAACACGGTCAGCTGTATGTGGCCTCAGAAATGAAAGCCCTCGTGCCGGTTTGCCGCACGATTAAAGAGTTCCCGGCGGGGAGCTATTTGTGGAGTCAGGACGGCGAAATCCGTTCTTATTATCACCGTGACTGGTTCGACTACGATGCGGTGAAAGATAACGTGACCGACAAAAACGAGCTACGTCAGGCACTGGAAGATTCCGTGAAAAGCCATCTGATGTCTGATGTGCCTTACGGTGTGCTGCTCTCTGGTGGTCTGGATTCCTCAATTATTTCCGCTATCACCAAGAAATACGCCGCCCGTCGCGTGGAAGATCAGGAACGTTCCGAAGCCTGGTGGCCGCAGTTGCACTCTTTTGCCGTGGGTCTGCCGGGTTCACCGGATCTGAAAGCGGCACAGGAAGTGGCAAACCATCTGGGTACTGTACATCATGAAATTCACTTCACCGTACAGGAAGGTCTCGATGCCATCCGCGACGTGATTTACCACATCGAAACGTATGACGTGACGACTATTCGTGCTTCAACACCGATGTATTTAATGTCGCGTAAGATCAAGGCGATGGGCATTAAAATGGTGCTGTCCGGTGAAGGTTCTGACGAAGTGTTTGGTGGTTATCTTTATTTCCACAAAGCACCAAACGCCAAAGAGCTGCATGAAGAGACAGTACGTAAACTGCTGGCTCTACATATGTATGACTGCGCGCGCGCCAACAAAGCGATGTCAGCCTGGGGCGTGGAAGCGCGCGTTCCGTTCCTCGACAAGAAATTCCT
Source organism: Escherichia sp. MOD1-EC6842 (assembly GCF_002965705.1). Lineage (NCBI taxonomy): Bacteria > Pseudomonadati > Pseudomonadota > Gammaproteobacteria > Enterobacterales > Enterobacteriaceae > Escherichia > Escherichia sp. MOD1-EC6842. Next base: position 247,360 of record NZ_PTRF01000002.1, on the reverse strand, counting down.
CGATGTGGCAATGCGCATTAACCCACAGGATAAAATGTGCGGCAACGGCAAAATGGAAAAACACATCCTGCGTGAATGTTTTGAATCGTATTTGCCCGCAAGCGTGGCCTGGCGGCAGAAAGAGCAGTTCTCGGATGGCGTCGGTTATAGCTGGATCGACACTCTGAAAGAAGTGGCAACGCAGCAGGTTTCTGATCAACAACTGGAAACCGCCCGCTTCCGCTTCCCGTACAACACACCGACCTCAAAAGAAGCGTATCTGTACCGGGAAATCTTTGAAGAATTGTTCCCGCTTCCGAGCGCCGCTGAGTGCGTACCGGGCGGCCCATCCGTCGCCTGTTCTTCTGCCAAAGCGATCGAGTGGGATGAAGCGTTCAAGAAAATGGACGATCCTTCTGGTCGCGCGGTCGGCGTTCACCAGTCGGCATATAAATAAGAAGTGTATTAACGCCCCGGAGAATTCCGGGGCAATTTCAGTTACTGGGGAGCTTGCTGATTCTGATACGCAGTGAGGAAATGTTCCGGATTTGCTACATCACTGTTTGACAATTCATCACTGTAGGCCAGTACTTCATAGATTAATTTCCCACCACTATTGTTGAATTCCGAATTTCATCCTGTACGACAAAAGAATGGCTGTAGGGTGGGGAAAAAACACAAAGTAAACAATAATTGACGAATATAGCGCCACGCTGTTCGCAACCTAACCAAACAGTCACTTTCGAGCAATTTTCCTTGAAAAAGAGGTTGACGCTGCAAGGCTCTATACGCATAATGCGCCCCGCAACGCCGATAAGGTATCGCGAAAAAAAGATGGCTACGTAGCTCAGTTGGTTAGAGCACATCACTCATAATGATGGGGTCACAGGTTCGAATCCCGTCGTAGCCACCATCTTTTTTTGCGGGAGTGGCGAAATTGGTAGACGCACCAGATTTAGGTTCTGGCGCCGCAAGGTGTGCGAGTTCAAGTCTCGCCTCCCGCACCATTCACCAGAAAGCGTTGTACGGATGGGGTATCGCCAAGCGGTAAGGCACCGGTTTTTGATACCGGCATTCCCTGGTTCGAATCCAGGTACCCCAGCCATATTCTTCGAGTAAGCGGTTCACCGCCCGGTTATTGGGGTATCGCCAAGCGGTAAGGCACCGGTTTTTGATACCGGCATTCCCTGGTTCGAATCCAGGTACCCCAGCCATCGAAGAAACAATCTGGCTACGTAGCTCAGTTGGTTAGAGCACATCACTCATAATGATGGGGTCACAGGTTCGAATCCCGTCGTAGCCACCAAATTCTGAATGTGTCGAATACGTTCGGCAAATTCAAAAACAAATTTGTTGGGGTATCGCCAAGCGGTAAGGCACCGGATTCTGATTCCGGCATTCCGAGGTTCGAATCCTCGTACCCCAGCCAATTTATTCAAGTCGCTTACTTTGTAAGTGCGCCCTGTTGGGGTATCGCCAAGCGGTAAGGCACCGGATTCTGATTCCGGCATTCCGAGGTTCGAATCCTCGTACCCCAGCCAATTTATTCAAGTCGCTTACTTTGTAAGTGCGCCCTGTTGGGGTATCGCCAAGCGGTAAGGCACCGGATTCTGATTCCGGCATTCCGAGGTTCGAATCCTCGTACCCCAGCCACATTAAAAAAGCTCGCTTCGGCGAGCTTTTTGTTTTTCTGCGTATATTCAATGTCGAATGCGATGTTGACACGTCTTATCCTTCAATGTCGGATGCGACGCTGCCGCGTCTTATCCGACCTACGGTTGGCATGCATCCGGCAATGTTGTAAGGCTATAATCCTAACGCATATTTCAGCGCCTGACGTTTCAGTACGCCCGCACGCTCCGCCGCCATTAACCCGAGATTACGCACAAAACGCAGCGGCGGCAGATTATTGCTGAATCCGGCATAAAACAGATCCATACCGCTTTGCATAATGAAGTTATCCGCCATGCGCCGCATCTGGTAACGTTTGAGGATCGGATAACTGGCCCACGCTTCGCCGTAGCTGCGGGCGTTCACCAGAACGTCAATCAGGGCATCGACATCACGATAACCAAGATTCACCCCCTGCCCCGCCAGCGGATGGATGGTATGCGCGGCATCGCCCACCAGCGCAAGCCCTGGCTGCACATACTGCAACGCATGGCGACGCGTCAGCGGAAACGCACCAGCGGCAAGCGGTGTCACATAACCCAGACGCGACGGGAAATGCTTCGCGATTTCCGTCTGGAGCTGCGCCATATTCATATTCTGCAACTGGCGAATACGCGCCGGAGAGTCATACCACACCAGCGATGCCCAGTTATCAAACAACGGCAGAAACGCACGCGGTCCGTCCGGGGTAAATTGCTGCCAGGTGCTGTCGCCGGGATCGTTCTCACACTGTACGCTAATCAACATACACGACTGCGCATACTGCCAGGCATGAACGCCAATTCCCGCCATCTGCCGCACCTGCGAATTTGCGCCGTCGGCACCAATCACCAGCTTCGCGCGGATCGTTTCACCGCCCTTCAGTTCCAGCTCCTGAAGATCATTATGGCGATGCAGCGCAATCAGCGAGGTAGGTACACGTAACGTTACTTTCGGATGCGCTTCCAGCGCCTGCCACAGCGCCTGTTGCAGGACGGTGTTTTCCACCATATAGCCCAGCAACGGCAGCTTTAATTCAGCTGCGTCAAACACCACATGCGCGGTTTCCCACTCCCAGGTTTCCAGTCTGCGATAAGGATGGCAACGCATGGCCTGTACCGCATCCCAGACGCCTAAACCTTTAAGCAATGATACCGAAGCCGCGCTGATCGCTGAGATCCGCACGTCCGGCTCACTACCTGCGACAAACGGTGCAGGTTCGGCATGTTCGATAACCGTTACCGTAAATCCGTGCTGTGCCAGTCCCAGCGCCAGTGCGCCACCGACCATTCCTCCGCCGACAATGGCAATTTCCGTTGGTTGATTTGTCATGGTCAATCATCCTGTTAGCAATATGCTTTAAGTTTACAGGATTTTTACCCCCAAGGGCTGATAACGCTCATACTGGTCACAACGGCAGCAAAGCATTACACTATGCGCCCTGCATTCCTGGCTACTATTTCGCAAGAGCAAGTCGATGACCAAAAAACTCCATATTAAAACCTGGGGCTGTCAGATGAACGAGTACGATTCATCGAAGATGGCCGATCTGCTGGATGCCACCCACGGCTATCAACTGACCGACGTGGCGGAAGAAGCGGATGTGCTGCTGCTGAACACCTGCTCAATCCGCGAGAAGGCTCAGGAAAAAGTCTTCCATCAGTTGGGTCGCTGGAAACTGTTAAAAGAGAAGAATCCAGACCTGATTATCGGCGTCGGTGGCTGCGTGGCATCGCAAGAAGGCGAGCACATTCGCCAGCGCGCCCACTATGTCGATATAATTTTTGGGCCGCAAACGCTGCACCGTCTGCCGGAGATGATCAACTCTGTGCGCGGCGACCGCAGCCCGGTTGTAGATATCAGCTTCCCGGAAATTGAGAAGTTTGACCGTCTGCCGGAACCGCGCGCCGAAGGGCCGACCGCATTTGTCTCCATCATGGAAGGCTGCAATAAATATTGCACCTACTGCGTGGTGCCTTACACCCGTGGTGAAGAGGTAAGCCGTCCATCCGACGATATTCTGTTTGAGATTGCCCAGCTTGCGGCTCAGGGCGTGCGTGAAGTCAACCTGCTCGGTCAGAACGTGAACGCCTGGCGTGGTGAAAACTACGACGGCACCACTGGATCGTTTGCCGATCTGCTGCGTCTGGTTGCAGCGATCGACGGGATCGATCGTATTCGCTTTACCACCAGCCATCCAATCGAATTCACCGACGATATCATCGAAGTGTATCGCGACACGCCGGAGCTGGTGAGCTTCCTGCATCTGCCGGTACAGAGCGGTTCCGATCGCATTCTGAACCTGATGGGTCGTACCCATACGGCGCTGGAGTACAAAGCGATCATCCGTAAACTGCGTGCGGCGCGTCCGGATATTCAGATCAGTTCTGACTTCATCGTTGGCTTCCCTGGCGAAACCACCGAAGACTTCGAGAAAACGATGAAGCTGATTGCCGACGTCAATTTCGACATGAGCTACAGCTTTATCTTCTCTGCACGTCCGGGTACACCAGCCGCCGATATGGTTGATGATGTTCCGGAAGAAGAGAAGAAACAGCGTCTGTATATTCTGCAAGAACGTATCAATCAGCAAGCGATGGCATGGAGCCGCCGGATGCTCGGCACCACCCAGCGTATTCTGGTAGAAGGTACATCGCGTAAGAGCATCATGGAGCTTTCTGGTCGTACTGAAAATAACCGCGTGGTTAACTTCGAAGGCACGCCGGATATGATCGGTAAATTCGTCGATGTAGAAATTACCGACGTCTACCCGAACTCCCTGCGCGGTAAAGTGGTACGTACCGAAGAGGAAATGGGTCTGCGTGTGGCAGAAACGCCGGAATCGGTGATTGCCCGTACTCGCAAAGAAAACGACCTTGGCGTGGGTTATTATCAGCCGTAATTCTCAGGCCCGCCGTTCCGGTGGGCCTTGTTTTTTCTCTCTTTATCCCCATCTTTATCGCAATGCTTGCGCCTTTTTCCTGTGGCGTGAATAATTTCCTTATAGGCCGGTGAATGTTCAGCTTCCGGCGGCATACAGATAAGAGGAACGGTTTGAACATAGACACTCGCGAAATCACCCTGGAGCCAGCAGACAATGCGCGTCTGTTGAGCCTGTGCGGCCCGTTTGATGACAACATCAAACAACTCGAACACCGTCTCGGCATCGAGATCAATCGCCGCGATAACCACTTTAAACTGACCGGCCGTCCGATTTGCGTCACCGCTGCGGCAGACATTCTGCGTAGCCTGTATGTCGATACAGCCCCGATGCGCGGTCAGATTCAGGATATCGAACCGGAACAGATCCACCTTGCGATTAAAGAAGCGCGGGTACTGGAGCAAAGCGCGGAGAGCGTGCCGGAGTACGGCAAAGCGGTCAATATCAAAACCAAACGCGGCGTAATCAAGCCGCGCACGCCAAACCAGGCGCAGTACATCGCCAATATTCTCGACCATGACATCACCTTCGGCGTTGGCCCGGCGGGTACGGGTAAAACCTACCTGGCAGTGGCTGCGGCAGTTGATGCCCTGGAGCGTCAGGAAATTCGCCGTATTCTGCTGACTCGTCCGGCGGTAGAAGCCGGTGAGAAACTGGGCTTCCTGCCTGGCGATTTAAGCCAGAAAGTAGACCCGTATTTGCGCCCGCTGTACGACGCGCTGTTTGAAATGCTGGGCTTTGAGAAAGTTGAGAAACTGATTGAGCGCAACGTTATTGAAGTCGCGCCGCTGGCCTATATGCGTGGCCGTACGCTGAACGACGCGTTTATCATTCTCGATGAAAGCCAGAACACCACCATCGAACAGATGAAGATGTTCCTGACCCGTATCGGTTTTAACTCAAAAGCGGTTATCACCGGCGACGTCACACAGATCGACCTGCCGCGTAATACTAAATCAGGTTTGCGTCATGCCATCGAAGTGCTGGCCGATGTCGAAGAGATCAGCTTTAACTTCTTCCACAGCGAAGACGTGGTTCGTCACCCGGTGGTGGCGCGTATCGTTAACGCTTATGAAGCCTGGGAAGAAGCCGAACAAAAACGTAAAGCGGCGCTGGCAGCAGAACGCAAGCGCGAAGAACAGGAACAAAAATGAGTCAGGTGATCCTCGATTTACAACTGGCATGTGAAGATAATTCCGGGTTACCGGAAGAGAGCCAGTTTCAGACATGGCTGAATGCGGTGATCCCGCAGTTTCAGGAAGAATCGGAAGTGACGATTCGCGTGGTCGATACCGCCGAAAGCCACAGTCTGAATCTGACCTATCGCGGTAAGGATAAGCCGACCAACGTGCTCTCCTTCCCGTTTGAAGTGCCGCCTGGCATGGAGATGTCGCTGCTGGGCGATCTGGTTATCTGCCGTCAGGTGGTTGAGAAGGAAGCACAGGAGCAAGGCAAACCACTGGAGGCGCACTGGGCGCATATGGTGGTGCACGGCAGTCTGCATTTGTTAGGTTACGATCATATCGAAGATGACGAAGCAGAAGAGATGGAAGCCCTCGAAACAGAGATTATGCTTGCTCTGGGCTATGAGGATCCGTACATTGCCGAGAAAGAGTAATTTGCCAGGCATTTGACTGGCAGACGTCCCCGCCGTTGGTGATTAACGACGGCGTTTTGATTAACTAACATGAGAACCCATACGACGCCATGAGCGACGACAATTCACACAGTAGTGACACGATAAGCAACAAGAAGGGATTTTTCTCCCTGTTACTCAGCCAACTTTTCCACGGTGAACCGAAAAACCGTGACGAACTGCTGGCGCTGATCCGTGATTCCGGGCAGAACGACCTTATCGATGAAGATACGCGCGATATGCTCGAAGGAGTGATGGACATCGCAGACCAACGCGTCCGCGACATCATGATCCCCCGCTCCCAGATGATTACCCTGAAACGCAACCAGACGCTGGACGAATGCCTTGATGTCATCATCGAGTCTGCCCACTCACGTTTCCCGGTGATTAGCGAAGACAAAGATCACATTGAAGGGATTCTGATGGCGAAAGACTTGCTGCCGTTTATGCGCAGCGATGCCGAAGCCTTCAGCATGGACAAAGTGTTACGTCAGGCGGTTGTCGTTCCTGAAAGTAAGCGCGTAGACCGGATGCTGAAAGAGTTTCGCTCTCAGCGTTACCACATGGCGATCGTCATTGACGAATTCGGTGGTGTTTCCGGTCTGGTGACCATTGAAGACATCCTGGAACTGATTGTTGGTGAGATTGAAGACGAGTATGACGAAGAAGATGATATCGACTTCCGTCAGCTGAGTCGTCATACCTGGACCGTGCGCGCACTGGCTTCCATTGAAGACTTCAACGAAGCGTTCGGCACTCACTTTAGCGATGAAGAGGTCGACACTATCGGTGGTCTGGTGATGCAGGCGTTTGGGCATCTTCCGGCACGTGGTGAAACCATCGACATCGACGGTTACCAGTTCAAAGTGGCGATGGCTGACAGTCGGCGTATTATTCAGGTTCATGTCAAAATCCCGGATGACTCACCCCAGCCGAAGCTGGATGAATAAAACCGAAACTGGATAGATAACTACATGGCTTTTGCCTCATTAATTGAACGCCAGCGCATTCGCCTGCTGCTGGCGTTATTATTCGGTGCCTGCGGAACGCTGGCCTTCTCTCCTTACGACGTCTGGCCTACGGCGATTATTTCGCTGATGGGGCTTCAGGCGCTGACCTTTAACCGCCGTCCACTCCAGTCTGCCGCTATTGGCTTTTGCTGGGGATTTGGTCTCTTTGGCAGCGGTATTAACTGGGTCTATGTCAGCATCGCGACCTTTGGCGGGATGCCTGGCCCGGTTAACATCTTCCTGGTGGTGCTGCTGGCGGCGTATTTGTCGCTGTATACCGGACTGTTTGCTGGCGTGCTGTCGCGTCTGTGGCCAAAAACCACCTGGTTGCGCGTAGCCATTGCGGCTCCTGCCCTCTGGCAAGTGACCGAGTTTCTGCGCGGTTGGGTGCTGACTGGCTTCCCGTGGTTACAGTTCGGCTATAGCCAGATTGACGGCCCGTTAAAAGGGCTGGCACCGATAATGGGCGTGGAAGCCATTAACTTCCTGCTGATGATGGTAAGCGGCCTGCTGGCGCTGGCGTTGGTCAAACGCAACTGGCGTCCGCTGGTGGTGGCCGTCGTGCTGTTCGCACTTCCCTTCCCGCTGCGTTACATCCTGTGGTTTACCCCGCAACCGGAGAAAACCATTCAGGTTTCGATGGTTCAGGGCGATATTCCGCAATCGCTGAAATGGGACGAAGGCCAGCTTCTTAATACGCTGAAGATTTACTACAACGCAACGGCACCGCTGATGGGCAAATCATCGTTGATTATCTGGCCGGAGTCGGCGATAACCGATCTGGAAATTAATCAGCAACCGTTCCTCAAAGCACTGGACGGTGAGTTGCGCGATAAAGGTAGCTCGCTGGTAACCGGGATTGTTGACGCGCGTCTCAATAAACAGAACCGCTACGATACCTACAACACCATCATCACGCTGGGTAAAGGTGCACCATACAGCTACGAATCAGCCGATCGCTATAACAAAAACCATCTGGTGCCATTTGGCGAGTTTGTCCCGCTGGAGTCGATTCTGCGTCCGTTAGCGCCGTTCTTTGATCTGCCGATGTCCTCATTCAGCCGTGGACCATATATCCAGCCGCCGCTGTCGGTAAATGGTATTGAGCTGACTGCGGCTATTTGCTACGAGATCATTCTCGGCGAGCAAGTGCGCGATAACTTCCGCCCGGATACCGACTATCTGCTGACTATCTCCAACGATGCGTGGTTCGGCAAGTCTATTGGCCCGTGGCAGCACTTCCAGATGGCGCGAATGCGTGCGCTGGAGCTGGCGCGCCCACTGTTGCGCAGCACCAACAACGGCATTACAGCGGTGATTGGCCCGCAGGGTGAGATTCAGGCGATGATCCCGCAGTTCACCCGCGAGGTGTTAACCACTCACGTGACGCCGACCACCGGACTCACACCTTACGCACGTACCGGCAACTGGCCGCTGTGGGTGCTGACGGCACTGTTTGGTTTTGCCGCTGTGTTGATGAGCCTGCGTCAGCGACGTAAATAACCCCTTCTTATCGTGCCGGAATACATCCCGTATTTCGGCACGCTCGCCGGATGCGGCATCAGTGCGTTATCCGGATAACAAAATTCCCCTATCCAACTTTGGCACATCTATTGCTTTGTTATACAAGGCAAACCCTGAACCGGCATTAGCGCAACCCGGTTGCACCACAGCAATACAGCAATAGCACCAAAAAGGTGCATTTTAAGAATTTTGCTTCGGAATGGTGCGGTACATCTCGCAAAAACAAACAATAAAACAGCAATATCTTTACATTTAGCCAAACTAAATGTTACCTAACAAGCACAACACTGCACAATAAAGTTGCAGATGATAACAACACAAACACTCACAACGGGTATCCATGCGTTCTTAACGCAGGAGATAAAGGAGTTGGATATGCAATTACGTAAACCTGCCACAGCAATCCTGGCCCTGGCGCTTTCTGCTGGACTGGCACAGGCAGAAGACGCTGCCCCGGCAGCGGGCAGTACGCTGGACAAAATCGCCAAAAACGGCGTGATTGTCGTCGGTCACCGTGAATCTTCAGTACCTTTCTCTTATTACGACAATCAGCAAAAAGTGGTGGGTTACTCGCAGGATTACTCCAACGCCATTGTTGAAGCAGTGAAAAAGAAACTCAACAAACCGGACTTGCAGGTGAAACTGATTCCGATCACCTCACAAAACCGTATTCCGCTGCTGCAAAACGGCACTTTCGATTTTGAATGTGGTTCTACCACCAACAACCTCGAACGCCAGAAACAGGCGGCTTTCTCTGACACCATTTTCGTGGTCGGTACGCGCCTGCTGACCAAAAAAGGTGGCGATGTTAAAGATTTTGCCGATCTGAAAGATAAAGCCGTAGTCGTCACTTCCGGCACCACCTCTGAAGTTTTGCTCAACAAACTGAATGAAGAGCAAAAAATGAATATGCGCATCATCAGCGCCAAAGATCACGGTGACTCCTTCCGCACCCTGGAAAGTGGTCGCGCCGTTGCCTTTATGATGGATGATGCCCTGCTGGCCGGTGAGCGTGCGAAAGCGAAGAAACCAGACAACTGGGAAATCGTCGGCAAGCCGCAGTCTCAGGAAGCTTACGGTTGCATGTTGCGTAAAGATGATCCGCAGTTCAAAAAGCTGATGGATGACACCATCGCTCAGGTGCAGACCTCCGGTGAAGCGGAAAAATGGTTTGATAAGTGGTTCAAAAATCCAATTCCGCCAAAAAACCTGAACATGAATTTCGAACTGTCAGACGAAATGAAAGCACTGTTCAAAGAACCGAATGACAAGGCACTGAACTAATTACAAGAACCAGGGGCGGAAATTCCAGCCCTCTCGATTGTTACGTAGCACGGACAGACTATACGCCTGATGGTCGTTCCCCATCGAGCCTGAAAACCGCAATACGCTGGGTAACAATCTTCGAGGGTAGCAGTTAACGCTGCTACCCTCTTTTTTCTGGAGTAGATTTATGTCTATAGACTGGAACTGGGGTATTTTTTTACAACAAGCCCCGTTCGGCAACACCACCTATCTTGGCTGGATCTGGAGCGGCTTTCAGGTGACGATCGCTTTGTCGATCTGCGCCTGGATTATCGCTTTCCTCGTCGGCTCGTTATTCGGCATTTTGCGTACCGTTCCTAACCGTTTTCTCTCCGGTCTGGGTACGTTGTATGTCGAACTGTTCCGCAACGTGCCACTAATTGTGCAGTTCTTTACCTGGTATCTGGTGATCCCGGAGCTACTGCCGGAGAAGATCGGCATGTGGTTTAAGGCCGAGCTGGATCCCAATATTCAGTTTTTCCTTTCATCCATGCTCTGTCTGGGGCTGTTTACCGCCGCTCGTGTTTGCGAACAGGTGCGCGCCGCGATCCAGTCGCTGCCACGTGGGCAAAAAAATGCCGCGCTGGCGATGGGGTTGACGCTACCACAGGCTTATCGCTACGTGCTGTTGCCTAACGCTTATCGCGTTATCGTCCCGCCGATGACGTCCGAGATGATGAACCTGGTGAAAAACTCCGCCATCGCCTCGACCATCGGGCTGGTGGATATGGCGGCGCAGGCCGGTAAATTGCTCGATTACTCCGCCCACGCCTGGGAATCGTTTACCGCCATTACGCTGGCGTATGTATTGATTAACGCGGTTATCATGCTGGTGATGACGCTGGTTGAACGTAAAGTTCGCCTGCCCGGCAACATGGGAGGCAAGTAATGTACGAGTTTGACTGGAGTTCCATAGTTCCTTCCCTGCCGTATCTGCTGGACGGGCTGGTGATCACCCTGAAAATTACCATCACGGCAGTCGTGATTGGTATTTTATGGGGCACCATGCTGGCGGTGATGCGCCTGTCCAGCTTTGCGCCCGTGGCGTGGTTTGCCAAAGCCTACGTTAACGTGTTCCGTTCAATCCCATTAGTAATGGTTCTGCTATGGTTTTACCTGATCGTGCCGGGTTTTCTGCAAAACGTGCTGGGATTATCACCAAAAACAGATATCCGCTTAATTTCTGCCATGGTGGCGTTTTCGATGTTTGAAGCGGCCTACTATTCCGAGATTATCCGCGCCGGTATTCAAAGTATCTCCCGTGGGCAGTCGAGCGCCGCGCTGGCACTCGGCATGACCCACTGGCAGTCGATGAAACTGATTATTCTGCCGCAGGCATTCCGTGCAATGGTGCCGCTACTGCTCACTCAGGGCATCGTACTGTTTCAGGATACCTCGCTGGTGTATGTGTTATCTCTGGCCGATTTCTTCCGTACCGCCTCAACCATTGGTGAACGTGATGGTACGCAGGTTGAGATGATCCTGTTTGCCGGATTTGTTTATTTCGTTATTAGCCTTAGCGCATCGTTGTTGGTCAGCTACTTGAAAAGAAGGACAGCATAATGATTTCCCTGAAAAATGTTTCAAAATGGTATGGTCACTTTCAGGTGCTGACCGACTGCTCAACCGAAGTGAAAAAAGGCGAAGTTGTGGTGGTTTGCGGCCCGTCTGGTTCCGGCAAATCAACGCTGATTAAAACCGTCAACGGCCTCGAACCGGTGCAGCAAGGTGAAATCACCGTCGATGGCATCGTGGTTAACGATAAAAAAACCGACCTGGCGAAGCTGCGTTCCCGCGTCGGCATGGTGTTCCAGCACTTCGAGCTGTTCCCTCACCTGTCGATTATCGAAAATCTGACGCTGGCGCAGGTGAAAGTGCTTAAACGCGATAAAGCACCAGCTCGTGAAAAAGCACTCAAGCTGCTGGAGCGCGTGGGACTTTCCGCACATGCCAATAAATTTCCGGCACAGCTTTCTGGTGGTCAGCAGCAGCGTGTGGCGATCGCTCGCGCGCTGTGTATGGATCCTATTGCGATGCTGTTCGACGAACCGACATCGGCGCTGGATCCGGAGATGATCAACGAAGTGCTGGACGTAATGGTGGAACTGGCGAACGAAGGAATGACCATGATGGTGGTGACCCATGAAATGGGCTTTGCCCGCAAAGTGGCGAATCGGGTGATCTTTATGGACGAGGGAAAGATTGTCGAAGACTCGCCGAAAGACGCTTTCTTCGATGATCCGAAATCGGACCGCGCAAAAGACTTCCTCGCGAAAATCCTGCATTAATCACTCTGGCGCGCATAGCCAAGTGCGCGCCATCTCACGCTTTATCGTTTCGCCCCTCGTATCTGTTACATCCTGGCGTTACCCTTGTCGCAAAGAAGCACACAACAAGGAGCAACAATGGCACTGCCAATTCTGTTAGATTGCGACCCAGGTCATGATGACGCTATCGCAATAGTTCTCGCCCTCGCCTCACCTGAGCTTGATGTTAAAGCGATTACTTCTTCCGCCGGAAACCAGACACCAGAAAAAACCTTACGCAATGTTCTGCGTATGCTGACCTTGCTTAATCGCACCGATATTCCGGTAGCAGGCGGCGCGGTGAAACCGTTAATGCGTGAGTTGATTATCGCCGACAACGTGCACGGCGAAAGTGGACTGGACGGTCCGGCATTACCGGAACCCGCATTTGCGCCGCAAAATTGCACGGCGGTGGAGCTGATGGCGAAAACGCTGCACGAAAGTGCTGAACCCGTCACCATTGTCTCTACCGGACCGCAAACTAACGTCGCCTTGCTGCTCAATAGCCATCCGGAACTGCATAGTAAAATCGCCCGTATCGTGATTATGGGCGGTGCAATGGGACTCGGTAACTGGACGCCTGCGGCTGAATTTAATATTTACGTTGACCCGGAAGCGGCAGAAATTGTCTTCCAGTCAGGGATCCCGGTGGTGATGGCCGGTCTGGATGTTACTCACAAAGCACAAATCCACGTTGAGGACACCGAGCGTTTCCGCGCGATTGGCAACCCTGTTTCAACCATTGTTGCCGAACTGCTGGATTTCTTCCTCGAATATCATAAAGACGAAAAATGGGGCTTTGTCGGCGCACCACTGCATGACCCATGCACCATCGCCTGGCTACTGAAACCTGAACTGTTCACCACCGTTGAACGCTGGGTCGGCGTGGAAACACAGGGGAAATATACCCAGGGTATGACGGTGGTTGATTATTATTATCTGACTGGCAATAAACCGAATGCCACTGTAATGGTCGATGTTGATCGTCAGGGCTTTGTTGATTTACTGGCTGAACGGCTTAAATTTTACGCTTAATAACTCGCCGGATGGTATCACGTCATCCGGCACTACCATTACGGCTCGAACGGGCGTCTCTGGAACTGGTCATGACCACATTTCGGGCATAGCGTTAGGACTTCCGGCGTGTAGATCGGGAAATGGAAGTGACATTTCTCGCAGACCAGATTCCCCAGCCCTACCACTTCTCCGCTGTGATAAACCCCGTGATGGTTGAGATCCTGGAAAACTTCGCGCCATTCAAGCTGCGTTTTATCGGTGATGTCTGCCAGCTCCTGCCACAAGCTTTCTTTTATCACCCGCATAAAGACGCTGTCAGATTCTTCTTTCAGGCTCTCTTCATAGCTCATGGCGAACTCTTCCAGGTCACGTCTGACAGCTCGCGTCAACTCATCGACCTCGGTTCGCGTTAACTCCCCTGTTTTTATTACGCGCTCCCGCGCCTGTTCCACCAGTGCGTCGATATCACGTTCGCCATTACGCAGGCGTTCGCTCAGTGACGCGACCAGTTCACGGTAATATTGAGCAACCTTGTTCATCGTTTCATCTCCCGGGTCGTTAACTGACTATAATAATAGACGTTCTTTGTTCCTTGCTTTGCTAATACGCCCACAAACTCTGTAAATTAATGTATGAATAATCCGGGCATCATTTCAACGTCGAGTGCGCGAAAGGCTGTTTTGACGCGGACGTTTGGGCTATGCTATGCGGATCTGAAAAACCACCTCAACGCTACATTTGTAGCCGTATTGAAAACAGGACCACTGGCTGCCATGCAAGAGCAATACCGCCCGGAAGAGATAGAATCCAAAGTACAGCTTCACTGGGATGAGAAGCGCACATTTGAAGTAACCGAAGACGAGAGCAAAGAGAAGTATTACTGCCTGTCTATGCTTCCCTATCCTTCTGGTCGACTACACATGGGCCACGTACGTAACTACACCATCGGTGACGTGATCGCCCGCTACCAGCGTATGCTGGGCAAAAACGTCCTGCAGCCGATCGGCTGGGACGCGTTTGGTCTGCCTGCGGAAGGCGCAGCAGTGAAAAACAACACCGCGCCAGCACCGTGGACGTATGACAACATCGCGTATATGAAAAACCAGCTCAAAATGCTGGGCTTTGGTTATGACTGGAGCCGCGAGCTGGCAACCTGTACGCCGGAATACTACCGTTGGGAACAGAAATTCTTCACCGAGCTGTATAAAAAAGGCCTGGTATATAAGAAGACTTCTGCGGTCAACTGGTGTCCGAACGACCAGACCGTACTGGCGAACGAACAGGTTATCGACGGCTGCTGCTGGCGCTGCGATACCAAAGTTGAACGTAAAGAGATCCCGCAGTGGTTTATCAAAATCACCGCTTACGCTGACGAACTGCTCAACGATCTGGATAAACTGGATCACTGGCCAGACACCGTTAAAACCATGCAGCGTAACTGGATCGGTCGTTCCGAAGGCGTGGAAATCACCTTCAACGTTAACGACTATGACAACACGCTGACCGTTTACACTACCCGCCCGGACACCTTTATGGGTTGTACTTATCTGGCGGTAGCGGCGGGTCATCCGCTGGCACAGAAAGCGGCAGAAAATAATCCTGAACTGGCGTCCTTTATCGACGAATGCCGTAACACCAAAGTTGCCGAAGCTGAAATGGCGACAATGGAGAAAAAAGGTGTCGATACCGGCTTTAAAGCGGTTCACCCATTAACGGGCGAAGAAATTCCGGTTTGGGCAGCAAACTTCGTATTGATGGAGTACGGCACTGGCGCAGTCATGGCGGTTCCGGGTCACGACCAGCGCGACTACGAGTTTGCCTCTAAATACGGCCTGAACATCAAACCGGTGATCCTGGCTGCTGACGGCTCTGAGCCAGATCTTTCTCAGCAAGCCCTGACTGAAAAAGGCGTGCTGTTCAACTCTGGTGAGTTCAACGGTCTTGACCATGAAGCGGCCTTTAACGCCATTGCCGACAAATTGACGGCAATGGGCGTTGGCGAGCGTAAAGTAAACTATCGCCTGCGCGACTGGGGTGTTTCCCGTCAGCGTTACTGGGGCGCACCGATTCCGATGGTGACGCTGGAGGACGGCACTGTGATGCCTACTCCGGACGACCAGTTGCCGGTGATCCTGCCGGAAGATGTGGTAATGGATGGTATTACCAGCCCGATCAAAGCAGATCCTGAGTGGGCGAAAACCACCGTTAACGGTATGCCGGCACTGCGTGAAACCGATACTTTCGACACCTTTATGGAGTCCTCCTGGTACTATGCGCGCTACACTTGCCCGGAGTACAAAGAGGGTATGCTGGATTCCAAAGCAGCTAACTACTGGCTGCCGGTAGATATCTACATTGGTGGTATCGAACACGCCATCATGCACCTGCTCTACTTCCGCTTCTTCCACAAACTGATGCGTGATGCAGGCATGGTGAACTCTGACGAGCCAGCGAAACAGCTGCTGTGTCAGGGTATGGTGCTGGCAGATGCCTTCTACTATGTAGGCGAAAACGGCGAACGTAACTGGGTTTCCCCGGTTGATGCTATCGTTGAGCGCGACGAGAAAGGCCGTATCGTGAAAGCGAAAGACGCGGCAGGCCATGAACTGGTGTATACCGGCATGAGCAAAATGTCCAAGTCGAAGAACAACGGTATCGACCCGCAGGTGATGGTTGAACGTTACGGCGCGGACACCGTTCGTCTGTTTATGATGTTCGCTTCTCCGGCGGATATGACTCTCGAATGGCAGGAGTCCGGCGTTGAAGGGGCTAACCGCTTCCTGAAACGTGTCTGGAAACTGGTGTACGAGCACACTGCGAAAGGTGATGTTGCGGCGCTGAACGTTGACGCACTGACTGAAGATCAGAAAGCTCTGCGTCGTGATGTTCATAAAACTATCGCTAAAGTGACCGATGATATCGGTCGTCGTCAGACCTTTAACACTGCAATTGCGGCGATAATGGAGCTGATGAATAAACTGGCAAAAGCACCGACCGATGGTGAGCAGGATCGCGCGCTGATGCAGGAAGCCCTGCTGGCCGTTGTTCGTATGCTTAACCCGTTCACGCCGCACATCTGCTTCACGCTGTGGCAGGAACTGAAAGGTGAAGGTGATATCGACAACGCGCCGTGGCCGGTTGCAGACGAGAAAGCGATGGTGGAAGATTCCACTCTGGTGGTGGTGCAGGTTAACGGTAAAGTCCGTGCCAAAATCACCGTTCCGGTAGATGCAACGGAAGAACAGGTTCGCGAACGTGCTGGCCAGGAACATCTGGTAGCAAAATATCTTGATGGCGTTACCGTGCGTAAAGTGATTTACGTACCGGGTAAACTCCTCAATCTGGTCGTTGGCTAAGCGCGGGAGGAAGCGTGCGATATCTGGCAACATTGTTGTTATCTCTGGCGGTGTTAATCACCGCCGGGTGTGGCTGGCATCTGCGTGATACCACGCAGGTTCCTTCCACTATGAAGGTCATGATCCTGGACTCTGGCGACCCGAACGGGCCGTTAAGCCGTGCGGTGCGTAATCAGTTGCGTCTGAACGGTGTTGAGTTGCTTGATAAAGAAACCACGCGTAAGGATGTTCCATCCCTGCGTTTGGGTGCTGTATCAATCTCCCAGGATACCGCTTCAGTTTTCCGTAATGGTCAAACCGCTGAATATCAAATGGTGATGACTGTCAGCGCGTCAGTATTGATCCCTGGCCGTGACATCTACCCGATTAGCGCCAAAGTCTTCCGTTCGTTCTTCGATAACCCGCAAATGGCGTTAGCGAAAGATAATGAGCAAAGCATGATCATTCAAGAGATGTACGACCGTGCTGCCGAACAGCTGATACGTAAGCTGCCAAGCATCCGCGCTGCGGATATCCGTTCCGACGAAGATACGTCGAAAACAACGGATACTGCAGCAACGCCTGCACGCGTCTCTACTACGCTGGGTAACTGATGATTCGGTTGTACCCGGAACAACTCCGCGCGCAGCTCAATGAAGGGCTGCGCGCGGCGTATCTTTTGCTTGGTAACGATCCTCTGTTGTTGCAGGAAAGCCAGGACGCTGTTCGTCAGGTAGCTGCAGCACAAGGATTTGCAGAACACCACACTTTTTCCATTGATCCCAACACCGACTGGAATGCGATATTTTCGCTATGCCAGGCCATGAGCCTGTTCGCCAGTCGACAAACGCTATTGCTGCTGTTACCAGAAAACGGACCAAATGCGGCGATCAATGACCAACTTCTGACACTGACCGGACTGCTGCATGACGATTTGCTGCTGATCGTGCGCGGCAATAAATTAAGCAAAGCGCAGGAAAATGCTGCCTGGTTTACTGCTCTTGCTAATCGAAGCGTGCAGGTAACCTGTCAGACACCGGAGCAGGCTCAGCTTCCTCGCTGGGTTGCTGCGCGTGCAAAACAGCTCAACTTAGAACTGGATGACGCTGCAAATCAGATGCTCTGCTATTGTTATGAAGGTAACCTGCTGGCGCTGGCACAGGCGCTGGAGCGTTTATCGCTTCTCTGGCCGGACGGCAAACTGACATTACCGCGCGTTGAGCAGGCAGTGAATGATGCCGCGCATTTCACCCCTTTTCATTGGGTCGATGCTTTGTTGATGGGCAAAAGCAAGCGCGCATTGCACATTCTTCAGCAACTGCGTCTGGAAGGCAGCGAGCCGGTTATTTTGTTGCGCACATTACAACGTGAACTGTTGTTACTGGTTAATTTGAAACGTCAGTCTGCCCATATGCCGTTACGCGCGTTGTTTGATAAGCATCGCGTTTGGCAGAACCGGCGGGGCATGATGGGCGAGGCATTAAATCGCTTAAGCCAGCCGCAGTTACGTCAGGCCGTGCAACTTCTCACACGAACGGAACTCACCCTCAAACAAGATTACGGCCAGTCGGTGTGGGCAGATCTGGAGGGATTATCTCTTCTGTTGTGCCATAAACCACTGGCAGACGTATTTATCGATGGTTGATATGAAATCTTTACAGGCTCTGTTTGGTGGCACCTTCGATCCGGTGCACTATGGTCATCTTAAACCCGTGGAAACGCTGGCGAATCTGATTGGTCTGACGCGAGTGACTATTATCCCTAACAATGTTCCTCCGCATCGTCCACAGCCGGAAGCAAACAGCGCGCAGCGAAAACACATGCTTGAACTGGCTATTGCCGACAAACCACTGTTTACCCTTGATGAACGTGAGTTAAAGCGCAATGCCCCCTCTTACACTGCGCAAACACTCAAAGAGTGGCGACAGGAACAAGGTGACGATGTGCCACTGGCGTTTATTATTGGTCAGGATTCACTGCTGACTTTTCCCACCTGGTACGAATACGAAACAATTCTCGACAATGCGCATTTAATTGTCTGTCGGCGTCCCGGTTACCCGCTTGAAATGGCGCAACCACAATACCAGCAGTGGCTGGAAGATCATTTGACGCATAATCCAGAAGATCTGCACCTTCAGTCTGCCGGTAAAATTTACCTCGCTGAAACGCCGTGGTTTAACATCTCGGCGACCATCATCCGCGAACGCTTGCAAAACGGCGAATCATGTGAAGATTTGTTACCGGAATCGGTATTGACCTACATTAACCAACAAGGCTTGTATCGCTGATACCTGTCATCACGGAGGGAATGATGCGACTGTGGTTAATTCGTCACGGCGAAACGCAGGCAAATGTCGATGGATTGTACAGCGGTCATGCGCCGACGCCACTGACTGCACGCGGTATCGAGCAAGCTCAAAGCCTGAATACCCTGTTGCGTGATGTTCCCTTCGATATGGTTTTATGTAGTGAGCTGGAACGCGCGCAGCATACCGCGCGGCTGGTTCTCAGTGACCGCCAGCTCCCTGTACAAACCGTCCCTGAGCTTAATGAAATGTTTTTTGGTGACTGGGAGATGCGGCATCATCGCGATTTGATGCAAGAAGATGCCGAAAACTATAGCGCATGGTGCAATGACTGGCAGTATGCCGTCCCAACTAACGGCGAAGGTTTTCAGGCGTTTTCGCAACGGGTAGAAAGGTTTATTGCCGGATTTGTTGAATATCAGCACCACAAAAATATATTAGTCATCAGCCATCAGGGCGTGTTGAGTCTGTTAATTGCACGCTTACTTGGTATGCCAGCCGGGGCGATGTGGCATTTTCGTGTAGACCAGGGCTGCTGGAGCGCCATTGAAATCAATGACGCATTCGCAACTCTACGTGTCCTCAATAGCCGTGCTATATGGCACAGGGATGCATGACTTTTCTGTTTTTTTGCATGTAAGGTGCAGCGCCCATTGACAGCCCCGGACAGGCTGATATTCTCCGCAGCCGGACTTTTTCCGCTAAACACGACTTTGTAGAAATTGTTTTACAAAAATGGCGATGCAATCTGCGGCGCAGGGTGGGATGATAGCCCACTTTCGAAAGCCGATTCGGCGACAATTGTCCCGAAATCGCCTCTGGTTCAGGTATACTGGCAGACCGTTTTTTATCTTTTTAATTCACCCAGGGGGAAAACTTGCAGGGTAAAGCACTCCAGGATTTTGTTATCGACAAAATTGATGACCTCAAAGGTCAGGACATCATCGCCTTAGACGTTCAGGGCAAATCCAGCATCACCGACTGCATGATCATCTGTACGGGTACGTCCAGCCGTCATGTTATGTCCATTGCTGACCACGTTGTGCAGGAGTCTCGTGCTGCTGGTCTATTGCCGCTCGGCGTAGAAGGTGAAAACAGCGCCGACTGGATTGTCGTTGATTTGGGCGAAGTTATTGTCCATGTCATGCAGGAAGAGAGCCGTCGCCTGTATGAACTGGAAAAACTCTGGAGTTAATGTGTGAAGCTGCAACTTGTGGCCGTGGGAACGAAAATGCCGGACTGGGTACAAACCGGTTTTACCGAGTACCTGCGTCGTTTTCCGAAAGATATGCCTTTTGAGCTGATTGAAATTCCGGCCGGGAAACGCGGCAAGAACGCGGACATCAAGCGCATACTCGACAAAGAGGGTGAGCAGATGCTGGCAGCCGCAGGCAAAAACCGCATTGTCACCCTCGACATTCCAGGCAAGCCCTGGGACACACCGCAGTTAGCCGCTGAACTGGAACGATGGAAGCTTGATGGCCGCGACGTCAGCCTGCTTATTGGCGGGCCTGAAGGGTTATCACCTGCCTGTAAAGCAGCGGCAGAACAAAGCTGGTCGCTTTCCGCGCTGACCCTCCCCCATCCGCTGGTTCGCGTACTGGTCGCAGAGAGTCTGTACCGGGCGTGGAGCATTACCACCAACCATCCTTATCACCGTGAGTGATAAGAAAGCTTTGAGTAGAAAACGCAGCGGATGAAACTACAGAACTCTTTTCGCGACTATACGGCAGAGTCCGCACTGTTTGTGCGCCGGGCACTGGTCGCCTTTTTGGGAATTTTGCTGCTGACCGGCGTGCTTATCGCCAACCTGTATAATCTGCAAATTGTTCGTTTTACCGATTATCAGACCCGTTCTAATGAAAACCGCATCAAACTGGTGCCTATCGCCCCCAGTCGCGGCATTATCTACGATCGTAACGGCATCCCTCTGGCACTCAACCGCACTATCTATCAGGTAGAGATGATGCCGGAGAAAGTCGATAACGTGCAGCAAACGCTGGACGCTTTGCGCAGCGTGGTCGATCTGACCGATGATGATATCGCTGCATTCAGAAAAGAGCGCGCACGTTCACACCGTTTCACCTCGATTCCAGTGAAAACTAACCTGACCGAAGTACAAGTAGCTCGCTTTGCCGTCAATCAGTACCGTTTTCCGGGTGTCGAAGTTAAAGGCTATAAACGCCGTTACTATCCTTACGGTTCGGCGCTGACCCACGTCATCGGCTATGTGTCGAAAATCAACGATAAAGATGTCGAACGCCTGAATAATGACGGCAAACTAGCCAATTATGCGGCAACGCATGATATCGGTAAGCTAGGCATTGAGCGTTACTATGAAGATGTGTTGCACGGTCAGACCGGTTATGAAGAGGTTGAAGTTAACAACCGTGGTCGCGTCATCCGCCAGTTAAAAGAAGTACCGCCACAAGCCGGGCACGATATTTACCTGACGATAGATCTCAAACTCCAGCAGTATATTGAAACACTACTGGCAGGCAGCCGCGCGGCTGTGGTAGTCACCGATCCGCGCACAGGTGGTGTGCTGGCGCTGGTTTCCACGCCAAGCTATGACCCAAACTTGTTTGTTGACGGTATATCCAGCAAAGATTATTCCGCATTGCTGAACGACCCGAACACACCGCTGGTGAACCGAGCCACGCAGGGGGTTTATCCACCGGCGTCTACGGTTAAACCTTATGTAGCAGTATCAGCATTAAGTGCTGGGGTGATCACGCGCAATACTACGCTGTTTGACCCAGGCTGGTGGCAGCTGCCTGGTTCGGAAAAACGTTACCGTGACTGGAAAAAATGGGGTCACGGACGCCTGAATGTCACAAGATCGCTGGAAGAATCTGCGGATACCTTCTTCTATCAAGTGGCCTACGATATGGGGATCGATCGTCTTTCCGAATGGATGGGGAAATTCGGTTATGGCCATTACACCGGTATCGACCTGGCAGAAGAACGTTCCGGCAACATGCCTACCCGCGAATGGAAACAGAAACGCTTTAAAAAACCGTGGTATCAGGGTGACACCATTCCGGTCGGTATCGGTCAGGGTTACTGGACAGCGACCCCAATCCAGATGAGTAAGGCACTGATGATCCTGATTAATGACGGTGTCGTGAAAGTTCCGCATTTGCTGATGAGCACCGCCGAAGACGGCAAACAGGTGCCATGGGTACAACCGCATGAACCGCCAGTTGGCGATATTCATTCCGGTTACTGGGAGCTGGCGAAAGACGGTATGTACGGGGTTGCTAACCGCCCTAACGGTACGGCGCATAAATACTTTGCCAGCGCACCGTACAAAATTGCGGCGAAATCTGGTACGGCTCAGGTATTCGGTCTGAAAGCGAACGAAACCTATAATGCGCACAAAATTGCTGAGCGTCTGCGTGACCACAAATTAATGACCGCCTTTGCGCCGTATAACAATCCGCAAGTGGCTGTCGCCATGATTCTGGAGAACGGCGGCGCGGGTCCGGCGGTCGGTACGCTGATGCGCCAGATCCTCGACCACATTATGCTGGGCGATAACAACACCGATCTGCCTGCGGAAAACCCAGCGGTTACCGCAGCGGAGGACCATTAATCATGACGGATAATCCGAATAAAAAAACATTCTGGGATAAAGTCCATCTTGATCCCACGATGCTGCTGATTTTACTGGCATTGCTGGTCTACAGTGCTCTGGTAATCTGGAGTGCCAGCGGCCAGGATATCGGCATGATGGAGCGTAAAATCGGTCAGATCGCAATGGGTCTGGTCATTATGGTGGTAATGGCGCAAATCCCTCCGCGCGTTTATGAGGGCTGGGCGCCCTATCTCTATATCATCTGTATTATTTTGCTGGTAGCAGTAGATGCCTTTGGCGCCATCTCCAAAGGTGCTCAACGCTGGCTGGATCTCGGTATCGTTCGTTTCCAGCCGTCGGAAATTGCCAAAATAGCTGTGCCGCTGATGGTGGCACGCTTTATCAACCGCGACGTTTGTCCTCCGTCGTTAAAAAATACCGCCATCGCCCTGGTGCTGATATTTATGCCCACGCTGCTGGTCGCAGCGCAGCCTGACCTGGGGACGTCAATTCTCGTTGCGCTTTCCGGTCTGTTCGTACTGTTCCTCTCTGGCCTTAGCTGGCGCCTGATCGGCGTTGCAGTGGTGCTGGTAGCAGCGTTCATTCCGATTCTGTGGTTCTTCCTGATGCATGATTACCAGCGCCAGCGCGTAATGATGCTCCTCGACCCAGAATCAGACCCTCTTGGCGCGGGCTATCACATTATTCAGTCTAAAATAGCTATTGGCTCCGGCGGATTACGCGGCAAAGGCTGGCTGCACGGCACTCAGTCACAGCTTGAATTTCTGCCCGAACGCCATACCGACTTTATCTTCGCAGTACTGGCGGAAGAGCTGGGATTAGTGGGCATTTTGATTCTGCTCGCTCTCTATATTCTGCTGATTATGCGCGGGCTGTGGATAGCCGCCAGAGCGCAAACCACTTTTGGTCGCGTCATGGCTGGCGGCTTAATGCTGATATTATTCGTTTATGTCTTCGTAAATATTGGTATGGTAAGCGGTATTCTGCCGGTTGTAGGGGTTCCGCTCCCACTGGTCAGTTATGGAGGATCGGCGCTAATTGTGCTGATGGCTGGGTTTGGGATTGTAATGTCAATCCACACCCACAGGAAAATGTTGTCGAAAAGCGTGTAAGAGGTGCGCAATGCGTAAGCAGTGGCTCGTGATCTGCATCGCGGCAGGAATGCTCGCGGCATGTACAAGCGATGATGGTCAGCAACAGACGGTAAGTATACCGCAGCCTGCGGTATGTAACGGCCCAATAGTTGAGATTGGCGGGGCAGAACCGCGTTTCGAACCACTGAACGCGACAGCGAATCAGGATTACCAACGCGATGGCAAAAGCTACAAAATCGTGCAGGATCCCTCACGCTTTAGTCAGGCTGGCCTGGCGGCTATTTATGATGCCGAACCGGGCAGCAATCTGACGGCCTCAGGTGAAGCGTTCGATCCGATGCAGCTAACAGCGGCACATCCGACTCTGCCGATCCCCAGCTACGCGCGAATCACGAACCTGGCTAATGGTCGGATGATTGTGGTGCGCATTAACGATCGTGGTCCCTACGGCAACGATCGCGTAATTTCACTTTCCCGCGCGGCAGCCGACCGTCTTAACACCTCGAACAACACCAAAGTTCGTATCGATCCGATTATCGTCGCCCAGGATGGTTCTCTTTCTGGTCCAGGCATGGCTTGTACCACTGTCGCCAAACAGACTTATGCCCTGCCAGCGCCCCCCGACTTAAGCGGCGGAGCGGGAACAAATTCAGTATCTGGCCCGCAGGGTGATATTCTTCCGGTCAGCAATTCGACGCTGAAAAGTGAAGATCCGACCGGCGCGCCTGTCACCAGCAGCGGTTTCCTCGGCGCACCAACCACCTTAGCGCCTGGTGTACTGGAAGGCAGTGAACCGACGCCGACACCACAGCCAGTGGTCACAGCACCGGCTTCAACGCCTGCAACAACACCTGCAATGGTGACACCGCAAGCTGCTTCGCAAAATGCCAGCGGTAACTTTATGGTGCAAGTCGGTGCTGTTAGCGATCAGGCTCGCGCTCAACAGTATCAACAGCAGTTAGGACAGAAGTTCGGCGTCCCCGGTCGAGTGACCCAAAACGGCGCAGTCTGGCGGATCCAGCTTGGCCCATTTGCCAGCAAAGCCGAAGCCAGTACCTTGCAGCAACGTTTACAAACCGAAGCCCAATTACAGTCATTTATTACCACCGCGCAATAGCGTAAAGCAGGCAACTGAAGTGTCAATTTCTGTAAATGACGTTAACAAAGTCACGCGGAAAGTCAGATGCCTGTCGGTAGTGCATTTGCTATAGTAGGGCACTTTTTTTAATTCCATCACGGATGTCGTAGTTCAGACCATGAATACCATTTCTTCCGCTCGTATCATGAAGCGCCTGGCGCTCACCACGGCTCTTTGCACAGCCTTTATCTCTGCTGCACATGCCGATGACCTGAATATCAAAACTATGATCCCGGGTGTACCGCAGATCGACGCGGAGTCCTACATCCTGATCGACTATAACTCCGGCAAAGTGCTCGCCGAACAGAACGCAGATGTCCGCCGCGATCCTGCCAGCCTGACCAAAATGATGACCAGCTACGTTATCGGCCAGGCAATGAAAGCCGGTAAATTTAAAGAAACTGATTTAGTGACCATCGGCAACGACGCCTGGGCTACCGGTAACCCGGTGTTTAAAGGTTCTTCGCTGATGTTCCTCAAACCGGGTATGCAGGTTCCAGTTTCGCAGCTTATCCGTGGTATTAACCTGCAATCCGGTAACGATGCTTGTGTTGCTATGGCAGACTTTGCCGCCGGTAGTCAGGATGCTTTTGTTGGCCTGATGAACAGCTACGTTAACGCGCTGGGTCTGAAAAATACCCATTTCCAGACTGTACACGGTCTCGACGCTGACGGTCAGTACAGCTCTGCACGAGATATGGCGCTGATCGGTCAGGCGCTGATTCGTGACGTGCCAAATGAATACTCTATCTATAAAGAGAAAGAGTTCACCTTTAACGGTATTCGTCAGCTCAACCGTAACGGCCTGCTGTGGGATAACAGCCTGAATGTTGACGGTATCAAAACCGGTCATACTGACAAGGCAGGTTACAACCTTGTTGCTTCTGCGACAGAAGGTCAGATGCGTCTGATCTCCGCAGTCATGGGCGGACGCACTTTCAAAGGCCGTGAAGCCGAAAGTAAAAAACTGCTGACCTGGGGCTTCCGTTTCTTCGAAACCGTTAACCCGCTGAAAGTAGGCAAAGAGTTCGCCTCTGAACCGGTTTGGTTTGGTGATTCTGATCGCGCTTCGTTAGGTGTTGATAAAGACGTTTACCTGACCATCCCACGTGGCCGCATGAAAGACCTGAAAGCCAGCTACGTGCTGAACAGCAGTGAGCTTCATGCGCCGCTGCAAAAGAATCAGGTCGTTGGTACTATTAACTTCCAGCTTGACGGTAAAACCATTGAGCAACGTCCGCTGGTGGTGTTGCAGGAAATCCCGGAAGGCAACTTCTTCGGCAAAATCATTGATTACATTAAATTAATGTTCCATCACTGGTTTGGTTAAAAATTGAACACTTGAAAGTGTGATTTCCGCCCCCATATACTAAGCATCAGTAAAAACTCCCGCCTTCTGGCGGGAGTTGCTATTTAATTACGTTACGCCGGAGCTGACATGAAAACCAAACTTAACGAACTGCTTGAATTCCCTACTCCTTTTACTTACAAAGTTATGGGGCAGGCGTTACCTGAGCTGGTTGATCAGGTGGTTGAAGTGGTACAGCGCCATGCGCCAGGTGACTACACCCCAACGGTAAAACCAAGCAGCAAAGGCAACTACCACTCGGTATCTATCACTATCAACGCCACTCATATCGAGCAGGTTGAAACACTGTATGAAGAACTGGGCAAAATCGATATTGTCCGCATGGTTCTGTAACTCGCTTTACCATTACCCGGCCTCCTGGTCGGGTAACTCCCCTCCCTCCTCTGTGATATACTTTTTCTCCACTTTTACTCATTCTCCACGGAGATGCCGTTTTGTATCAGGATAAAATTCTTGTCCGCCAGCTCGGTCTTCAGCCTTACGAGCCAATCTCCCAGGCTATGCATGAATTCACCGATACCCGCGATGAAAATACCCTTGATGAGATCTGGCTGGTCGAGCACTATCCGGTATTCACGCAGGGACAAGCAGGAAAAGCGGAGCATATTTTAATGCCGGGTGATATTCCGGTGATCCAGAGCGACCGTGGCGGTCAGGTGACTTATCACGGCCCAGGTCAGCAGGTAATGTACGTTTTGTTTAATCTTAAACGCCGCAAACTGGGTGTGCGTGAGCTGGTGACCTTACTCGAACAAACGGTTGTAAATACCCTGGCTGAACTGGATATTGATGCACATCCTCGTGCAGATGCTCCGGGTGTCTATGTCGGGGAAAAGAAAATTTGCTCGCTCGGCTTACGTATTCGTCGCGGTTGTTCATTCCACGGCCTGGCATTAAACGTCAATATGGATCTTTCGCCATTTTTACGCATTAACCCTTGTGGGTATGCGGGAATGGAAATGGCTAAAATATCGCAATGGAGACCTGATGCAACAACCGACAATGTTGCGCCACGCTTGCTGAGAAATATTTTAGCCCTGCTAAATAATCCTGCCGTAGAATATATATCTGCTTAACGACGCTCATAAATGACCCAACTTGTACTGGGTCATTACTCATGCCCACATTTATGTCCTCTTTAACCGTTGCAGGCCTCTGGAGAAATAGCTCTTTTCAGCATTAAATGAGGGGCAAATGGATTTTGCTGTCTATTACAACACATTCATCCAGCGTGCTCAGACTTCATGAGTGATTGATGTTACCGACAACGTCATTTGAAAAAATTATTGTTACAGCCAGATCACAGAGATAAACGACAAAATGGCACAAACCAACAACAATTTTACATTTTCGCGACCGCTTTGGCTGCTTTCTGGACCGTTTCAATGATATACTGCCAGTCGTTAATTCAAAAATAGTTGATAATTACAACAATCTATTGAGTTGAACGCTTTCCTTCGTAATTCGCAACTGGAACACGCACGCTATGAGTAAACCCATTGTGATGGAACGCGGTGTAAAATACCGCGATGCCGATAAGATGGCCCTTATCCCGGTTAAAAACGTGGCAACAGAGCGCGAAGCCCTGCTGCGCAAGCCGGAATGGATGAAAATCAAGCTTCCTGCAGACTCTACACGTATCCAGGGCATCAAAGCCGCAATGCGCAAAAATGGCCTGCATTCTGTCTGCGAGGAAGCCTCCTGCCCTAACCTGGCAGAATGCTTCAACCACGGTACAGCAACGTTTATGATCCTCGGCGCTATTTGTACCCGCCGTTGTCCGTTCTGTGACGTTGCCCACGGTCGCCCGGTAGCTCCGGATGCCAATGAGCCGGTGAAACTGGCGCAGACCATTGCCGATATGGCACTGCGTTATGTGGTTATCACCTCCGTTGACCGTGACGACCTGCGCGATGGCGGTGCCCAGCACTTTGCGGATTGCATTACTGCCATTCGGGAAAAAAGCCCGGAAATCAAAATTGAAACTCTGGTGCCGGATTTCCGTGGTCGTATGGATCGCGCGCTGGATATTCTGACCGCCACGCCGCCAGACGTGTTCAACCACAACCTGGAAAACGTGCCGCGTATTTACCGTCAGGTACGCCCAGGCGCGGATTACAACTGGTCGCTGAAACTTTTAGAACGCTTTAAAGAAGCGCATCCGGAAATCCCGACCAAATCGGGTTTAATGGTGGGTCTGGGCGAAACCAATGAAGAAATTATTGAAGTGATGCGAGATCTGCGTCGTCATGGTGTGACCATGTTAACGCTGGGGCAATATTTGCAGCCAAGCCGCCATCACCTGCCAGTTCAACGTTACGTTAGCCCGGATGAGTTCGACGAAATGAAAGCCGAGGCACTGGCGATGGGCTTTACCCATGCTGCATGTGGTCCGTTTGTCCGTTCTTCCTACCACGCTGATTTGCAGGCGAAAGGGATGGAAGTTAAGTAATCCCGTAATAATTACTTACATCTGTCTGATAAAAACCCGCTATCTGAAGCGGGTTTTTTTATCGAACAAGATATAGAGGGAGCGTCCTGCTCGCCACGTCACTCTTTATGAGAGAGCTTTTCAGCCTGAAGATCAACGTCTGCGCCTTTCTTCGCCGCAGCATCGTCATCATTCATCGCTTTCTTGAATCCTTTGATAGCCGCTCCAAGGTCTCCGCCCAGCGTACGTAACTTCTTAGTCCCAAACAGCAGAACGACCAGTGCCGCAACGACCAGCAGTTTGGTAATACTAATCTCACCCATAGATACCTTCTTGACATAAAACCGGCAACAGAACGCGCCTTAAAAACCAGAGAATATTAACGGTCATTCGACGCGCGCACACAATAGCAATCTGTAACAAGGTGAATCAAGCGCCGAATAAAAAAACATCATAATAATTGCGGTGGCGCAAACCGTCGGTTGTTTAAGACGGGGAGTTGTGCACGTACCTGACGCACGCGTTCAGGTGTCACTTCCGCCATGATTAAGGCCGGCATTTCTGCCGCCGCCGCAATGGTGACGCCAAAGGGATCGATAATCCGGCTTTGCCCGATATTTTTGTTCCCGCACTCCCCTGCCGCCACCATATAACAGGTGGTATCCAGAGCACGAGCAGCAAGCAACGTTGACCAGTGGTGCTCTTTGAGCGGTCCGCGAACCCAGGCTGCCGGAAGGACCAGGATTTCTGCTCCCTGTATAGCCTGTGCCAGCGCCAGCTCCGGAAAGCGTAAGTCATAGCAGGTCATAAGACCGACCTTCATGCCTTCGACCTCCAGTAACGGGGCTATTTCATTACCTGCATCAACATGACGCGACTCCTGAATGGAAAACGCATCATAAAGATGCAATTTGGCATAACGAGCGACAATTTTTCCTGCCTGAAGAGCCACCAGCATATTCCATGCTCGCCCCGGCGTAGAGGGAACATGAATCGTCAGAATCGTCGTCATCATGTTACGTTTACTTTCCCGCAATAAACGCCCGATAAATTGGCCTTCCAGCCGCTGCGCTGATTTAACAGATAGATCCGGATCATGATCGTCCCGCGCCAGCAAGGCTTCCGGCAGGACAAACAACGAGACGTCGTTTTCCGCCGCCTGCGCCATCAACGAGGCGCAAATTTCAGCGTTCTTTTCCCACACGGATGTAACAGCAAATTGTCCTGCGGCAACCAGCATTACCACCTCCTGCCAAAGTCGTAAAATTCGCCAACGATGATTATTCGGCGTTACACTTATCACTCATACAAATCAAATAGCAGGATTTTGCAGTGTTACAACTCCTTTTAGCAGTTTTTATTGGCGGTGGTACGGGAAGCGTGGCGAGATGGCTGTTAAGTATGCGATTTAACCCGCTGCATCAGGCGATTCCTTTGGGAACATTGGCAGCAAACCTGATCGGCGCATTCATCATAGGTATGGGATTTGCCTGGTTCAGTCGGATGACAAACATTGATCCAGTGTGGAAAGTATTAATCACCACCGGATTTTGTGGCGGGTTGACAACCTTCTCAACATTTTCAGCCGAAGTGGTGTTTTTGTTGCAGGAAGGGCGTTTTGGTTGGGCATTACTGAACGTCTTCGTAAACCTGTTAGGTTCTTTTGCCATGACTGCACTGGCTTTCTGGTTGTTTTCAGCATCAACCGCACACTAAAGACCAAAAAAAACCCGCTGATTAAGCGGGTTTTGAATTCTTGCTGACGTATCTTACAGAGCGATTACGTTTGCAGCAGAAGGGCCTTTGGCACCGTTAGTGATTTCGAACTCTACGCGCTGACCTTCAGCAAGAGTTTTAAAACCATTAGTCTGGATTGCAGAGAAGTGTACGAACACATCTTTGCTGCCGTCTTCCGGAGTAATGAAACCGAATCCTTTGGACTCATTAAACCACTTAACGTTACCTTTAATCTTAGACATCAAAATTACCTTTACATGAAAAATAGACACAAATGCTGTGTCGGTTACCAGTACACCAATTGTGGTACGCTTTGTCCAGTGCAACTTTGCTAAAAAGTGATAAAAGTCGCGTTATTTTTGGTGATACTTGCCTTACGCTATGATTTTTAAAGGTTTTGTAAAAACATAACTTGTCTAAAACTGAAACCGCATCCAGGCAAAGTAAACATTGCCATTGTTGTAGGTGCCAGGAATATAGGTCATCTGAAAAGTAGCCAGCTCATAGCCCACACAAACCAATGGCAGTACACCGGGACAGGTATGTCGTTCCCGTTATCACGCGTCGTTACGTACAAACCGTACCCGTTACTTTTCTCATCCCAACGCAACTGACCCAAACCGCTGCCCCACGATTTTTCGTTATAGCGATCGTTTTTTCTTTGTTATAAGCGAAAAGTGAATGCCAGGTTTTACCGAGATTCTATCTAAATGTAGTAATCCATAGATCCGTACCAGCAGAAACTTAGTCAACACGGATTCGCTCAATAAAAACAAGGGGAATTACGGCAATACATTTACTTGCGCCCATTAGTGGCCATAAAATATTTATCAGAAATCCACTGTCAGCATAGCTAAACTAAAATAAACAAACCTTAATTACTTCAATCTAAAGAACAAACTTAATATTTAATAGCGTTATACAAGAAAATATCATCAAATTATTCCGGAGACTTAAGTTGTATTTTTCTTTCATATAGCTGCTTAATCACAAAATTCATCCCAGCACGGTTCGCAATCTACAACAGAAAAAAACCTTATTTTTTAACTAGATGAAATAATAAGTCAGCAAATAAACATCTCCTACACTCTCATCACGCGTATACAGAAAATCATTTTTTAAGTAAGAAAAGGTTCTCCCATCAAGCGATTAACAAAACTGCATCAATTACTTATCAATTAGCATACATAATCACATTGATAAATACCGATCATAAAAACGCATTTTGTTATTCAGGTATAAAAAACAAAAACATCAATGTATTAATGGTAGCTTTTCTTGATTTTAATCAGCATTCGCCACCCATTTATTCGGCATATTTTTTCTTTAGTCTTAGGAATTTGTTATTATTTACCTTGGAGTCTGGAACAGGAAAAATTATGCTGACATTCATTGAGCTCCTTATTGGAGTTATGGTTATTGTGGGTGTAGCTCGCTACATCATTAAAGGGTATTCCGCCACCGGGGTATTATTTGCAGGTGGTCTGTTATTGCTGATTATCAGTGCCATTATGGGGCACAAAGTTTTACCTGCCAGCCAGACTTCAACGGGCTATAGTGCCACGGATATCGTTGAATACATTAAAATATTGCTGATGAGTCGCGGTGGCGACCTTGGCATGATGATCATGATGCTGTGTGGTTTTGCCGCTTATATGACCCATATCGGCGCGAACGATATGGTCGTCAAGCTGGCGTCAAAACCGCTGCAGTACATAAACTCCCCTTACCTGCTGATGATTGCCGCCTATTTTGTTGCCTGCCTGATGTCACTGGCAGTTTCCTCCGCAACGGGCCTGGGCGTTTTACTGATGGCAACGTTGTTCCCGGTCATGGTGAACGTGGGTATTAGTCGCGGCGCGGCTGCTGCCATTTGCGCCTCACCGGCGGCAATTATTCTCGCACCAACTTCTGGTGATGTGGTGCTGGCGGCGCAGGCTTCCGAAATGCCGTTAATTGACTTCGCCTTCAAAACGACGCTGCCTATCTCAATTACCGCAATTATCGGCATGGCGATAGCCCATTTTTTCTGGCAGCGTTATCTGGATAAAAAAGAGCACATCTCTCATGAAATGTTAGATGTCAGCGAAATCACTACCACCGCCCCCGCGTTTTACGCCATTCTGCCGTTCACACCGATCATTGGCGTGCTATTTTTTGACGGCAAATGGGGTCCGCAATTGCACATCATCACCATTCTGGTGATATGTATGCTGATTGCCTCCGTTCTGGAATTTATTCGCAGCTTTAATACACAAAAAGTCTTTTCTGGCCTCGAAGTGGCTTATCGCGGCATGGCTGATGCCTTCGCTAACGTGGTAATGCTATTAGTTGCTGCGGGGGTATTTGCCCAGGGACTTAGCACCATCGGTTTTATCCAGAGCCTGATCTCAATCGCTACCTCGTTTGGTTCAGCGAGCATTATCCTCATGCTGGTGTTGGTTATCCTGACGATGCTGGCGGCGGTGACTACGGGTTCCGGCAATGCGCCATTCTATGCATTCGTTGAGATGATCCCGAAACTGGCGCACTCTTCAGGCATTAACCCGGCATACCTGACTATTCCAATGCTACAGGCGTCAAACCTGGGTCGCACGATTTCGCCTGTCTCTGGCGTTGTGGTTGCGGTTGCCGGGATGGCAAAAATTTCGCCTTTTGAAGTGGTTAAACGCACCTCGGTGCCGGTGCTTGTTGGGC
Source organism: Escherichia sp. MOD1-EC6842 (assembly GCF_002965705.1). Classification (NCBI taxonomy): domain Bacteria; kingdom Pseudomonadati; phylum Pseudomonadota; class Gammaproteobacteria; order Enterobacterales; family Enterobacteriaceae; genus Escherichia; species Escherichia sp. MOD1-EC6842. The sequence continues at coordinate 214,284 of NZ_PTRF01000002.1, read as the reverse complement.
TGGTGATTGTCATCGTGGCTACAGAGTTGATTGTACCCGGAACAGCCGCCGCAGTTACAGGTAAATAATTCTCCTTGCCGGAGGTATGCTTCCTCCGGCACTCTCTTCAGCCACTGTGGTAAATGCGCTGCGGCCTGCCAACTTTACCGTGAACAATTTCAGCAATAACAAGATGGCGGCTGGCGCAATATTCAAGATAACGTCTGGCGGTAGTGCGACTGATGGTCAATGCCTGCGCTACCGTCTCCGCCGTATGTTGCACACCTGGCTCTTTGAAAAGTTTCCGCACTGCGTTAAGTGTCAACGCATCAATACCAGTCGGAAGATCGTCCTTCGGTTCGCCACGCGCATAAGCGTTAAACATCTCATCAATTTGCTTCTGACTGGCACTATCAATACTTTCCAGCATATGTTTACGCTGGCGAAAACGGGTCAATGTCTGTCCCAGACGCTCATAAGCAATTGGCTTGATCAGATAATCAAACACACCACAGCGTACTGCTTCAGATACCGTTTCCATATCGCTGGCAGCAGTAGTAAACACCACGTCACCGGGATAATGCGCCTGCACTAGTTCATGCAGTAAATTAATACCTCTACCGTCAGGGAGATAGTTATCCAGCAGGATAAGCCCCGGCTTAAAACGCTCGATCATCATTCGGGCCTGCGCCAGGTTTCCCGCCAGCAATATCTGACTGAATCCGGGAATATGACGAATATATTCCGCATGCATCTCTGCCAGCGGCGTTTCGTCCTCAACGATCAATAGAGTTAATGGAGCTGTCATTAGGTTTCACTTTCGGAATATAGATTGAAAATAAAGTACCGCAGGGGTCATTCTCTTCAAGAGTGATAACTCCACCGCAGCGCGTTACATAGCTGGCAATAAGATACAACCCAATGCCATGCTCACCGGGTTCATCAGCACGCGTACTGACGCCCTGCTCAAATATTTTGTCGCGCAGAGCCTCTGGGACACCGCAACCCTGATCGGCGACTTCTATCACCACATCATCGCCTTCATCACTCAAATATAACTCGACTATCTTATTCCCTTCATCGCTGCGCAAACTGGCTTCGAAAGCGTTATCGAGTAAGTTACCCACAATCGCCGCAAACTCAGTGCTGTCCAGCCCTGGCGGCAGTTGAGAAAGCTGGCTGCCGGGGACGATTGTCATTTTTAGCCCCAGTTCGCGGGCGCGCTGTACTTTACCAAACAACAGCCCCGCCACCTGGCGATCGGCAAAGGCTTCGCGCAGACTGTCAATAAGCTGTTGCTGAGCCTGGGACTCCCCCTGAACCATCGCCAGCACGCGATCATACTCTTTCATCTGCAACAGACCATTGAGCGTAGACATCCAATTGAGATGTTCATGACGCAATGTGCGCAGGCTTTCGACATATTGTTTAATTTGCGTCAGTTGTGCATTGAGGGTGGAAATTTCGTCTTTACTACGAAAGCTGATAATTGCCCCCAGCAAATCGTCACCAGAACGAATAGCCTCCCGATTAGCAATGACGCTCAGGCCGTTAAAATTTGTCACCACATCCTGGCGTTTTTCATCAATCTGCTCGGTGAAGAAATCGGCGGGTCTGACCACCTCTGCAATGGGTTTGCCCAGCCACTGCCGCCCAGGGGAACTCAGCCCCAGCATTTTTCTTGCGTTACGGTTGATGGCGGTTATGTCACCGTGCGGATCCACTGCAATCAGCCCTTCATAAACCGAACTAAACAGCGCCTCTTGCTGACGAACAACCCGCGCAATTTGCTTCGGTTCCATCCCCATCATCTGGCGGCGGATATGTGCGGCTAAGAACCACGACAACAGCATCAGAATACCCAGTAGCACGACAAATACGCCGGCCATTGGTAATAAAAATTCGGCGCGCCAGCTATCGATTTTACTGACCAGATAACCCACCGACACCACGCCGATGACTTTGCCATCATCATCAAAGATCGGTGTTTTGGCACGCATCGCCATACCTATCGACCCTTTACCCGTGATGAAGTAGCTCTCCCCTTTCTCCAGCGCGCCGGGTTTGGTGAATTGCATAGGATAACCAATTTTCTCGGGATTAGGATGGTAAAGGCGGATCGAGTTGCGGTCACCTATCACCACATAGTCAAAATCAGTATCTCTTTGTAATTTATCGGCAATGGTCGCCAGCCGTTTGTAATTACGCGCTTTAACCGCCGTGATGATGCTGTCATTGGAGGCAATAATTTTCGCCTGATTCATTGCCATATCGCGCACATGAAGCGTTAAATAGTCCTCAAAACTGGCCGTAAAATATTGCGCCAGTGCTGCGATGACAAATATTGAGAACACCAGAATCAGCAGGAAGATACGCAACGGAAATGCCAGTCGTTCGAAAAAAGCAAACTGTTTATTCTCATTAAACTGCAACATTGTTTTCCTTGCGGGGTAAACCCTGTCTTTTGGTGAATGTAATTAAAATGTTGAATCTCGATATATAAAAATCAAATATGATCGTGGCAAAATTCATTCATTAAATCAATTAAATAACTTAAAACCACGCACCAATCCGCAATTACATTAATTAAAAAACTTAAAACCATTAAATAAATAAAAAACCACTAACTCTATGTGAAATAAATCAAAATTTCACGCCGCAATACTCCTTAGGATGTATGGCAAAAGGAGAAACAGATATACCTCGCTCGCTGCCCTTTCTCCCAACTGAAAATAAAAGGTTATCAGTTTGCAACACTGACTAACATTCATTGCAAATTGATAACAACACATACCTTCAGGATATGACTTATTATGTTCGGCAATGATATTTTCACCCGGGTAAAACGTTCAGAAAATAAAAAAATGGCAGAAATTGCCCAATTTCTGCATGACAATGATTTGAGCGTTGACACAACAGTCGAAGTATTTATTACCGTAACCCGCAATGAAAAGCTTATCGCTTGCGGTGGAATCGCCGGAAATATTATTAAGTGCGTCGCTATCAGCGAATCTGTTCGCGGTGAAGGACTGGCGCTGACATTAGCCACCGAACTGATAAACCTCGCCTATGAACGGCACAGCACGCATCTGTTTATTTATACCAAAATCGAATACGAGGCGCTGTTCCGCCAGTGCGGTTTTTACACGCTGACCAGCGTACCAGGCGTGATGGTGTTGATGGAAAACAGTGCCACACGTCTGAAACGCTATGCCGAGTCACTAAAAAAATTTCGTCATGAAGGGAACAAAATTGGCTGCATTGTGATGAACGCCAATCCCTTTACTAACGGTCACCGTTATCTGATTCAACAGGCAGCGGCACAGTGTGACTGGCTGCATCTGTTTTTAGTCAAAGAAGATTCTTCGCGCTTTCCCTATGAAGACCGGCTGGATCTGGTGTTGAAAGGCACCGCCGATATTCCGCGCCTGACCGTGCATCGCGGCTCCGAATACATCATCTCCCGCGCCACGTTCCCCTGCTACTTCATTAAAGAACAGAGCGTCATTAACCATTGCTACACCGAAATTGATCTGAAGATTTTCCGTCAGTACCTCGCTCCAGCATTGGGCGTTACCCATCGCTTTGTCGGTACTGAACCTTATTGCCGCGTGACCGCCCAGTACAACCAGGATATGCGCTACTGGCTGGAAACACCGACTATCTCCGCACCGCCCATTGAACTGGTTGAAATTGAGCGGCTGCGTTACCAGGAGATGCCGATATCCGCTTCCCGGGTACGCCAACTGCTGGTGAAAAACGATCTCACGGCTATCGCGCCGCTGGTTCCGGCAGCCACGCTGCATTACTTGCAGAATCTGCTTGAACACTCCCGTCAGGACGCGGCAGCTCGTCAAAAGACCCCCGCATGAGAAACAGGTGAAAAATGAAAATAAACCAGCCCGCCGTTGCAGGCACCCTTGAGTCTGGGGATGTGATGATACGCATCGCCCCGCTCGATACGCAGGATATCGACCTGCAAATCAACAGCAGCGTTGAGAAACAGTTTGGTGATGCGATTCGCACCACCATCCTGGACGTTCTCGCCCGCTATAACGTGCGCGGCGTACAGCTGAATGTCGATGACAAAGGCGCACTGGATTGCATTTTACGTGCACGACTGGAAGCCCTGCTGGCGCGCGCCAGCGGTATCCCGGCTCTGCCATGGGAGGATTGCCAATGATTTCCGCTTCGCTGCAACAACGTAAAACCCGCACCCGCCGCAGCATGTTGTTTGTGCCTGGCGCTAATGCCGCGATGGTCAGCAACTCTTTCATCTACCCGGCTGATGCCTTGATGTTTGACCTCGAAGACTCCGTGGCGCTGCGTGAAAAAGACACCGCTCGCCGCATGGTCTACCACGCACTGCAACATCCTCTGTATCGCGACATTGAAACCATTGTGCGTGTAAACGCGCTGGATTCCGAATGGGGTGTGAACGACCTGGAAGCTGTCGTTCGCGGCGGTGCAGATGTTGTGCGTCTGCCGAAAACTGATACCGCTCAGGATGTGCTGGATATCGAAAAAGAGATCCTGCGTATTGAAAAAGCCTGTGGACGCGAACCGGGCAGCACCGGTTTGCTGGCGGCAATTGAATCTCCGCTGGGTATTACCCGCGCGGTAGAAATCGCTCACGCATCTGAACGTTTAATCGGTATCGCGCTGGGCGCGGAAGACTACGTGCGTAACCTGCGCACTGAACGCTCACCGGAAGGTACGGAACTGCTGTTCGCTCGCTGCTCCATTTTGCAAGCCGCGCGCTCTGCCGGTATCCAGGCGTTCGATACCGTCTATTCCGACGCCAACAACGAAGCCGGATTCCTGCAAGAAGCCGCACACATCAAACAGCTGGGCTTTGACGGCAAATCGCTGATCAACCCGCGTCAGATTGATCTGCTCCACAACCTCTACGCACCAACCCAGAAAGAAGTGGATCACGCACGCCGCGTCGTAGAAGCCGCTGAAGCCGCCGCTCGCGAAGGCCTCGGTGTGGTTTCCCTGAACGGCAAGATGGTTGACGGTCCGGTTATCGATCGTGCCCGTCTGGTGCTCTCCCGCGCAGAACTTTCCGGCATCCGCGAAGAATAAGGCAATCAAAATGACGCAGAAAATTGAACAATCTCAACGACAAGAACGGGTAGCGGCCTGGAATCGTCGCGCTGAATGCGATCTTGCCGCTTTCCAGAACTCGCCAAAGCAAACCTACCAGGCTGAAAAAGCGCGCGATCGCAAACTGTGCGCCAACCTGGAAGACGCTATTCGTCGTTCTGGTTTAAAGGACGGCATGACCGTCTCCTTCCACCACGCTTTCCGTGGCGGTGACCTGACCGTCAATATGGTGATGGACGTCATCGCGAAGATGGGCTTTAAAAACCTGACACTGGCGTCCAGCTCTTTGAGCGACTGCCATGCACCGCTGGTAGAACATATTCGTCAGGGTGTGGTCACCCGCATTTATACCTCTGGTCTGCGCGGCCCACTGGCGGAAGAAATCTCCCGTGGCCTGCTGGCTGAACCGGTACAAATCCACTCTCACGGCGGTCGTGTACATCTGGTACAGAGCGGTGAACTGAATATCGACGTTGCTTTTCTCGGCGTCCCGTCCTGTGATGAATTCGGTAATGCCAACGGTTACACCGGTAAAGCCTGCTGCGGCTCCCTCGGCTATGCGATGGTCGATGCCGACAATGCGAAACAAGTAGTCATGCTCACCGAGGAACTGCTGCCTTATCCGCATAACCCGGCCAGTATTGAACAGGATCAGGTTGATCTGATCGTCAAAGTTGATCGCGTTGGCGATGCCGCAAAAATCGGCGCAGGCGCGACCCGTATGACCACTAACCCGCGCGAACTGCTGATTGCCCGCAGCGCAGCAGATGTGATTGTCAACTCTGGCTACTTCAAAGAAGGTTTTTCCATGCAGACAGGCACCGGCGGCGCTTCGCTTGCGGTAACCCGTTTTCTGGAAGACAAAATGCGTAGCCGCGATATTCGCGCCGACTTCGCCCTCGGCGGCATTACCGCAACGATGGTTGATCTGCACGAAAAAGGGCTGATCCGCAAACTGCTGGATGTGCAGAGCTTTGACAGCCACGCTGCGCAATCGCTGGCTCGTAACCCGAATCATATCGAAATCAGCGCCAACCAGTACGCCAACTGGGGTTCGAAAGGTGCATCGGTTGATCGTCTCGACGTGGTGGTACTGAGCGCGCTGGAAATTGACACCCAGTTCAACGTCAACGTGCTGACTGGCTCTGACGGCGTACTGCGTGGCGCTTCCGGCGGTCACTGCGATACCGCGATTGCATCCGCCCTTTCCATCATCGTCGCACCGCTGGTACGCGGTCGTATTCCGACTCTGGTGGATAACGTGCTGACCTGCATCACCCCGGGTTCCAGCGTCGATATCCTGGTTACCGACCACGGTATCGCTGTTAACCCGGCACGTCCTGAACTGGCAGAACGTCTGCAGGAAGCGGGCATTAAAGTGGTTTCCATTGAGTGGCTGCGCGAACGTGCGCGTCTGTTGACCGGTGAACCACAGCCGATTGAATTCACCGACCGCGTCGTTGCCGTCGTGCGTTACCGCGATGGCTCAGTGATTGATGTTGTACATCAGGTGAAGGAATAAGCCATGCACCTGCTCCCTGAACTCGCCAGCCACCATGCGGTTTCGATTCCCGAGTTGCTCATCAGCCGGGATGAAAGGCAAGCACGGCAACACGCCTGGCTCAAGCGCCATCCTGTTCCACTGGTCTCCTTTACTGTGGTTGCGCCTGGGCCGATTAAAGACAGCGAGGTCACACGCCGGATTTTTAATCATGGCGTGACTGCCCTGCGTGCTTTAGCCGCAAAACAGGGCTGGCAAATTCAGGAGCAGGCTGCACTGGTTTCCGCCAGCGGGCCGGAGGGCATGTTGAGCATTGCCGCACCGGCTCGCGACCTCAAGCTCGCCACCATTGAGCTTGAACATAGTCATGCTCTTGGACGTTTGTGGGATATCGATGTCCTGACGCCCGAAGGCGAAATTCTCTCCCGCCGCAATTATTCACTGCCGCCTCGCCGCTGCCTGTTGTGCGAGCAAAGTGCGGCAGTTTGTGCGCGTGGGAAAACCCACCAACTGACCGATTTACTCAACCGTATGGAGGCGCTGCTGAACGATGTCGATGCCTGCAACGTCAACTAAAACCACAAAGCTTGCGACGTCATTAATCAATGACTACGCCCTGCTGGGCTGGCGCGCCATGCTGACTGAAGTCAATCTGTCACCGAAACCCGGTCTCGTGGATCGCATTAACTGCGGTGCGCACAAAGATATGTCGCTGGAAGATTTCCACCGTAGCGCGCTGGCGATTCAGGGCTGGCTACCACGTTTCATTGAATTTGGTGCCTGTAGTGCAGAAATGGCACCAGAATCGGTACTCAGCGGATTACGCCCAATTGGTATGGCCTGCGAAGGCGATATGTTCCGCGCTACCGCTGGTGTAAACACCCATAAAGGCAGTATTTTTTCTTTAGGGCTGATGTGTGCGGCAATTGGTCGTTTGCTTCAGCTCAACCAGCCGGTAATGCCCAAAACCGTTTGTGCGACGGCAGCCAGTTTCTGCCGTGGTCTAACCGATCGCGAACTGCGCACCAATAATCCACAACTAACGGCAGGCCAACGGTTATATCAGCAACTTGGTCTTACCGGTGCGCGCGGTGAAGCCGAAGCGGGCTACCCGCTGGTTATCAACCGCGCCCTCCCGCATTACCTCACTCTGCTGGATCAGGGGCTGGATCCTGAACTGGCATTGCTCGATACCTTATTGCTACTGATGGCGATCAACGGCGATACCAACGTCGCATCGCGCGGTGGCGAGGGGGGCCTGCGCTGGCTACAGCGCCAGGCGCAAACATTATTGCAAAAAGGGGGCATCCGAACCCCCGCCGATCTCGATTATCTCCGGCAGTTCGACAGGGAGTGTATCGAACGAAATCTCAGTCCAGGCGGCAGCGCCGACCTGCTGATCCTTACCTGGTTTTTAGCACAGATTTAATAATTTAAGCACTTGATAAATTTGGAAATATTAATTTTCGGAGAACCCGTATGTCTTTAGCAAAAGATAAGATATGGAAATTATTGGCCCCACTGGTGGTGATGGGCGTCATGTTTCTTATCCCTGTACCCGACGGTATGCCGCCGCAGGCATGGCATTACTTCGCCGTGTTTGTGGCAATGATTGTCGGCATGATCCTCGAGCCAATTCCGGCAACGGCGATCAGTTTTATTGCAGTGACTATTTGCGTTATTGGCAGTAATTACCTGCTCTTTGACGCCAAAGAATTAGCTGACCCCGCTTTTAATGCCCAAAAACAGGCACTGAAATGGGGACTGGCTGGCTTTTCCAGTACCACTGTCTGGCTGGTATTTGGCGCATTTATCTTTGCATTAGGGTATGAAGTTTCCGGATTAGGCCGTCGTATTGCCCTTTTCCTGGTGAAATTCATGGGCAAACGCACGCTGACGTTGGGTTATGCAATTGTCATTATCGACATTCTGCTGGCTCCGTTTACACCGTCTAACACCGCACGTACCGGGGGTACGGTTTTCCCGGTCATTAAAAACCTGCCGCCGCTGTTTAAATCATTCCCGAACGATCCGTCCGCGCGTCGTATTGGCGGCTATTTAATGTGGATGATGGTCATCAGTACCAGTCTGAGTTCCTCCATGTTTGTCACCGGTGCGGCACCGAACGTGCTGGGTCTGGAGTTCGTCAGCAAAATTGCCGGTATCCAGATTAGCTGGTTGCAGTGGTTCCTCTGCTTCCTGCCTGTTGGGGTTATCTTACTTATCATTGCACCGTGGCTTTCCTACGTGCTGTACAAACCGGAAGTCACTCATAGTGAAGAAGTGGCAACCTGGGCAGGCGACGAGCTGAAAACTATGGGGCGCCTGACTCGCAGAGAGTGGACGCTGATTGGTCTTGTTCTGCTCAGCTTAGGTTTGTGGGTATTTGGTAGTGAAGTGATTAACGCCACTGCGGTTGGCCTGCTGGCAGTTTCGCTGATGCTGGCGCTGCACGTTGTGCCGTGGAAAGACATTACCCGCTATAACAGCGCATGGAACACGCTGGTTAACCTGGCAACGCTGGTTGTCATGGCTAATGGCCTGACCCGTTCTGGCTTTATCGACTGGTTCGCCAGCACCATGAGTACGCACCTGGAAGGTTTCTCACCACACGCAACAGTGATTGTACTGGTTCTGGTCTTCTACTTTGCACACTACCTGTTTGCCAGCCTGTCTGCGCATACCGCAACTATGCTGCCAGTCATTCTGGCCGTCGGTAAAGGGATTCCGGGCGTACCAATGGAACAACTGTGTATCCTGCTGGTGCTGTCTATCGGTATCATGGGCTGTCTGACGCCGTATGCAACCGGTCCTGGGGTGATTATTTACGGCTGTGGCTATGTGAAATCGAAAGATTACTGGCGTCTTGGCGCTATCTTCGGGGTGATTTATATTGCCATGCTGCTTCTGGTAGGCTGGCCGATTCTCGCCATGTGGAACTAATACGTTCGTCAAACGCTGAATAAATCATCACGCCCGCCAGGTACCCCCACCTGGCGGGCTTTTTTATGATTTAATAGATAGTATTCAGTGTATGTATGAGTTCCACACCCATTATGAAAGCATTCTGGCGTAACGCCGCTTTACTGACGGCTTCTCTGCTCTCCTTATCTTCTGTCAACGCCGCTGCGTTGCAGGCAAAACAGTATGGCGATTTTGACCGCTATGTCCTGGCTCTCTCCTGGCAAACAGGATTTTGCCAGAGTCAACACGATCGAAATCGTAACGAACGAGATGAATGTCGCCTGCAAACCGAAACGACCAACAAAGCTGATTTTCTGACCGTACATGGCCTGTGGCCGGGGTTGCCAAAATCAGTCGCAGCGCGTGGCGTTGATGAACGCCGCTGGATGCGCTTCGGCTGCGCCACTCGTCCAATCCCGAACTTGCCGGAAGCTCGCGCCAGCCGGATGTGTTCATCACCGGAAACCGGGTTATCGCTGGAAACCGCAGCTAAACTGAGTGAAGTTATGCCAGGGGCTGGCGGACGCTCCTGTCTGGAACGTTACGAATACGCGAAACATGGTGCCTGTTTTGGTTTTGACCCGGACGCTTATTTCGGCACGATGGTGCGTCTGAATCAAGAAATTAAAGAGAGCACAGCCGGAAAATTCCTTGCGGATAACTACGGTAAAACCGTAAGCCGCAGTGACTTTGACGCGGCCTTTGCCAAAAGCTGGGGGAAAGAGAACGTCAAAGCGGTCAAGTTAACGTGCCAGGGTAACCCGGCGTATTTGACTGAAATCCAGATTTCGATAAAAGCTGACGCCATCAACGCACCGCTCTCAGCAAACTCATTCTTACCACAACCACACCCTGGCAACTGTGGCAAAGCCTTTGTGATTGATAAAGTGGGTTATTAATCATCTGATCTGTAAAACGTCGTCGCGCGTTTTACGTAAAACATGATGATTAATATATATACATAATGCGCTGCATTGAGGAATTACCTGAATGTGACGTATATCACTTCAAAGAGTGAGCAACAGTCAGTATCATCATATGAGTTAAACCCTCGCCGCCTGACGGTGAGGGTTTTCTTTTGGGTATGTTTATCTGCGACACTCGCAGTACCGACGACATGGAGTAAAAATGTCCAGACCAACTATCATCATTAACGACCTGGATGCCGAACGCATCGATATTCTGCTGGAGCAACCCGCCTATGCCGGTTTGCCAATCGCCGACGCGTTAAACGCAGAGTTGGATCGCGCCCAAATGTGTCGGCCAGAAGAGATGCCACACGACGTGGTGACGATGAACAGCCGGGTAAAATTCCGCAATCTTAGCGATGGCGAAGTGCGTGTACGCACACTGGTGTATCCGGCCAAAATGACCGACAGCAATACTCAGCTTTCCGTGATGGCTCCGGTGGGTGCCGCACTGCTGGGACTTCGCGTTGGCGATACCATTCACTGGGAACTTCCGGGCGGCACCGCAACCCACCTTGAAGTGCTGGAACTCGAATACCAGCCTGAAGCCGCTGGCGACTACCTGCTTTAATCCCATCTGCACAAGCGTTTACTCGCTTTGCCCAGAGGATGCATCCGCATCCTCTTTCTGTTCAAATATCAACCAGACTTATCATTTTGCTCTTCCCCGCTACGTTCTAATCTGAACTGGTTATCAACCTGCGGACTCCATTATGAGTGAAGCTCTTGGTATTACAGTATTTTATATTTTCATCGCGGCAATACTTGTTGTCGCGGTGCTATACCTTGAGCAACACTGGTAGTGTTTATGTGAATATATTTTACCAATCAATACTTAATAGATATAAAATCAACGTCGCAAATCACAGAACTGCAATCAATAATGTGATGTTATGTATTCATGCAACAGCAAGGAGAGAATGCTTATGTACAAAACAATCATTATGCCGGTAGACGTATTTGAAATGGAATTAAGCGACAAAGCCGTTCGTCATGCTGAATTTCTCGCCCAGGATGATGGTGTAATTCATTTACTCCATGTATTACCTGGCGCCGCAAGCCTTAGTCTGCACCGTTTTGCTGCCGATGTGCGTCGTTTCGAAGAGCATTTGCAACATGAGGCGGAAGAACGCCTGCAGACAATGGTTGGTCATTTCAATATTGATCCCTCCCGTATCAAAACTCATGTACGTTTTGGTAGCGTGCGAGATGAGGTGAACGAGTTAGCCAAAGAACTGAATGCAGATGTCGTGGTTATCGGTTCACGTAATCCATCAATTTCAACTCATCTGTTAGGATCTAATGCTTCCAGTGTGATCCGCCACACCAACCTGCCTGTATTAGTCGTTCGTTAACAGATTAACGTATTTATGATGCCCTGCCCGGAGCAATCCCGGCAGGTTTTTTATAACGAAAAAAAGCCGCCAGATTTGACCCCGGCGGCTAAACAATAGCAGGTGAATCTTACTTCTTCTTATGCAGTTTTGGTGCGAATCAGGTAGTCAAAGGCGCTCAGAGAGGCTTTGGCACCTTCGCCAGTGGCGATGATGATCTGCTTGTACGGAACAGTCGTACAGTCACCAGCAGCAAACACACCTTTAACGTTGGTTTCGCATTTCGCATCGATGATGATTTCACCCATGCGGTTACGTTCTACTGCGCCTTCCAGCCAGTTAGTGTTCGGCAGCAGACCGATCTGGACGAAAATACCGGCCAGTTCGATGTTGTGAATATCGCCGCTAACACGGTCGCGATATTCAAGGCCGGTCACTTTGCTGCCGTCGCCTTTTACTTCAGTGGTTTGCGCGTTCAGAATGATATCGACGTTTTTCAGGCTGCGCAGTTTGTCCTGCAATACCTGGTCTGCCTTCATTTCCGGAGCAAACTCAAGCAGGGTTACGTGTTCAACAATACCTGCCAGGTCGATTGCCGCTTCCACACCGGAGTTACCGCCGCCAATCACCGCCACACGTTTGCCTTTAAACAGCGGGCCATCGCAGTGCGGGCAGTAGGTTACGCCCTTAGTGCGATACTGATCTTCACCTGGTACATTCATGTTGCGCCATTTCGCGCCGGTCGCCACGATAATGCTGCGTGCTTTCAGCACCGCACCGGAGGCCGTTTCAATCTGATGCAGACCGCCTTCAACCGCCGCAGGAATCAGTTTGCTCGCGCTCTGGCTGTCGATTACATCAACATCGTATTCATCAACGTGAACTTTCAGCGCACCAGCCAGTTTCTGGCCTTCGGTTTTCGGTACGGAGATGTAGTTTTCGATATCGACGGTATCGAGGATCTGACCGCCAAAACGTTCGCCCATCAGACCGGTACGAATGCCTTTACGTGCGGAATAAATGGCCGCCGCTGCACCTGCCGGGCCGGAACCGACGATTAATACGTCATAAGCATCACGTTTGTTCAGTTCTTCTGCCGCACGTTTTTCCGCACCCGTATCGATTTTGGCAACGATTTCGGAAATAGTCATACGACCCTGACCAAACTCTTTACCATTCACGAACACAGCCGGAACACCCATCACGTTGCGATCGGTAATTTCGTTCTGGAACGTACCGCCATCAATCGCCGTGTGCTTAATGCGCGGGTTCAGTACGCTCATCAGGTTCAGCGCCTGCACCACGTCCGGGCAATTATGGCAGGAGAGCGAATAATAAGTTTCAAATTCAAAATCACCGTCGATATGGCGAATCTGCTCCAGCAAAGATTGTGCTTCTTTCGACGGATGACCGCCGGTCCACAACAGCGCCAGTACCAGCGAGGTAAACTCGTGACCCAGCGGGGAACCTGCAAAGCGCGGCCCCTGGTTGGAACCTGGATTGGTGATCAGAAATGACGGCTTACGCACCGGCAAGCTGTTATCTTCTTTAAAGGTGACTTTGTCTGACAGTTCAGCGATTTCAGCCAACAGTTCCTTGATTTCTGCCGATTTTGCGCTGTCATCCAGCGTGGCAATTAACTCAACAGGCTTTGTCAATTTCTCAAGGTAAGCCTTGAGTTGAGTTTTCATATTTGTGTCGAGCATGTTTATCTCCTGGGCTTTAAACATCATCATGCAAGCGGCCTCATCGGCTACCTGGATGCAGCTTGCATCATGGTGCGGGGAAGAAAATCGGGTGCCGCAGCACCCGAAGAATTAGGTGAATTTCCGAAGTATTTCACGCCAGAGCAAGGCGGCTAGCCTGTGAATCCCCGGAAGCTTACACAAGTAAGTGACCGGGGTGAGCGGGCGACGCCAACGCCGCTATGGCGTGAAAGACGAAGGAAATTTAGATTTTACCAACCAAGTCCAGGGACGGAGCCAGAGTTGCTTCACCTTCTTTCCATTTAGCCGGGCAAACTTCACCTGGGTGAGAAGCCACGTACTGTGCTGCTTTGATTTTACGCAGCAGGTCAGACGCGTCACGGCCAATGCCTTCAGCGGTAACTTCGATAGCCTGGATGATACCCTGCGGGTCAACAACGAAGGTAGCACGGTCAGCCAGACCTTCGTCTTCACGCATGTTGTCGAAGTTACGGGTCAGGGCGCCAGTCGGGTCGCCGATCATCGCATATTTGATTTTAGCGATGGTTTCAGAGCTGCTGTGCCATGCTTTGTGGGTGAAGTGAGTATCGGTAGATACTGCGTATACGTCTACGCCCAGTTTCTGCAGTTCTTCGTAGTGGTCAGCAACGTCGCCCAGTTCGGTCGGGCATACGAAAGTAAAGTCAGCCGGGTAGAAGAAGAAGACGCTCCAGCGGCCTTCGGTATCTTTTTCGGTGATTTCAATGAATTCGCCGTTTTTGAATGCCTGGTTTTTAAAAGGTTTAATTTTGGTGTTAATCAAGGACATCTATACTTCCTCCGTGTTTTCGATGTGATGTAAGGTAACCAATTTTTGCCGATTCGGCTAATGCGTTTCCATTATCAAATCGATAAGTTTTACCTTACAACCTTCGTAAGACAACTTTGTGAACTTTGCACCGCCAGCGGCGATAAAAAGTAAAAAGGGTCCCCTTTCCAGGTGACCGCATAACCTGAACTACCCTTTGGTATCTTCAGCGCCTGTTCAACAGGCTGCGGTGTTGCAATGATGATCGCAACGACGAGAGGGATTACAACACCCTCATAAACAAAGGGCAATCATCTGACATAAGGTCTTAACTATGACAGTGATAGGTTAAGCCTTTTATTGTGTATTTGCACTGAACGAAAAGGACAAAGCAATGTTAAAAAAGATAATTTTTTTAACCCTACTCCCAGGATTAGCTTACGCCGAAGAGCTTCCTGCGCCCGTTAAAGCGATTGAAAAACAGGGGATTACGATTATTAGATCGTTCGATGCACCGGGTGGCATGAAAGGTTATCTGGGGAAATATCAGGACATGGGAGTCACTATCTACCTTACGCCTGACGGCAAACATGCCATCTCTGGCTATATGTACAACGAAAAGGGAGAAAACCTCAGTAACGCCCTTATTGAAAAAGAGATTTACGCACCTGCCGGACGCGAAATGTGGCAGCGCATGGAACAATCAAGCTGGTTACTTGACGGTAAAAAAGATGCACCCGTCGTGGTTTATGTTTTTGCCGATCCTTTCTGCCCATATTGCAAACAATTCTGGCAACAAGCGCGCCCCTGGGTTGATGCCGGTAAAGTACAAATTCGTACCCTACTGGTTGGCGTGATAAAACCCGAAAGCCCAGCCACTGCGGCGGCAATCCTTGCGTCTAAGGATCCGGCAAAAACGTGGCAAGAGTATGAAGCATCAGGCGGCAAGTTAAAGCTGAACCTCTCCGGGAGCGTGAGCCCGGAGCAGATGAAGATTCTAAGTGCCAATGAGGCGTTGATGGACGAATTGGGTGCAAATGTCACACCTGCGATTTATTACATGAGTCAAGAGAACACATTGCAGCAGGCTGTCGGATTACCGGATCAAAAGACCTTAAATATTATTATGGGAAATAAATAGCATACATTTTATGGATAATTGGAATAGATCACTCTTTTTCAGTTATCCATAAAATCGCAAGTATTGTTCACCCCACTCATACCAACTATGCTATTTTAGAAAAACTTAATCGTAAATTAAGTAAAACAACATAATATATAAAAATACATAAAGCCATATCATTGACTTGATGAATATTATGAGAGCAAGCATATGAATGGAGTGCATCATGGCTAATCTTTACGACTTAAAAAAATTTGATTTAAACTTGCTTGTCATTTTTGAATGCATATATCAGCATCTTAGCATTAGCAAGGCCGCAGAATCGTTATATATAACACCTTCTGCGGTAAGCCAATCTTTACAACGTCTACGCGCACAATTTAATGACCCCTTGTTTATTCGCTCCGGGAAAGGTATTGCACCAACAACAACAGGGTTAAATTTGCATCATCACCTTGAGAAGAATCTTAAAAACCTTGAACAAACTATCAACATTGTCAATAAAGCAGAACTGAAGAAAAAATTTATTATTTATGGCCCGCAACTCATCTCTTCAACTAACAGTAGCCTTTTGATCGGATGTCTACGACAAGATACAGCCGTAGAAATTGAACATCATGACATTATGATGTCAGCAGAAAGCGCCGAAGATTTATTGACTTATCGCAAAGCAGATCTGGTCATCACATTAATGCCTGTCATCAGTCGCTCGGTGATCTGCATGCCTTTTCAGTCGATACGAAACACGCTTATCTGTAGCGCAACCCATCCGAGAATAACGGAAAACAGTAGCCGCGAAGAAATTCTTGATGAAGAGTTCACCTCCCTGGCATCAAAAGCACCTGGCCTTGAAGATTTTCAGATGGAAATAGAAGCGATTCTGGCAAACCGAAAAATAGCATTTCGTAGCTCGTCACTGTTTACTATTGTCAATACTATTGCAGTAACCGATTTACTGGGTATTGTCCCCTTCGAATTATATCGTAACTATCAAAAAAACCTTCAATTAAAACAAATAAAACTAGAACAAAATCTACCTTCTAATACTCTTTATATTTCCTATAATAAATCATCATTAAACAACCTGAGCTTCTCTCGTTTTATTGATCGCTTGAATGATAACTTTTGTTAAACATCTGCCAGTATGGATAATATCCGCCAAAAAGATTTATTATATGAATATAAAATAAGATACCTCATTTTAATTTATTAATATTATAATCAGGAAACTATCGCACTTTTCTCACGGTCACGTTAAGAGAGCGTCTTCAGATGTCCATTTATAAAATTCCGCTACCTCTCAATATCCTGGAAGCAGCACAAGACCGTATCACCTGGACACTTAATACTCTGCCTCGCGTATGCGTCTCTTTTTCTGGTGGTAAAGATTCTGGCTTAATGCTCCATTTGACCGCAGATCTGGCCAGAAAAATGGGAAAAAAAATACACGTCCTGTTTATCGACTGGGAAGCTCAGTTTTCTTGTACGATTGACTATGTTCAATCGCTACGTGAGCAGTATGCCGATGTTATCGAAGAGTTTTATTGGGTGGCACTACCGCTAACAACGCAAAATTCATTATCCCAATATCAACCCGAATGGCAGTGCTGGCAGCCTGATATTGAATGGGTTCGTCAACCGCCAGAAGATGCGATAACCGATCCCGCATTTTTCTCGTTTTATCAATCTGGCATGAGCTTTGAACATTTCGTGCGTGAATTTGCCGAATGGTTTTCACAACATCGCCCAGCCGCAATGATGGTCGGTATCCGTGCCGACGAGTCTTATAATCGTTTCGTCGCCATTGCCAGCTTAAATAAACAACGTTTTGCTGACGATAAACCGTGGACCACCGCCGCACCTGGTGGCCATTGTTGGTATATTTATCCCATTTACGACTGGAAGGTGGCCGATATCTGGACCTGGTATGCTAAACACCAGTCTCTATCTAACCCTTTGTATAACCTGATGTACCAGGCTGGCGTCCCTCTGCGTCTTATGCGAATCTGCGAACCTTTTGGCCCAGAACAACGGCAAGGTTTGTGGCTATATCATGTTCTTGAACCTGACCGATGGGCCACAATGTGCGCCCGGGTCAGTGGCGTAAAAAGCGGTGGAATTTACGCAGGTCATGACAATCAATTTTATGGTCACAGGAAGATCCTTAAGCCCGACCATCTAGACTGGCAGGAATATGCCTTATTATTGCTTAACAGTATGCCGGAAAAAACGGCTGAACATTATCGCAATAAAATTGCTGTTTATTTGCACTGGTATCAAAAAAAAGGCATCGAGATCCCTCAGACGCAGCATGGAGATATTGGCTCAAAAGACGTCCCTTCCTGGCGACGTATCTGCAAGGTATTGCTCAACAATGATTATTGGTGTCGGGCATTATCATTCAGCCCCACAAAAGCCAAAAATTATCAACGTTATAACGAACGGATTAAAGGAAAACGTCAGGAATGGGGAATACTATGCAGCAGCGATTAACGCAGGATTTAACTCAATTTCTCGCCAGTCTGGCAGAAGAAGATCGCATTAAGGCGATCAATGAGATCAGAACGGCGATCCATCAAGTGAGTCCATTTCGCGACGAACCGGTCGATTGTGTTTTGTGGGTTAAGAACACCCAACTCACTCCCAATGATTACAATCCGAATAACGTCGCGCCGCCAGAGAAACGATTACTACAAAAATCAATTGAGATCGATGGTTTTACCCAGCCAATTGTGGTGACCAATACACGAGCCAGCACACTTGAAATTGTTGATGGTTTTCACCGTCATGAAATTGGTAAAGGCTCTAACACGTTA
Source organism: Escherichia sp. MOD1-EC6842 (assembly GCF_002965705.1). NCBI lineage: Bacteria > Pseudomonadati > Pseudomonadota > Gammaproteobacteria > Enterobacterales > Enterobacteriaceae > Escherichia > Escherichia sp. MOD1-EC6842. The sequence continues at coordinate 195,997 of NZ_PTRF01000002.1, read as the reverse complement.
AAATTGCGATTAAAAGGGTATTTACCGGTCACCTGTCTGGAAGGAACACGTAACGAACGTATCGCTGCAACTATTCGCCACAACCGGGCGCGTGGTCGCCACCAGGTCACGGCAATGTCAGAAATTGTTCGAGAACTCAGCCAGTTAGGTTGGGACGATAATAAAATCAGTAAAGAGCTGGGTATGGATAGCGACGAAGTATTGCGCCTCAAGCAAATTAACGGCCTGCAAGAACTGTTTGCCGACCGTCAATATTCCCGCGCCTGGACGGTTAAATAGCTAAAGCTGGCGCAGGCGTTCAGCTGCTGCCAGCAACGTCGATTCCTTCTTGGCAAAACAGAGACGAATCAGTTTATGTGGGAAGGGATCGGCACAAAACACCGATAGCGGAATCGCCGCTACGCCGTGCTCCCGCGTCAGCCACTGGCAAAACTCAACATCATCCAGGGTAGATACGGAGCTGTAATCCACCAGCAAAAAATATGTACCTTCGCACGGTAAAATCTCCAGCCGGCTTTCATTTAAGGCATTTACCAGAATATCGCGCTTCTGGCGATAAAAGTCCGGTAACGCAAGATAATGCTCAGGCTCTGCACGTAGCATATCGGCAAGCGCCAGCTGTGCCGGGGTATTCACCGAAAAGGTCAGATACTGATGTACCTTGCGAATTTCGGCACTGATGGGCGCTGGCGCAACGCAATAACCCACTTTCCAGCCGGTCATATGATAGGTCTTGCCAAATGAAGAAACCGCCACCGCCCGCTCACGCAGCTGTGGATGCGCCAGCACGCTGGCATGGCCCTGCTGTGAAAAGTTGATGTGCTCGTAAACTTCATCACTAATGACAAAAATCTCGCGATCGGCAATTGCCTGCCACAAGGCCGCAAAATCAGCCTGCTGCCAAACGGTCGCGCTGGGATTATGCGGCGTGTTGAGGATCACCAGCCGGGTGCGCTCGCTTAACAATGCGGCAAATTCCTGCCAGTCAACGCGAAAATGCGGCGGCTGTAGCGCAATGCGTTTCACGATCCCACCTGATAGCGTAATGGCAGGCGCATAACTGTCATAACTGGGGTCGAAACAGATAACTTCATCGCCATTGCGCACCAATGCGGTAATCGCCGCGTATAACGCCTCCGTCGCCCCTGCCGTTACGGTGATATCGCTATCGGCATCTGGTTGATAGCCATACAAACGTTCCGTTTTCTGAGCAATCGCCTCGCGCAAGGCCTGCACGCCGGTCATGGGCGCGTATTGGTTTGCCCCCTGGGCAACGTGGTACGCCAGCCGCTCCTGTAAATAGCGCGGACCATCAAAATCAGGAAAGCCTTGCGAAAGGTTAATCGCCTGGTGTTGCTGCGCCAGCGCGCTCATCTGGGTGAAAATGGTAGTGCCAAGTTGTGGAAGTTTGCTTTGTGGAATCAGAGGGTTATTTGTCATTTTTATTGTGCCTGACGAAGTTGCGTGTTGAAGGCACTATAACACGATGCTAGCATTTGGCAATCAAGACGTTTAGATGTCTAAATAAAACAATAAGGACAACACAACATGCCTCACAATCCTATCCGCGTCGTCGTCGGCCCGGCTAACTACTTTTCTCATCCCGGAAGTCTCAATCACCTGCATGATTTTTTCACGACTGAACAGCTTTCTCGCGCTGTGTGGATTTATGGTGAACGTGCCATTGTTGCGGCGCAAACCAAACTTCCACCAGCGTTTGAACTGCCAGGAGCAAAGCATATTTTGTTTCGCGGTCATTGCAGCGAAAGCGATGTACATCAACTGGCGGCTGAGTCCGGTGACGATCGCAGCGTGGTGATTGGCGTCGGCGGCGGCGCACTGCTCGACACCGCGAAAGCCCTCGCCCGCCGTCTCGGTCTGCCGTTTGTTGCCGTTCCGACGATCGCCGCTACCTGCGCCGCCTGGACACCGCTCTCCGTCTGGTATAACGATGCCGGACAGGCGCTGCATTATGAGATTTTCGACGACGCCAATTTTATGGTGCTGGTGGAACCGGAGATTGTCCTCAACGCGCCGCAAGAATATCTGCTGGCGGGGATCGGTGACACGCTGGCGAAATGGTATGAAGCGGTGGTGCTGGCTCCGCAACCAGACACGTTGCCGCTAACCGTGCGTCTGGGGATTAATAACGCGCAAGCCATTCGCGACGTCTTGTTAAACAGTAGCGAACAGGCGCTTGCCGATCAGCAAAATCAACAGTTAACGCAATCATTTTGCGATGTGGTGGATGCGATTATCGCCGGAGGTGGAATGGTCGGTGGTCTGGGCGATCGTTTTACGCGTGTGGCGGCGGCTCATGCCGTACATAACGGTCTGACTGTGCTGCCGCAAACCGAGAAGTTTCTCCACGGCACCAAAGTCGCCTACGGCATTCTGGTGCAAAGCGCCTTGCTGGGACAAGATGATGTGCTGGCGCAATTAACCGAGGCGTATCACCGTTTTCATCTGCCGACTACGCTGGCGGAGCTGGAAGTGGATATCAATAATCAGGCGGAGATCGACAAAGTGATTGCCCACACCTTACGTCCGGTGGAATCCATTCATTACCTGCCTGTTACACTGACACCAGATACGTTGCGTGCAGCGTTCGAAAAAGTGGAATCGTTTAAAGCCTGACGTACAAATTTAGCAGCAGCGCGCGCCGCCTTTTCCACCGTAGCGCGCGTCCTGCCGCTCGCGGAAAAACTCTTCGTAGGTCATCGGCGTTTGATCGGGATGGTTAACCCGCATATGTTCGACATAGTTGTCGTAATCAGGCATACCAATCATCAGCTTCGCCGCCTGACCTAAATATTTTCCGGCTTTTGCCAGTGAATCAAACATCAATACCTCCGGTAATCAGATTGCTGAGAGAGTGCATTAATAGCTATCAACGCACTCGGTCAGTCCCCTCGCCCCACCGGGGAGAGGGTTAGGGTGAGGGGGAACCCTCGGCACTATGCCAACATTCGCCAACATCCCCCCTTACTCTGACTTTAGTGCGCGCCTTTCGCCTGCGCTACGATCTCCTCAACATTTTCCGGCATTGGCTCATACGGCGTTTCTTTCGCCGTTGGCTTCGGCTCTTTCAATGCCGCCAGTGCCGTCTTAATCGAGAACAGCGCCAGAACCACCACAACCACCATAAAGAAGATGGTCAACCCGGCATCCAGACGGTTGTTGAACACCAGTTGCGCCAGTTGTGACTCAGTATACTGCGACGGAATATTACCGCTGTCGATCATTGCCTGGAACTTGTTAGCAATGGCCAGGAAGCCCACTTTCGCATCCGGGCTGAACGCTTTCTGCCAGCCTGCGGTCAGGGTACAAATCAGCAGCCAGGCTGTTGGCACCAGCGCCACCCAGGCGTAACGTTGACGTTTCATCTTGAACAGCACTACGGCACAGAGCATCAGCGCCATCCCTGCCAGCATCTGGTTGGCAATACCAAACAGCGGCCACAGGGTGTTAATACCGCCCAGCGGATCGACCACGCCCTGATGCAGGAAGTAGCCCCACGCCAGCACACACAGCGCCGTTGCCAGCAGGTTAGCAGGCAGAGAATCTGTCCGTTTCAGACCCGGAGACACCACGCCCAGCAAATCCTGCAACATAAAGCGCGCAGCACGCGTACCCGCATCTACCGCCGTCAAAATAAACAGTGCTTCAAACAGAATGGCGAAGTGATACCAGAAGGCCACATCCATCATGCCGCCCAGCGCACCGTGCAGAATGTAGGCCATCCCCACTGCCAGCGTCGGCGCACCGCCCGCACGGGAAATGATCGACTGTTCACCCACTTCGCTGGCAATCTGGTTTAACGTATCCGGAGTTATCGCAAAGCCCCAGCTACTCACCACCTGCGCCGCAGAAGCGACCACATCCGCCGTCCCTGCCGGAGCCAGCACCGCCATCGGGCTGTTCATAGCGAAGTACACGCCCGGATCGATGATACAGGCAGAAACCAACGCCATAATCGCCACGAAGGATTCCATCAGCATTCCGCCATAGCCGATAAAGCACGCCTGACCTTCGTTCGCCAGCATCTTCGGCGTGGTGCCGGAAGAGATCAGCGCATGGAAGCCAGACACCGCGCCACAAGCGATGGTGATAAACAGGAACGGGAACAGGTTACCGGTCCATACCGGGCCAGTGCCATCGACAAATTTGGTCAGCGCAGGCATGGTCAGCGTCGGGCGCATGATCAAAATGCCTACCGCCAGACCGACGATAGTCCCGATTTTCAGGAAGGTAGAGAGGTAGTCACGCGGAGCCAGCAGCAGCCATACGGGCAGCACCGCCGCCACAAAACCGTAACCCACCAGCATCCAGGTCAACTGCACGCCGGTAAAATCAAAGTACGGTGCCCAGGTTGGGCTTTCTGCCACCCAACCTCCAGAGATAATGGCGAAAATCAGGAACACCAGGCCAATCACCGACACTTCGCCAATACGCCCCGGACGCAGATAACGCAGGTAGATCCCCATAAACAGCGCCAGCGGAATGGTGAACGCAACGGTATACGTTCCCCACGGGCTATGGGTCAGGGCTTTCACCACGATCATCGCCAGCACTGCAAGGATGATGACCATGATCATAAAGCAGGCAACCAGCGCAATCACCCCGGCGGTTGGCCCCATCTCTTCTTTGACCAGCTCACCCAGCGAGCGACCGTCACGGCGCGTGGAAACAAACAGCACCATGAAATCCTGTACCGCACCGGCGAGAACCACCCCAGCAAGCAGCCAGATCATCCCCGGCAGGTAGCCCATTTGCGCTGCCAGCACCGGCCCCACCAACGGACCAGCTCCGGCAATGGCCGCAAAATGGTGACCGAACAGCACTTTCTTATCCGTCGGCACATAATCCAGACCGTCGTTATGGCGCACCGCTGGCGTCATACGCGTCGGGTCAACCGCCAGCACATTTTTGGCGATATACAGACCATAAAAACGATAAGCGATCAGATAGATACAGACCGACGCCACCACAATCCACAGCGCGTTGATCTGTTCCCCACGATTTAAAGCAATGTATCCCAGAGCAAATGCTCCCATTACAGAGAGCACTGTCCAGACGAGGTATTTCCCTGATTTGTTCATAGTTGTTATCCGTGTGCGTGTCCATAGAGATGTTACATTTTGTTTCTATAACATCTCTGGATAATTTAACAACACAGTAACCATGTAAATCGGAGTTGAAACCAATATTTAACTTAACAATGTTAACTCGATCACTCCGTTAACCGAGTTTTCCTGCAATCTCATTTAATTCTGTCGGGTTCATCCCAAAACCGCCGTGCCCAGCCGACAAGTGCAGCAACGCCGCCCCTGTTCATCGAAAACGACGATTTCCCAACTCTGATTTTGCCGCCCAAGATGCAGCGGCTGGCAGACGCCGCGCACCTTTCCCTCAGACACCGGACGATGATGTGTGGCATTAAGTTCCGTGCCTACCACACACTGCCCGTCGCGGGTCATCATAAATCCGGCCATCGATCCCAGCGTTTCCGCCAGCGCCGCCGATGCGCCGCCATGCAGCAGGCCAAACGGCTGATGAGTACGGGTATCAACCGGCATTTCGGCTTCCAGCACATCATCGCCCAGACGGGTATACACAATTCCCAGATGCGCCACCATTGTGTTGTCGCTGGTGGCGTTGAGTTCGTCGAGCGTTAAATGGCGTTTCCAGATCATGCTTATGCTCCCAGCGTTGAGCCGCCATCCACCACGATATCCTGTAGCGTGATATGGCTGGCGAGGTCAGAGGCGAGGAACAAAATCGTGTTGGCGATCTCTTGTGGACGGGCGATTTTCCCCAGCGGAATGCCGAGTTTAAACTGCTCGCCAAAGCCGCGAATACGCAGCTCTTCGGCGTCATCGCTCACCCATAGCGTGCGTTGCATATCGGTATCGGTGGAGCCGGGCGAAACCACGTTACAGCGCACGCCGCTACCCGCCAGTTCCAGCCCGACGCTCAACGCCAGGCTTTTCAGCGCCGCTTTCGACGCACCGTAAGCACTCATACCAATACGCGGCGTATGTGCAGCGTCGGACGCTACCGTAACAATCGCCCCGCCCCGCTGACGGCGAAACTGGTTCATGGTTTGCTGAAACAGGTTAAATGCGCCGCCAACGTTGACCGCAAAGGTCTGCTGCCAGTCTTCTTTGCTGAGCTGATCGGTCGCGCCCATGCGTAAAATTCCCGCTGCATTGACCAGCACGTCCAGTCGTTCCGTTTCCGCTAACAGCCGCTGACACACCTGCGCCACCTGCCCGGCATCGGCAACATCCATCACTTCGGTCGCAAAGGGATATTGCTCCTGCGCGAACACCCGATCAAAGCCCGTGACCTTCGCACCCGCTTCAACAAATGCCAGCGCCGTGGCGTAACCGATACCTTTCCCCGCACCGGTTACCCAGACATTTTTGCCGCTGAAATCCATTATTTCACCTCGCGGGAGAGCAGTTTCCACCAGGCATCAATGGTTGGGTTTTTCGCCAGCATGACAAAATCGATATCGCCATGTACTTTGCGCCAGCGCGCCGCCAGCGCCATCATGCGCACCGAATCCAGACCGTAGTCGATCAGGTTGTCGTCATCGAACGGTTCATCGGACTCATCCAGCAGCGGCAGGATCACCTCACGCAGCGCCGCTTTACTGGAAGGGATTGGTGCTGGCAGTAACTCTTCAGTCATCACCACCCGACCAGAACGTCCGGCCACATATTTCAGCGACATCAAATGCTCGTCACGGCTGAAATCAGCCAGCGCATCCGCCACCATAAACGGTTTAATATCGCGCATAAATGCGTCGGTCGCGGTGGTCATACAGCCAATGTGCGCGTACACCCCGGTGATAATCAGTTGGTTACGTCCGCTTTCTTTCAGCATTTGCTCCAGCGGGGAACGATGAAACGCGCTGTAGCGCCACTTCACCAGCACCGTGTCGTCGGCATCTGGCGTCAGGCGATCCACCACCTTTTGCTGTTCCGGCGAACGGGTCAGACCCGGCCCCCACATATCATTCAGCAGCGCCCGATCTTCATCGCTTTGCTCTTTCGGCTGGGCGGTGTAATAAACCGGGATATTGTGCTTTTTGCAGTAGTCGCGCAGCGCAGCAATATTGGCGATCACCTGCTCCATCATCGGGCAGTTCTCGCCCCAGAAGCTGACAAAATAGTCCTGCATATCATGAATTAACAACGCGGCACGTTGCGGTTCAAATGCCCAGTCGACTTTATTTTGCGGAATATCGTGAGACTCCGGCAGTGCGTAAGCCTGTAATTTTGGAATAGCCATCGTGTTCTCTCCTTCAGGCTGAAGCGCGTGATGCCAGCCACTGACGTAATTGTTTTTTATCGACTTTCCCGACCGCCGTCAGCGGAAGTGAATCCACACACTCCACGCGATCCGGTAATTTAAATTCGGCAATACCCTGTTCACGCAAGAAACGACGCACCTGCACCGCGCGTAGAGGCTCTTTTACCACCAGATAAGCGCAGCTTTTTTCGCCCATCAATTCGTCTTCCATGCTCACCAGTGCGGCGTAGATCACCGCCGGATGGCGCAGCAGCAGGTTTTCGATCTCTTCGGCAGCAATCTTCTCGCCGCCACGGTTGATCTGATCTTTCTCGCGCCCCTGCACGGTGATGTAACCCTCTGGATCAATGGAGATCAGATCGCCGGAACAGTAAAAACCGTTGGTATCAAAGGCGCTGGCATTGTGCTGCGGGCTTTTGTAATAGCCACGGAAGGTGTACGGCCCGCGCGTCATCAGGCGTCCGACTTCCCCTTGCGGCAGTGGATTTCCGTCAGCATCCGCGACCCATACTTCATCGTCCGGGCACATTGGGTAGCCCTGGGTATGGATAATTTTCTCCGCACTATCATCAAGACGGGTGTAGTTCACCAGCCCTTCCGCCATGCCGAACACCTGCTGCAACTGGCAGCCAATCTCTGCGGGAATACGCGCCGCCAGCGTGGCAGAAAGACGTGCGCCGCCGACCTGTAACAGTTTCAGCGAGACAAGTTGCGCCCGGTTTTCGCCTTCAGCCAACGCCTGTAACCACAGGCTTACCGCCGGCGGCACCAGCGCAGTAACGTTGACCTGATGTTTTGCAATCAATGGGAAGCAGAGCGTGGCACTGGGATCGGCCGCCAGAACGACGGTGCCGCCCGCAAGAAATACGCCCAGCGATCCTGGTGAACTCATGGCGTAGTTGTGCGCCGCCGGAATCGCGCACAGGTAGCGCGTCTGTTGCGTGAACTGACAAATCTCGACGCTACGACGCACGCTGTAGTAATAGTCGTTATGGGTACGCGGGATCAGTTTCGGCGTGCCGGTGGTGCCGCCAGAAAGCTGGAAATAGGCCACTTCATCAGCGGGTGACGGCGTGGCAGTAAAATCCTCTGCCTGATGGTTAAACGCATCCTGCAAATTGTGCTCGCCGCTATCGTTCAGCAGTTGCACCACACGAATAGAGGAATGTTCTGTGACGAAAGTATTGAGGAAATCATCCCCGCTAAACAGCGCATGTTGGCGATCGGCAATCAGCAATGCGGGTTCAATCTGGCTGGCATAGGCGTTCAGTTCACTACGCTGATGGCTGAACAGCGCCAGAACCGGCGCAACGCCCAGTTTCAGCAGGGCAAAAAAGGTAATGTACAGTTCAGCGACATTGCCCAACTGTACCAGCGCGGTTTCGCCGGGTTTAATGCCCTGACGGCGCAAGCTACAGGCGAGATTATCCGCCGCCTGATTCAGCTCCCGATAACTCAACTGCCGCTCGCCGTCGATAACCGCGATGCTGTCACTCGCAGCGTGGCGAGTCAGAATGTCGGTCAGCGGCAAATCCTGCCAGTAGCCTTTTTCCCGATAGCGACGGGCAAACTCTTCCGGCCAGCGGGTAAATGGAATGCTCATCCTCGCTCCTTAATGCAATCCAAAAACGTTCAACATGGTAGAAAGTTTGACGCCTGTTTCGCGCCACTCACCCAACGGTGACGACGCAGGCACAATCCCCGCTCCGGCAAACAGACGCACCTGATTTTTCCGCAATTTTGCGCAGCGGATGGTCACCACCCACTCGCCGTTACCTTCGCTGTCGCACCAGCCGACAATGCCGCCAAACAGTTCGCGGTCGAACGGCTCCAGTTCAGCAATAACCTGGGTCGCGGCCTGATGCGGGAAACCGCTCAGCGCGGGGGTCGGATGCAGCAGGCAGGCCAGTGTCAGTGCGTTTTCTTGCGAATTAGCTTTACCTTCAAAGGGGGTTGCGAGATGCCACAGCGTCGGCGTGGTGATCAATTGTGGGGAGGAAGGAACGTGTAACTCACTACTGCGTTCGCGCAGTACCTCTTTCATCGCCTGAGTCACCAGTTCATGTTCATGGCGATCTTTTTCTGACGCCAGTAGACGATTACCTGCTTCGCGATCGAGCACTTCATCCGGCTGACGGCGCGCGGAACCAGCTAACGGAATGGAGCTAAAACGCTCGCCGTCTTTACGCAGCAGCAGTTCCGGGCTGGCACCGAGCAGAACTCCACCATCGGACAGCGGGACATGGAAGTTGTAACTAACCGGGTTTTGCGCAATCAACCGTTCCAGCAATACGCCACTATCAATGGCGGCGTCAGTGGTGATATCAATCAACCGTGACAACACCACTTTGTCGACCTGCGGCGTGGCGGTAAGTGCGGCAGCGCGAACAACCATCTGTTCAAACGTGGTTTGTTCCGGAATTGCCTGGCGTTCCACCACGTTCAGCGCCTGGCTGCGGGTGAAGCGGCGTGCGGAAGCTTGTTTTTCCTGACGGGAGAACGACTGCCAGGATTCAGGAATATACAGCGACGAAGGCTGACGTGGATCGAAGGGAATCGCCCCGACCATCACCGGATTTTTGATGCCCTGCGCTTTGGCATCAGCAAACAGCGCGGCGAGTTTTTGCTGGAAGGGACTGTCGGGCGAATCCCCGTTCACAGCAGGTTCATCGAAGCGGGCGAAACATCCTGACGTCGTAAAACTGCGGTACGGCGACATAAAGAAAAAGCGATTGGGCGCAAGTGTTGCCATGGTCTGCTGTACTTCCTCAGCCAGTGACGTATCCATATCATCCTCCATAAAATGATAAAGGCTTTAATAATGATTATCATTTATATTTTCGGTCGCTAACCTAAAAGCAAACGCGCACTATGTCAACTCTTGAGGCAACGCAATCTGCAACTCAGGGTTGCATCTGGTTGTGGTTACAATGAAAATGAGAAGCATTATTGATGGATTCGCATAAGCGCAATGTGATGTCCTGCGCCGTTCTGCCCCCTCTCCCTTCCAGGGAGAGGGCTGGGGTGAGGGTCAGTGTTCGCACCAGTGCTGGCTGTTCCCCTCACCCTAACCCTCTCCCCAAAGGGGCGAGGGGACGGATTGTGCGCTTTGTCGAATTTGTCATTACGCCCTTAACCTTATTAATAACAGGAAGCTGATTTGTGAGACTCGCCCCGCTCTACCGCAACGCCCTTCTATTAACAGGAATTTTGCTTTCAGGAATAGCCGCCGTTCAGGCCGCCGACTGGCCGCGTCAGATTACTGACAGCCGTGGCACTCATACCCTGGAAAGCCAGCCGCAGCGTATTGTTTCCACCAGCGTCACCCTGACCGGCTCACTGCTGGCGATCGATGCTCCAGTGATTGCCAGCGGCGCGACCACGCCGAATAACCGCGTAGCGGATGACCAGGGCTTTTTACGCCAGTGGAGCAAGGTGGCGAAAGAACGCAAACTGCAACGGCTCTATATCGGCGAACCGAGCGCCGAAGCCGTTGCCGCGCAAATGCCGGATCTGATTTTAATTAGCGCAACCGGCGGTGATTCGGCGCTGGCGCTGTACGATCAGCTTTCCACCATCGCCCCGACATTAATCATCAATTACGACGACAAAAGCTGGCAGTCGCTGTTAACGCAGCTTGGCGAAATTACCGGGCATGAGAAACAAGCGGCAGAGCGGATTGCACAGTTTGATAAGCAACTGGCGGCGGCGAAAGAGCAAATCAAATTACCGCCGCAGCCGGTCACTGCCATTGTCTATACTGCCGCTGCACACAGTGCCAATCTCTGGACGCCGGAATCAGCACAAGGGCAGATGCTGGAACAACTCGGCTTTACGCTGGCGAAGTTGCCCGCAGGCTTAAACGCCAGCCAAAGCCAGGGCAAACGCCATGACATCATTCAGCTTGGTGGGGAAAATCTGGCGGCAGGGTTAAATGGCGAGTCGCTATTCCTGTTTGCCGGTGATCAGAAAGATGCCGATGCTATTTATGCTAATCCGCTGCTCGCACACCTGCCCGCAGTACAAAACAAGCAGGTTTATGCGCTGGGAACCGAGACGTTCCGTCTGGATTACTACAGCGCCATGCAAGTGCTGGACAGACTTAATTCACTGTTTAAAAAAGATTGATAAAACATACAATTAGAGCACTAACAGTCCCCTCGCCCCTTTGGGGAGAGGGTTAGGGTGAGGGGAAAATGCACCTTTAGCTAACTGTCGGACGCTGTCACCTGCGGCGGCGTCTGGCGAAAACGTCGCAACTCCACCAGCACCAGCAACAACAACACGCCGATAATCAACAAACCAAAACCGCTCGCGCTTGCGGAAGCAACCGGTGTCATCATCGCTCCCAAACCGCCCAGCAGCGCCGCGCCTATGGCATCTCCCGTCACGTTTTGCGCCGTCCACAAACCGTTAATCCGCCCTAACATCGCTTCCGGGGTTTGCGTTTGCAGCATTGTATATTGCAGCAACGAACTAACCGCGCTCAGCCAGCCGAACAGCGCCAGACAAACCACGCCTAAAATCCACATCGGCATCAGGCCAAACAGACCAATGGCGAGGAACGATCCCAGCGTGGAGAGCAGCATCAATAACCCTGGTCGCGCGCTATGTGCCAGCTTCCCGCTGGTTAACGCGCCAATAGCCGCACCGAGCGGGATCGCCGCATAAAGAAAACCAATCTGTGCCGCCGACATCTGCCAGTTGTCAGCCAGCGCCGGATACAGTACCCGCACCGCGCTCGCCATCGTCAATAACCCCCCCAGCAGCGCAATTCCCCCCACCAGCGGGCTGGCGAGCAGAAAACGAATCGCTGCCAGAAGCGATTTCAGCGGATGCTCACGCGGCTGCGGTGGCGGTGGCAGCGCCGGAAGGCTTAACAACGGCAGCAGGGTAATAAACGTTCCCGCCGCCGCCAGCCCGTAGTTCCAGGCCACGCCACCGGTCGCCAGCAATAAACCGCCAATCATGGGCGAAATCACCGAACCCAGGCGCACGGTCAACATGGTGATCGCCCCGGCCTGCATTAAGTTTTCACGCCCTACCAGTGCAGGTGTCGCCGCCAGTAGCGCCGTAACGCCAAGCGATGCGAAAAAACCATCCCATAAACCAAGTAAATAGATTGCCAGCAATGACGGCTCCGGCAGCAGCGCGTTCAGGCACAGTCCAATGAAGCCAATGCCACAGGTGCCGCGCGCCAGCAGAATCACTTTTTTGCGCTCATAGCGATCCGCCAGCACGCCGCCAACCATCAGGCCAACAAACATCGCGCTGCCGGTGAGCGTCACCGAAAGCCCCACCTGCCAGGTAGAATGCGTCATCATCTGGATCTGCACCGGCACTGCGACGCCGAGCAAACCCAGAGACACAATTGAGATAAAACGAGCGAGGAATACTGCGCGAAACGCCGGGTGCGTTTTCAACAGGCTGAGGTTAAGCAGCCAGGATTGTTTATTCATTACAATGCCTTGCCATCAAATATTTTAAATACCTATTCTTAGGCTGCACATGCTAACATATCCAAATAAGATCGATAACGATAATTAATTTCATTATCATGGAAGTTCGTATGTCTGGTTCTGTTGCCGTGACACGCGCCATTGCCGTGCCCGGATTGCTGTTATTACTGATTATCGCGACGGCATTAAGCCTGCTCATTGGAGCAAAATCACTCCCCGCTTCCGTAGTGCTGGAGGCCCTCTCCGGCACCTGCCAGAGCGCCGACTGCACCATCGTGCTCGACGCGCGACTGCCGCGCACCCTTGCCGGTTTACTGGCAGGTGGTGCGCTTGGCCTTGCCGGGGCGTTAATGCAAACCCTCACCCGAAACCCACTTGCCGACCCCGGCTTGCTTGGCGTGAACGCCGGAGCCAGCTTTGCCATTGTGCTGGGAGCTGCGCTGTTTGGCTACTCATCCGCGCAGGAACAACTGGCGATGGCCTTCGCCGGGGCGCTGGTGGCCTCGTTGATTGTTGCCTTTACCGGCAGCCAGGGTGGCGGGCAGTTAAGTCCGGTGCGTTTAACCCTGGCGGGCGTGGCGCTGGCTGCGGTGCTGGAAGGGCTGACCAGCGGCATCGCCCTGCTTAATCCTGACGTCTACGATCAGTTACGTTTCTGGCAAGCCGGTTCGCTGGATATTCGCAATCTACATACCTTAAAAGTGGTGCTGATCCCGGTGCTGATCGCCGGAGCAACTGCGCTATTACTGAGTCGCGCGCTGAACAGTTTAAGCCTCGGCAGCGACACCGCGACGGCGCTGGGCAGCCGCGTGGCGCGCACACAGTTGATTGGTCTGCTGGCGATTACCGTGCTTTGTGGTAGTGCGACGGCGGTAGTTGGCCCGATTGCCTTTATTGGCCTGATGATGCCGCATATGGCGCGCTGGCTGGTAGGTGCCGATCATCGCTGGTCGCTGCCCGTCACGCTACTTGCTACTCCTGCCCTGCTGCTGTTTGCCGATATCATCGGGCGTGTGATTGTGCCCGGCGAGCTGCGCGTTTCTGTGGTCAGTGCGTTTATTGGTGCACCAGTGCTGATCTTCCTCGTGCGACGTAAAACGCGAGGTGGCGCATGATTTACGTCTCTCGCCGATTAATCATCACCTGTTTGCTGCTGGTTTCCGCCTGTGTGGTTGCAGGTATCTGGGGATTACGCAGCGGTGCCGTCACGCTGGAAACCTCGCAGGTATTCGCCGCGTTGATGGGCGATGCGCCGCGCAGTATGACGATGGTGGTCACCGAATGGCGTTTACCACGCGTGCTGATGGCGCTGTTAATTGGCGCGGCACTGGGCGTCAGCGGCGCGATTTTTCAGTCGCTGATGCGTAACCCACTCGGCAGCCCTGACGTAATGGGCTTTAACACCGGAGCGTGGAGCGGCGTACTGGTGGCGATGGTGCTGTTTGGTCAGGATCTGACAGCTATCGCGCTGGCAGCAATGGTGGGCGGCATTGTCACTTCTCTACTGGTCTGGCTGCTTGCATGGCGCAACGGCATCGACACTTTTCGGCTGATTATTATCGGCATCGGCGTTCGCGCCATGCTGGTGGCCTTTAATACCTGGCTGCTGCTGAAAGCGTCTTTAGAAACGGCGCTAACAGCGGGGTTGTGGAATGCCGGATCGCTCAATGGCCTGACGTGGGCAAAAACCTCGCCCTCCGCACCCATTATTATATTGATGCTCATTGCCGCCGCCTTGCTGGTAAGGCGGATGCGCTTGCTGGAGATGGGCGATGACACCGCCTGCGCACTGGGCGTCAGCGTCGAACGCTCGCGTCTGTTAATGATGCTGGTCGCCGTAATACTTACCGCAGCTGCCACTGCCCTGGCGGGGCCAATTTCCTTTATCGCGCTGGTTGCACCGCACATTGCCCGACGCATTAGCGGCACTGCTCGCTGGGGGCTAACTCAGGCGGCGCTGTGCGGGGCGTTGTTACTGCTGGCGGCCGATCTCTGCGCTCAGCAACTGTTTATGCCGTATCAACTTCCGGTTGGCGTCGTTACCGTCAGTCTCGGCGGTATTTACCTTATCGTCTTGTTAATTCAGGAGTCTCGCAAAAAATGACCGAATCAGTAGCCCGTTTGCGCGGCGAACAGTTAACCCTGGGATATGGCAAATATACCGTCGCGGAAAATCTTACTGTAGAAATTCCTGACGGTCACTTCACGGCAATTATCGGGCCAAATGGCTGCGGTAAATCCACGTTACTGCGTACCTTAAGCCGCCTTATGACGCCTGCTCACGGGCATGTCTGGCTGGATGGCGAGCACATTCAACATTACGCCAGTAAAGAAGTTGCACGCCGGATTGGTCTGTTGGCGCAAAATGCTACCACGCCGGGCGATATCACCGTGCAGGAGCTGGTGGCGCGTGGGCGTTATCCGCATCAACCGCTGTTTACCCGCTGGCGCAAAGAAGATGAAGAAGCGGTAACGAAAGCGATGCAGGCCACGGGAATAACTCATCTGGCAGATCAAAGCGTGGATACCCTTTCCGGTGGGCAACGCCAGCGAGCGTGGATTGCCATGGTGCTGGCACAGGAAACGGCAATTATGCTGCTCGACGAGCCGACCACCTGGCTGGATATCAGTCATCAGATTGATCTACTGGAATTATTGAGCGAACTGAACCGCGAGAAAGGCTATACGCTGGCGGCGGTGCTGCACGATCTTAATCAGGCCTGTCGCTACGCCAGCCATTTGATTGCGCTGCGGGAAGGAAAAATTGTCGCTCAGGGAGCGCCGAAAGAGATTGTCACTGCTGAACTGATCGAGCGTATTTACGGTTTGCGCTGCATGATTATTGATGATCCGGTAGCAGGAACACCGTTAGTGGTGCCGCTCGGACGAACGGCACCGTCAACCGCCGTGATTTAAACTAACCGATCTTCCATCATGGCATCCTGTTTTCTGGATGCCATTGCATGATGCAAGAGCACACTGCCACAAGCAACCATACCGCCGCTCAACGCGGAAAGGATCACGATAATTGCTTTGCCCGGACCGTCTTTTTTCACCGGCAAAGTCGGACGCAACTGATATTTAAACGGCGTAAAATTTACATCGTTGACATTTGCTTTTGTTAACTGATTGACAAGATATTGACGATTACGTAACTCACCATTCAGTTCCGCAACATCGGTGACCGCTTTTTCAATTTCAAGTTTGCGTTCAATACCGTCTGCGCCGAGAGAAATAGAAAAATCAGGGTCGTCTTTAACAGCCTGACCATTACTGTAAACAGGCTTTTTAATTCCTGCCGCATTGGCAATATCCAGTGAATAATTGAGGCGCTGAATATTTGCATCAAGTTGGTTTTTCGTTTTAATACGATCCTGAGCCAGTTTTTCTTTTTCAAACTGGGTTCTGATTTCCAGTTTATTACGCACATTTTCAATCGACTCTTTCACCACGATAGCAGAGATATAATCGATATACCCTGCCAATACTGTCTGCGCTTCTTCACTGGTGGGTGCGGTGAAACTTAATGTCCAGGAAGTATACAACGCGGACTCATCTTTTTTCTTACTGGCGTTATCATCAACCGCTTTCATTTTTTCGCTCAATGCGACAATAGCGCGATGCAAATCCAGTTCATCGATTTTCGCCTCTTTTAATTGATCCATGACATACGGTGACGAACGCAGATAATCTTCCAGCAAACTAACAGACTGAAACTTTTTGATAAACAGATTAAATACATCACCACGATCAATATTCACGTCAAGTCCCAACACCCGCAGTTTGGTGAAGGTTTTCTCCAGATCTTGCCACTGAATAGCCTCTGCGGGCGTGATGACTGCCGAGCTGGTCCACTTTTGCGGCAGAATGAAAGACACCAGTAACCCGATACAGGCAAAGGTTAAGGCCACCGCGATTACCCGCGTTTTTGCGTACCACAAAACTTCGATAAGTTTAAGTAAATCAATTTCATTATTACTGGGCGATGCCAGATGATAATCGGGAAAATGAGAATCGCTTCCCTGCTTAATATTCAGTGATGACATGCGATATGACCTGAAATGAGTCCAATAAGATTAAATCTCCACGGCGCTCACTTTATCAGTTAGCAAGAATTATCCGAAGCTGAACTTTGTAAATTCCCCTCACCGAACACAACATTAAGCGTGTTTTCAGAGAAGCAACTGAGGATTCATCATAATAATAAATAATAAAATCCACAATCATTTATAATAATTATGGATTTTATTTAAGATAAAGTTATTTATTTAGCGTCGCCAAAATAATTGGCCCGATTTTTTCAAACGCTCCTGGCGAGATAATATCCACATGCGCACAATCTAAACGATAAATATCCAGCTCAGCTATCCATGGCGACCAGGCGCGTTCAGGACTCATACCTTCCTGAAGTGTACGTTCGGCAACAAACAGCGTCGCTTTGCCATCAAACGGTACGCTATGGGCAGTGGTCAACAAGCGCACTGCATCAGCGTAGTTGCCTTCAATAGTGGTAAACAGCTCCGTCGACGCACTCCCTTGCTGAGCCGCCAGGAAGGCTTCGCGCTCGCGGTTAATCTCCGCCAGCACTTCCGGGTCCAGACCGTTAGCTTCTTTTTCCTGCCAGTTTTGCGTTTCTGGCGGCCAGGTATCCAGCAAGCCAAGAAATGCCACCTGTTCGCCACGGGCACGCAACCGCGCCGCAATCCCCTGCGCCAGCGTACCGCCCAGCGAATAACCCAGCAGGTAATAAGGGCCGTGAGGTTGTTGTTCAAGTAACGTGGCCAGATGCGCTTCACAGACTTCATCCAGGTTTGCCGCCGTCTGCATAGCTCCATGAGGGCGCGGCGACTGAATGCCAATAATCGACCATTGTGGATCGAGATAACGCGAGAGCACGCTAAACTGCCAGGCAAAACCGGACGCCGGATGGAAACAAAACAGCGTCGGGCCATTGCCTTCACGCAACGGCAGAATGGTTTCGAATCCCATGCGCCGGGTGCTGTCTTCTTTACCATCAATAATCGTTGCCAGTTTGGCGACGGTTGACGCAACCATCACCTGCCCCGGCGTCACCTGGCGGGAAAACTGCCGACTTAACTGCGCCGCCAGTTTCATTGCCAGTAGCGAATGACCGCCAAGCGCGAAGAAATCAGCGTCGGCATCCTGCACGTCACAACCCAGCAATGACGAGAACGCCCCGGCGATAATCGTTTCACTGCCCGCTTTCGGCGCACGCCCCGGCGCTTGTGTCTTCAGTTCAGGCAACGGTAAGGCTTTGCGATCCAACTTACCATTGGCGCTAAGTGGCAACTGTGGAAGTTGTAGCAGAACCACGGGCACCATATGCGGTGGCAAGGTTTCGCGCAACTGCGCCTGCAATGCGCTGGTATCCAGCGGTAAGCCTGATTGCGACACCAGATATCCTACCAACTGGCGAGCGTCGCCGCCGGTTGCTGCCGCCTGGTTAATCACACAGGCATGGGTAACGGCCTGCTCGACATCCGGCAGCGCCTGCATCACGCGATCAATTTCGCCCAGTTCAATACGCTGACCACGAATTTTTAGCTGATCGTCACTGCGCCCGAGGTACTCCACCGCGCCGTTATCCAGCCAGCGGGCAACGTCTCCGGTACGGTACATCCGCTCACCGGGGGCGAAAGGGTCGGCAATAAAGCGGCTGGCTGTCAGATCGGGTCGTCCCAGATACCCCTGCGCCAGTTGAATGCCGGTGAGATAGAGATCACCCGCCACCCCCAGCGGCACCGGATGCATCATCGCATCAAGAATACGCAGCCCCGTGTTCCACACCGGGTAGCCAATCGGCACACTGCTGCCGCGTACCTGTGCCAGTTCCTCGCCAAAAGCCGGATACCAGCTAACGTCCACCGCTGCTTCCGTCGGGCCATACAGATTATGTAACGGCGCACCGGTTAACTGTTGCCATTCGCGGCATAAATCAGCCGGTAACGCTTCACCACTACAGAAAACCTGTTTCAACGTCGCGCAACTCTGGCGAGCAGTTTCCGGCGTCAGCGAAGCAACAAATGCCGCCAGCATAGAGGGCACAAAATGCGTGGTCGTTACGCCATATTCGGCAAAGAATTGCTGCATAGCGAGCGGATCGCGGTGCGCCTCTGGCTCTGCCATCACCAGTTTCGCCCCCGCAATAAACGGCCAGAAAAACTCCCACACCGAGACATCAAAACTGCACGGCGTTTTTTGGGCAACGACATCTTCGCCTGTAAGCGGATAATGATTTTGCATCCACAGCAGGCGGTTAACGATAGCCGTCTGCCCGACCATCACCCCTTTCGGCCTGCCGGTGGAACCAGAGGTGAAGATGATATAAGCCGTATGGTGCGGTTGTGAAAGTTGCAGCGGCGCACTGCCCTGTGGAGTAAGCGGGGCGTTATAGCAAAGGCTTATTAAATTGGGAACATCGCTAAAGCGCGGCAGTTGATCGTCGGTGGTGATTAACAGCGACGGACGCGCATCTTCCAGCATCATTTTCAGACGATCGTCCGGATAACCCGTATCCAGTGGTAGCCAGGCCGCACCTGCTTCAACAATCGCATGTAGTGCCAGGGTCAAAAAGACCGAGCGCGGTAGCGCCACCGCCACGCTGTCGCCAGGTTTAACGCCGCGCTCACGCAGCAGATTCGCCAGCGCCACCACCTGCTCGCGCATTTCCCGATAGCTGAACTGGTAATACGCATCTGCCAGCGCCGGTGCATCCGGTGCTTTTGCCGCTTGTTCTGCCACCAGCGCGCTCAGCGTGGTTTCAGGAATTTCTACCTGGGTGGCGTTTATCTGCGCCAGCCGCGCATATTCGTCAGGCAACATAATATCGACATCGCCACACAACAGCGCCGGATTCGCGGCGAACTGCGCAATCAGCATTTTCAGACGTTCAGCGTGCTGGATTAACGTTGGTTCATCGTAACGCTGTTTATTGGCGAGGATCTCAATACTCAAATCACCGTGCTCATCCGGGAACAGCGCCAGTTCAAGGTCATTAACCGGACCGGTTGCCAGTGTATGGGTTTGCGCCTGAACACCAGGAATATCCAGTTGGTAATCAAATACCTTGATATTGAGTACCGGACCAAACAGCGGTTCATCACCTGCCGCTCGCCCGCTGTCACGGACAATCTGTTCGGCATCGTAGCGTTGATGACGGCGCATTTTTTTCAGTTGAGCCGCCAGGCGGATTGCCAACTGAGGCAGCGTCTCTTGCGCCTCAATGTGAATACCCAACGGCAAAACGTTGAGCACGGGACCGGTCGCCGTAAGCGCCGCCGACCCCATTCGACGCATAAAGATAAATCCGGCAGCGTAGTCCATGCGGTTGCACAATCGCCCCAGCCATAAGGTCGCCAGCGCGAGAGCTAAATCGGTACGTTGTACGGTCGGCAGTTGTGCTGCCAACTGCCGAAATTCCCCATCGGTAAATTCCAGTTTCAGGCGCAGAATATCTGCCGAGGCGCCGCGCCCCGCTAAAGGTGCAGACGAAAGTGACGCAGGCGGCGGCAGTTGGCGACGCTGTTCCGCCCAGAATGCCGCATCACGCTGCCAGGCCTCGCTTTCCCGATACTGCTGGTACTCTTCCACCACTTCAGCGAAAGGCGTAAACGGCGAAGCAGGCGTTGGTTCGCCACGCAGCCATGCACAGTAAATATTGGCGATCTGGCGGGTAATTGCCGGAAAACTGAAACCATCAACCAGCAAATGATGATAACGCTGATACCAGTACCAGCGGTTATCCGCCACCTGTATCAGCTGATGAAAAACCAGTGGGTTACCGTTATCGACACGCAGATTTTGTTGCAAATCGGTTTGCATTAATGCCTGCGCAGTTCCGTGTGGATCAATGTTGGCACGCAGGTCGATAATTTCTGGCTGTTCGAACGTCAACGCATCATCGACCCATTGCCAGACTTCGCCGTTATCTTCCGTAAAACGCATCCGTAGCGTATCCGCTTGTGCTAATCCGGCAACCACCGCGCGGGCCAGTAATGGCGCATCAACCTCTCCGGTTAACTCAACGTAATGCGCCACGCTCCAGGTGGAAGGTAAATCTGACAGTTTTTCTGCCATCCAGATGCCGGGCTGTGCGGCGACCAAAGGTAAATGTTGGCTCATTGCGCCTCCTGCTGCTGGGTAAAATTCGCCGGTGTCAGAGTACGCCAGTGGGCTTCCAGCCACTGCTGGCAGGACGCCTGTGACTGCGGCTGACACACAACATCCCAGTCTGCCGGTAACGCGCACTGTTGCGGCCACAGACTGAATTGCCCCTGCGCATTGCGCAAAATGTAAAACACGCCCTGCGGATCATCGAAGGGATTACTGAATGCCATATTCAACTCCTGTCATGGAAAAGCGGTTGCCAGAGGTCAATTAGCCCCTGCATCAAGCCACCGCGCCAACAAAGCGCATCATGTCCGCCGTCAACCTGACGCCAGAAAATGGATTCTTTTATGCGATATAGTTGCGCATACAGCGCCTGATTGGCTCGCATGATCAGCGGCTCACGAATCCCCGCCTCCAGAACAATACGCAGACCTTCGGCGCTAACTTCGCCAGTTTTAAGCTGTTCAAGTAACACGCCCTCTTGCTGACCGCCCCGACGCGGCCACCAGTACGATCCTGACTGGCTTAATACACAGCCAAAGCGTTCAGGCCAGTGCAATCCGGCATACAGCGCGGAAAGCCCACCAAAACTTTGCCCGGCGACCACTGTGCGATCGGCACGATCGCTAAAAGGGGCGATCGTTTTCACCAGCGGCAGTAACTCTTGCTGTACTGCCAGCCAGAAATCCGCATTACACGGCAGTTCGCGGGCACGGTGCGCGGTGTCGATGGCGTCAATCAACACATACACGGCGGGAGGAAGCTGCTGACGACGGGTCAGCGAAGTCAACGCAGGCCAGACGGGCATACTTTGCGCCCAAAATTCACCATCGAGCAGAATAGCTAACGGACGCTCCTCGACTGGCGTATCGCCGGTGGTAAAAATCCATACACGACGTGAATTTCCCAACCGTTCACTTTTCCAGGTTATTTCTTTCGCTGAGTTAGCGGGGGCTTGCGGACAATCCCAGCCGGGTTGCTGCGGCGCTTGCGGCATTTCGAGTGCGGAAACAGCGTGCCCTCGCCCTCCTTTCCAGCTTTGCGGATTCAGCGGATCGGCTATCGCCTGGGGTAATAGTTTTCGCCAACCTTCGCGTAATTCGAGGCGATCGGGTGATGGTGCAGAAAAAATGTCATCGCGTTCGGTGGGAATAAAACAGTAACTGCCGCGCCAGTTAGCATTGAGTTGTGTCGTCCACTGCCAGACGTCGGTGCCTGCAATGCGCTGCATCGACTGGGGCTGGCTGTTCTGATGGTGATCGGTAACGCCAGTGATGTAAACCCATACGCGCTTCACCGTCGAGCGGTCTTCAGAACCTTGGGGATCACGCCACCAGAAAGTGACCTGATATATTTCGTCATTAAGACGCTGCCATTCCGGGCCATGTTTCGACTGCCACCAGCTCTCATTTCCCACATTTAACACCGTCACACCATAACCCCATGTTTACTGTGCAATTTTTCATTGATTGCAGAAATATATTGATAATATTATTGATAACTATTTGCATTTGCAATAGCGTATTGGCGCGCCATGTCAAGCGCGGACATTAATTAACCAACTGCACTGCGTGTCTTTCAGGATCAAAGGTTTTCGCGGTAGCGGGATGCGTCATGCTGATGACGACCATGCCCGACAGTTGCAATTCGTGGCAAAAATGCAGGAATAAAACAATGAACAAGAAGATTCATTCCCTGGCCTTGTTGGTCAACCTGGGGATTTATGGGGTAGCGCAGGCACAAGAGCCAACCGATACCCCTGTTTCACATGACGATACCATTGTCGTTACCGCCGCCGAGCAGAACTTGCAGGCGCCTGGCGTTTCGACCATCACCGCAGATGAAATCCGCAAAAATCCGGTTGCCCGCGATGTATCGGAGATCATCCGTACCATGCCAGGCGTTAACCTGACCGGTAACTCCACCAGTGGTCAGCGCGGTAATAACCGCCAGATTGATATTCGCGGCATGGGGCCGGAAAACACGCTGATTTTAATTGACGGCAAACCGGTCAGCAGCCGTAACTCGGTGCGTCAGGGCTGGCGCGGCGAGCGCGATACCCGTGGTGATACCTCCTGGGTGCCGCCGGAGATGATTGAACGAATTGAAGTTCTGCGTGGTCCGGCGGCTGCACGTTATGGCAACGGCGCGGCGGGCGGCGTGGTTAACATCATTACCAAAAAAGGCAGTGGTGAGTGGCACGGTTCCTGGGACGCTTATTTCAATGCGCCAGAACATAAAGAGGAAGGTGCCACCAAACGCACCAACTTCAGCCTGACCGGTCCGCTGGGCGACGAATTCAGCTTCCGCTTGTATGGCAATCTCGACAAAACCCAGGCCGATGCGTGGGATATTAACCAGGGTCATCAGTCCGCGCGTGCCGGAACCTATGCAACTACCCTACCAGCCGGGCGCGAAGGGGTGATCAACAAAGATATTAACGGCGTAGTTCGTTGGGACTTCGCGCCTCTGCAATCGCTGGAACTGGAAGCGGGTTACAGCCGCCAGGGCAACCTGTATGCAGGCGATACCCAGAACACCAACTCCGACGCTTATACCCGCTCTAAATACGGCGATGAAACCAACCGTCTGTATCGCCAGAACTACTCGCTGACCTGGAACGGTGGCTGGGATAACGGCGTGACCACCAGCAACTGGGTGCAGTACGAACACACCCGTAACTCGCGTATTCCGGAAGGTCTGGCGGGTGGTACCGAAGGGAAATTTAACGAAAAAGCGACACAGGATTTCGTCGATATCGATCTTGATGACGTGATGCTGCACAGCGAAGTTAACCTGCCGATTGATTTCCTCGTTAACCAAACGCTGACGCTGGGTACGGAGTGGAATCAGCAACGGATGAAGGACTTAAGTTCCAACACCCAGGCACTGACCGGAACGAATACCGGTGGCGCTATTGATGGCGTGAGTGCCACCGACCGTAGCCCGTATTCAAAAGCAGAAATTTTCTCGCTGTTTGCCGAAAACAACATGGAGCTGACTGACAGCACCATCGTAACGCCGGGGCTGCGTTTCGATCATCACAGTATTGTCGGCAATAACTGGAGCCCGGCGCTGAACATATCGCAAGGTTTAGGCGATGACTTCACGCTGAAAATGGGCATTGCCCGTGCTTATAAAGCGCCGAGCCTGTACCAGACTAACCCGAACTACATTCTCTACAGTAAAGGTCAGGGCTGCTATGCCAGCGCGGGCGGCTGCTATCTGCAAGGTAATGATGACCTGAAAGCGGAAACCAGCATCAACAAAGAGATTGGTCTGGAGTTCAAACGCGACGGCTGGCTGGCGGGCGTCACCTGGTTCCGTAACGATTATCGCAATAAGATTGAAGCGGGCTATGTGGCTGTAGGGCAAAACGCAGTCGGCACCGATCTCTATCAGTGGGATAACGTGCCGAAAGCGGTGGTTGAAGGTCTGGAAGGATCGTTAAACGTACCGGTTAGCGAAACGGTGATGTGGACCAACAACATCACTTACATGCTGAAGAGTGAAAACAAAACCACGGGCGACCGTTTGTCGATCATCCCGGAGTATACGTTGAACTCAACGCTGAGCTGGCAGGCGCGGGAAGATTTGTCGATGCAAACAACCTTCACCTGGTACGGCAAGCAGCAACCGAAGAAGTACAACTACAAAGGCCAGCCAGCGGTTGGGCCGGAAACCAAAGAAATCAGTCCGTACAGCATTGTTGGCCTGAGCGCGACCTGGGATGTGACGAAGAACGTCAGTCTGACCGGCGGCGTGGACAACCTGTTCGACAAGCGTTTGTGGCGTGCGGGTAATGCCCAGACCACAGGTGATTTGGCAGGAGCCAACTATATTGCCGGTGCCGGGGCGTATACCTATAACGAACCGGGACGTACGTGGTATATGAGCGTAAACACTCACTTCTGATGCTAACGTCAGATTGTTGACAAAGTGCGCGTCGTTCATGCCGGATGCGGCGTGAACGCCTTATCCGGCCTACAAAAATCTTGCCAATTCAATATATTGCAGGATAGTGTAGGCCTGATAAGCGTAGCGCATCAGGCAGTTTTGCGTTTGTCATCAGTCTCCTAATATGGTCGACATGAAAACTACGCATACCTCCCTCCCCTTTGCCGGACATACGCTGCATTTTGTTGAGTTCGATCCGGTGAGTTTTCGCGAGCAGGATTTACTCTGGCTGCCACACTACGCACAACTGCAACACGCTGGACGTAAACGTAAAACAGAGCATTTAGCCGGACGGATCGCTGCTGTTTATGCCTTGCGGGAATATGGCTATAAATGTGTGCCCGCAATCGGCGAGCTACGCCAACCGGTGTGGCCTGCGGAGGTATACGGCAGTATTAGCCACTGCGGGACTACGGCATTAACCGTGGTTTCCCGTCAACCGATTGGCGTTGATATCGAAGAAATTTTTTCTGCGCAAACAGCGACCGAATTGACAGACAACATTATTACACCAGCAGAACACGAGCGACTCGCAGACTGCGGTTTAGCCTTTTCTCTGGCGCTGACACTGGCATTTTCCGCCAAAGAGAGCGCATTTAAGGCAAGTGAGATCCAAACTGATGCAGGTTTTCTGGACTATCAGATAATTAGCTGGAATAAACAGCAGGTCATCATTCATCGTGAGAATGAGATGTTTGCTGTGCACTGGCAGATAAAAGAAAAAATAGTCATAACTCTGTGCCAACACGATTAATTGACAACATCTGGTACGATTCGCCCGCAGCCATCACTGACTGCGGGCGAAAGTGTAAAGCAGGTGCCTTACCACTCTGACCTGACAACCGGATATGCGGGGATTGCTCCCCGCACAACGGCTACTTCTTCGGTTCGTAAGCGAGAACAGCCCTGAACTCAATATTACGTTCCTTTACGGTGAACTCACATAGCGAGTCTCCGACCAGAAGCGTAAATCCCAGCACTGTTAAACACAGTACTATGACCGCCACAAGGGCATATTTCGTCAGCATGTTTATATTGCCTCCATGCGAAGAAGGGACTACCATCCAAATTGTCTGGTTTGGAGTGGCAGCCCCAGGGTTGATAGAAATATCTCCTGGGGCTTCATCTTTCCAGACCTCAGAGTAAACCTGAAACCGGAAAGCTTCAGGCACCCGCTGTTATCTTACCCTTCCTTAGCAAAATATCTGTTTATTTATACAGCAAATCCTGTTCCGGACTTCTGCTAATACAACTCATCATGGCCTTAAAACGAGATCGCCCGCAGCCATTGCTGACTGCGGGCGAAAGTGTAAAGCAGGTGCCTTACCATCCAGACCTGACAACCGGATATGCGGGGATTGCTCCCCGCACAACGGCTACTTCTTCGGTTCGTAAGCGAGAACAGCCCTGAACTCAATATTACGTTCCTTTACGGTGAACTCACATAGCGAGTCTCCGACCAGAAGCGTAAATCCCAGCACTGTTAAACACAGTACTATGACCGCCACAAGGGCATATTTCGTCAGCATGTTTATATTGCCTCCATGCGAAGAAGGGACTACCATCCAAATTGTCTGGTTTGGAGTGGCAGCCCCAGGGTTGATAGAAATATCTCCTGGGGCTTCATCTTTCCAGACCTCAGAGTAAACCTGAAACCGGAAAGCTTCAGGCACCCGCTGTTATCTTACCCTTCCTTAGCAAAATATCTGTTTATTTATACAGTAAATCCTGTTCCGGACTTCTCACACTACTCATATGCTCAACCGAAGCTGAGCCAGTTTTTTTCTGCACGCCCCAATCGTCAAAATTCTTCGCCGCCAGCCAGCTCTGCCGCTACTTGTCACATTGCAAAAGTAGCCAAATTGCTTCAGTAGCAATCAGTTCACCATCACCAAAAAAAGAAACATTCCAGAACTTCCGCATCTCGCCCTGCCGCTGACACTTCTATACTGGAATGAAAACGCCAACATAAGAGAAACCTATGCCATTACCCGATTTTCATGTCTCTGAACCTTTTACCCTCGGTATTGAACTGGAAATGCAGGTGGTTAATCCTCCGGGATATGACCTTAGCCAGGACTCTTCAACGCTGATTGACGCGGTAAAAAGCAAGATCACTGCCGGGGAGGTGAAGCACGATATCACCGAAAGTATGCTGGAACTGGCGACGGATGTTTGCCGTGATATCAACCAGGCTGCCGGGCAATTTTCAGCGATGCAGAAAGTCGTATTGCAGGCAGCCGCAGACCATCATCTGGAAATTTGCGGCGGTGGTACGCACCCGTTTCAGAAATGGCAGCGTCAGGAGGTGTGCGATAATGAACGTTATCAACGGACGCTGGAAAACTTCGGCTATCTCATTCAACAAGCGACTGTTTTTGGTCAGCATGTTCACGTTGGCTGCGCCAGTGGTGATGACGCTATTTATTTGCTGCACGGCTTATCACGCTTTGTACCGCACTTTATCGCCCTTTCTGCCGCATCGCCGTATATGCAGGGAACGGATACACGTTTTGCCTCCTCACGACCGAATATTTTTTCTGCCTTTCCCGATAATGGTCCAATGCCGTGGGTCAGTAACTGGCAACAATTTGAAGCCCTGTTTCGCTGCCTGAGTTACACCACGATGATCGACAGCATTAAAGATCTACACTGGGATATTCGCCCTAGCCCTCATTTTGGCACGGTGGAGGTTCGGGTGATGGATACCCCGTTAACCCTTAGCCATGCGGTAAATATGGCGGGATTGATTCAGGCCACCGCCCACTGGTTGCTGACGGAACGCCCGTTCAAACATCAGGAGAAAGATTATCTGCTGTATAAATTCAACCGTTTCCAGGCCTGCCGTTATGGTCTGGAAGGCGTCGTTACCGATCCGCACACCGGCGATCGTCGTCCACTGACAGAAGACACCTTGCGATTGTTGGAAAAAATAGCTCCTTCTGCACATAAAATTGGCGCATCCAGTGCAATTGAAGCACTGCACCGCCAGGTTATCAGCGGTCTGAATGAAGCGCAGCTGATGCGAGATTTTGTCGCCGATGGCGGCTCGCTGATTGGGCTGGTGAAAAAGCATTGTGAGATTTGGGCTGGAGACTAAGCGGAGAATTGCGTTACGCAGAAATATCCCCGACAATGGTGTTTTAACTTACATTTAACAATGTTATGAAACACCCCTTAGAAACCTTAACTACCGCAGCAGGCATTTTGCTGATGGCTTTCCTTTCTTGCCTGCTGCTGCCCGCCCCTGCGCTGGGGCTGACGCTGGCACAGAAACTGATGACCACGTTCCATTTAATGGATCTTAGCCAGCTTTACACTTTATTGTTTTGCTTGTGGTTTTTAGTGCTGGGCGCTATTGAGTATTTTATTCTTAGATTTATCTGGCGACGCTGGTTCTCGCTGGCGGATTAAACGTCGATTATCGCCGTACTTCGCGGCATACTTTGCTTATTCTCCTTCGCCTTAAGGAACGTTTATGGATAAGCAATCACTGCACGAAACGGCGAAACGCCTGGCCCTTGAGTTACCCTTTGTCGAGCTTTGCTGGCCTTTTGGCCCGGAGTTCGATGTTTTTAAAATTGGCGGCAAGATTTTTATGCTGTCGTCAGAACTGCGCGGCGTCCCCTTTATCAATCTGAAGTCCGATCCACAAAAATCCCTGTTAAATCAGCAAATATACCCAAGCATTAAGCCTGGGTATCACATGAATAAAAAGCACTGGATTTCGGTGTATCCCGGCGACGAAATCTCCGAAGCGTTACTTCGCGATCTGATTAACGATTCGTGGAACTTAGTGGTTGATGGCCTGGCTAAACGCGATCAAAAAAGAGTACGTCCAGGCTAAAGCGTAAATCTATAGCGCATTTTTCTCGCTTACCATTTTACTTCGATCCTTGTAATCTGCTGGCACACAAACATCTTTCACAAGGAGTCTTTATGGATATCATTTCTGTCGCCCTAAAGCGTCATTCCACTAAGGCATTTGATGCCAGCAAAAAACTTACCCCGGAACAAGCCGAGCAGATCAAAACCCTGCTCCAGTACAGCCCATCCAGCACCAACTCCCAGCCATGGCATTTTATTGTGGCCAGCACGGAAGAAGGTAAAGCGCGTGTCGCTAAATCCGCCGCCGACAATTACGTGTTCAACGAACGTAAAATACTTGATGCCTCGCACGTCGTGGTGTTCTGCGCGAAAACCGCAATGGACGATGCATGGCTGAAACGGGTTATTGACCAGGAAGATGCTGACGGCCGCTTTGCCACGCCGGAAGCGAAAGCCGCGAACGATAAAGGCCGTAAGTTCTTCGCCGATATGCACCGTAAAGATCTGCATGATGATGCAGAGTGGATGGCAAAACAGGTTTATCTCAACGTCGGTAACTTCCTGTTGGGCGTTGCGGCACTGGGTCTGGACGCGGTGCCAATCGAAGGTTTTGACGCGACGATCCTCGATGAAGAATTTGGTTTGAAAGAGAAAGGTTACACCAGTCTGGTGGTCGTACCGGTAGGCCATCACAGCGTGGAAGATTTTAACGCTACCCTGCCAAAATCTCGTCTGCCGCAAAGTATCACCTTAACTGAAGTGTAATTCTCCTTTATAGCCGGGAACTGATCCCGGCTATTTCACATCAGATTTTCCTGATTTGCATAACCCTGTTTCAGCCGTCATCATAGTCCGCTGTTGTATACAGGAGACGTTATGCAGGATTTAATATCCCAGGTTGAAGATTTAGCGGGTATTGAGATTGATCACACCACCTCAATGGTGATGATTTTCGGTATTATTTTTCTGACCGCCGTTGTAGTGCATATTATTTTGCACTGGGTGGTATTACGTACCTTCGAAAAACGCGCCATTGCCAGTTCACGGCTGTGGCTGCAAATCATTACCCAGAATAAACTATTTCACCGTTTAGCTTTTACCCTGCAGGGGATTATCGTCAATATTCAGGCGGTATTCTGGCTGCAAAAAGGCACCGAAGCGGCTGATATTCTGACCACCTGCGCACAGTTGTGGATCATGATGTATGCGCTGCTTTCAGTCTTCTCGTTGCTGGATGTTATTTTAAATCTGGCGCAGAAATTCCCGGCAGCAAAACAGTTACCGCTGAAAGGGATATTTCAGGGGATAAAGCTGATCGGCGCTATTCTGGTCGGCATTTTGATGATCTCGCTGCTGATTGGTCAGTCACCGACCATTCTGATCAGTGGTCTTGGCGCAATGGCTGCCGTGCTGATGTTGGTATTTAAAGATCCGATTCTTGGTCTGGTGGCAGGTATTCAGCTTTCCGCGAACGATATGCTGAAACTGGGCGACTGGCTGGAAATGCCGAAATACGGCGCGGATGGCGCGGTGATCGATATTGGTTTAACCACCGTCAAAGTACGTAACTGGGACAATACCATTACCACTATTCCCACCTGGTCTCTGGTTTCTGACTCCTTTAAAAACTGGAGCGGAATGTCAGCCTCTGGTGGACGACGCATTAAACGCAGTATCAGTATTGATGTCACCAGCATTCGCTTTCTTGATGAAACCGAAATGCAGCGGCTGAATAAAGCGCATCTGTTAAAGCCTTATTTAACCAGCCGCCATCAGGAAATTAATGAGTGGAACCGCCAGCAAGGGTCTACGGAGTCAGTATTAAACCTGCGCCGAATGACGAATATTGGAACATTTCGTGCCTATCTGAACGAATATCTACGTAACCATCCACGTATTCGTAAAGATATGACCTTAATGGTACGTCAGCTTGCACCGGGCGATAATGGTTTACCGCTTGAGATATATGCGTTTAC
The DNA here is from genome assembly GCF_002965705.1 of Escherichia sp. MOD1-EC6842. NCBI lineage: Bacteria > Pseudomonadati > Pseudomonadota > Gammaproteobacteria > Enterobacterales > Enterobacteriaceae > Escherichia > Escherichia sp. MOD1-EC6842. The sequence goes on along the minus strand of NZ_PTRF01000002.1, from coordinate 165,324 downwards.
CAATACCGTAGTGTGGCTGGAATATGAAAGCATTCAGGCTGATATTTTCGACCATATATTTGCCATCGTCGAAGAGTTTGGCCTGCGACTTCATCAGTCGCCAACCGGCAATGATATTCGCTCTCTGGCGGGTGCATTTAAGCAATAATAAAAAAACCGCTCTCATCGAATGGATGAGAGCGGCTTCAGATTGTTGACATCGTTTTGTCGGATGCGGCGTGAACGCCTTATTTCCGACGCAGCGTTTTAAACGCCACAAACAGGAACACAATCCACACCGGCAGTAGGATCGCTGACAAGCGCATATCATCTATTGTGCACATCAGCAGCAAAATCATGCCGAGAAAGGCAATGCAAAGATAGTTGCCAAACGGATACATCAGAGTTTTGAAGCGGGTTTCACGCCCCTGACGTCGCATCGCCGCACGAAAACGCAGGTGCGCCAGGCAGATCATAATCCAGTTAAGTAGCAGCGTTGCCACCACCAGCGCCATCAGCAAACCAAACGCTTTTTGCGGCAGCAGATAGTTAATCAACACCACCAGCGAAGTGATCGCTCCGGAAAGTATCAGCGAGTTAATCGGAACACCGCGACGGCTTACGCGAGTCAAAAACTTCGGCGCATTACCCTGCACAGAAAGGCCAAACAGCATCCGGCTGTTGGAGTAAACTCCGCTGTTATACACTGACAGCGATGCTACCAGAATGACGAAGTTCAGCGCAGAAGCTACCACGTTGCTGTCGAGATTATGGAAAATCATCACAAACGGGCTACTGTTGGATTTCACTTCCACCCACGGGTAGAGCGCCAGTAAAACCACCAGTGAACCGATATAAAACAGCAGGATGCGATACACGACCTGATTCACTGCTTTAGGGATGCTTTTTTCTGGATCGCGCGCTTCAGCGGCAGTAATCCCAATCAGCTCCAGACCGCCGAAGGAGAACATAATCACCGCCAGCGACAAAATCAGCCCATTCCAGCCGGTGGCAAAGAAACCGCCGTAGCGCCAGAGGTTATCGATACTGGCTTTCTCGCCGCCGTGACCAGAAAACAGTAACCACAGGCCAAAGCCGATCATGCCAATGATTGCCAGCACTTTAATCAGCGCGAACCAGAACTCGGTTTCACCATACAAGCGCACGTTCACCAGGTTAACGGCGTTGATGATAATAAAGAAGGCGGCAGCCCAAATCCACGTTGGAACATCCGGGAACCAGTACTGCATATAGATACCCGCAGCCGTCAGTTCAGCCATTCCTACCAGCACGAACATCACCCAGTAGTTCCAGCCGGAGAGGAAGCCCGCAAACGGTCCCCAATATTTATAGGCAAAGTGGGCAAACGAACCAGATACCGGCTCTTCGACCACCATCTCGCCGAGCTGGCGCATAATCAGGAAAGCGATGATCCCGGCAACGCCGTAGCCCAGCAATACAGCCGGCCCCGCCATCTGAATCGCCGGACCAATGCCAAGAAACAGACCTGTACCAATGGCGCCACCCAGCGCAATTAGCTGAATATGACGGTTATGTAATCCCCGATGAAGCGTCGGTTCTTGATTCGACGCAGTATCTTCCGATACGGTTGACGCGTTTTTCACGCATTTCCCCTGTGTGTCTTTTTTATTGAGGGGCTCCTTTTAACATTTAGTGCTGGTCGTCGCAAGACACAATCCACACGGTTAAACGGGGTATCCTGCTTTTATTTCCGTACCCGATGTCGGTGCAGCCACATCAGCTTATACGCCGCCGGGATAATAAACAGCGACAGCAAAGGCGCGGTGATCATGCCGCCAATCATCGGCGCGGCGATGCGGCTCATCACCTCTGAACCCGCCCCCGTTCCCCACAGAATCGGCAGCAAACCGGCGATAATCACCGCCACCGTCATCGCTTTCGGGCGCACGCGCAGTACCGCGCCGTGATACAACGCCTCATCCAGTTTCTGCTCGCTAAAGGTCTGCGGGTTATCCAGCGACGGCTCTGCCTCTATGGCGTGACGTAAATACATCAGCATCACCACGCCAAACTCGGCAGCGACTCCGGCGAGAGCGATAAAACCGGTGCCCGTCGCGACGGAAAGATGAAAGCCCATCCACCACAGGAACCAGATGCCGCCCACCAGCGCAAACGGTACGCTGCTGATAATCAGTAACGCTTCCCCCACGCGACGGAACGCCAGATATAGCAGCACGAAAATGATCATCAGCGTCATCGGCACCATGAGTTTCAGCTTATGGTTGGCGCGCTCCAGTAGCTCGAACTGACCGGAAAACGCCACGCTGGTGCCCGGTTTCAACTGCACTTTTTCGGCAATCGCTTTTTGCAGATCGTGAACCACTGACACCATGTCACGATCGCGGGCGTCGATATAAATCCAGCTTGTCGGGCGCGCATTCTCGGTTTTCAGCATCGACGGTCCGGTGGAGACGTTAACGTCGGCCACGTCCGCCAGGGTGATTTGCTGCTTCATCGGCGTCAGGATCGGTAACTGTCGCAGCGCCTGCGGGCTATCGCGCCAGCTTTGCGGATAACGCAGATTAATCGGATAACGGGCAATTCCTTCCACCGTTTCGCCAACCATCGCCCCGCCCACCGCAGAGGTGACAAACAACTGCACATCCGCCACCGTCATACCGTAACGCGCGGCTTTTTCACGGTTAATCTCAACGTTGATATAGCGCCCACCTTCCAGACGCTCGGCAAGGGCCGAAACCACGCCTGGCACCGTTCGCGCCACGTCTTCAATTTGCTCCGCCATCGCGTCGATATCCGCCAGCACAGTGCCGGAAACTTTAATGCCGATGGGGCTTTTAATGCCGGTCGAGAGCATGTCGATGCGGTTACGGATTGGCGGCACCCACAGATTCGCCAGCCCCGGCAGCCGCACGGTGTTATCCAGCTCTTCGATGATTTTGTCCATCGTCATGCCTGGTCGCCACTGATCCTGCGGCTTAAGCTGAATGGTCGTTTCTACCATCTCCAGCGGAGCGGAGTCGGTGGCAGTTTCCGCTTGCCCTGTTTTGCCAAACACTCGCGCCACTTCAGGTACGCTCATAATCAGCTTGTCGGTTTTTTGCAACATACTCGCTGCTTCCGACGCAGAAATCCCCGGCAGCGTCGATGGCATATATAACAAGTCGCCTTCATTGATCTGCGGTAAAAATTCCCCGCCAACTTTATTCAGCGGCCAGATAACCGTCAGCACCGAAAGCGCCGCCACCAGCAGCGTGGTTTTCGGCCAGTGCAGTACTTTCAGCAACAGCGGATGGTAAATACGAATCAAAAAACGGTTGAGCGGGTTACTGCTTTCTGGCGGAATTTTGCCACGTATCCAGTAGCCCATCAGGATCGGGATCACCACGATCGCCAGCAGCGCCGCACCCGCCATGGCATAGGTTTTGGTGAACGCCAGTGGGCCAAACAGACGCCCTTCCTGCCCTTCCAGGGTGAAGATCGGGATAAACGACAACGTGATAATCAGCAGACTGATAAACAGTGCCGGCCCCACTTCAACAGATGCATCGGTGATAATCTGCCAGCGCGTTTTATTATCCAGCGTGGCGTCAGGATGCTGGTGCTGCCACTCTTCCAGCCGTTTATGCGCATTCTCGATCATGACGATAGCGGCATCGACCATCGCCCCGACGGCAATCGCAATGCCGCCCAGCGACATAATATTGGCGTTCAGTCCCTGAAAGTGCATGACAATAAAAGCAATACACAACCCCAGCGGCAACGAAATAATCGCCACCAGCGCCGAGCGCACATGCCAGAGAAACAGCGCGCAGACTATCGCCACCACAATAAACTCTTCCAGCAACTTGCCGCTGAGGTTGTCGATGGCGCGATCAATGAGCTGGCTGCGATCGTATGTTGTAACTATCTCCACGCCTTCCGGCAGACTGCTTTTTAGCGTTTCCAGCTTGTCCTTCACGGCGGCGATCACTTCACGGGCGTTTTTGCCGGAACGCAGGATCACCACTCCGCCAGCGACTTCGCCTTCGCCGTTCAGTTCCGCAATGCCCCGGCGCATTTCCGGCCCTACCTGGACTTTCGCAACATCACGCAGATAAATGGGCACGCCATTTTCACTGGCTTTTAAAACGATGTGATTAAAGTCGTCGAGCGTTTGCAGATAGCCGCTGGCGCGCACCATATATTCCGCTTCCGCCAGTTCAATCGACGAACCACCCGCTTCCTGGTTTGAGGCATCCAGCGCGCTTTTCACTTCAGCGAGACTGATGCCATATTGCGCCAGGCGCTGGGGATCGATAACCACCTGATACTCTTTCACCACACCGCCCACCGACGCTACTTCCGCAACGTCTGGGATGGTTTTTAGCTCATATTTGAGAAACCAGTCCTGCAATGAGCGTAAATCAGCCAGATCGTGCTTACCGCTGCGATCCACCAGCGCGTATTCATAGATCCAGCCAACACCCGTAGCGTCTGGCCCCAGCTCGGCGCTGACTCCTGCAGGCAGCTTACCCTGCACCTGGTTGAGGTACTCCAGCACCCGCGAGCGCGCCCAGTACGGATCGGTGCCATCTTCGAAAATGACATACACATAAGAATCACCAAACTGCGAGAAACCGCGCACGGTCTTCGCACCCGGCACCGACAACATGGTGGTAGTTAGTGGATAAGTCACCTGATTTTCAACGATTTGCGGAGCCTGACCGGGATAGCTGGTTTTAATAATCACCTGCACATCGGAGAGATCCGGCAGTGCATCCACTGGCGTGTTAATGATGGTCCAGGTGCCCCAGATACTCAGAAACAACGCGCCCATCAGTACCAGAAAACGGTTCGCCACCGAGCGACGAATAATCCATTCAATCATTAGTTATTCCCTCAATGCGCATGGGTAGCACTTTCAGAGCGCATCCGCTCCAGTGCGCCGGAAATATTGGCTTCAGAATCAATCAGGAACAGGCCGCTGGAAACCACCTTTTCCCCTTCCGCCAGACCAGAACGTAACGCGGTGACGCCTTGCGAGGCCTGGAAAACGGCAACGCGTTTCGGTACAAAGCGTCCGTCGGCATCAACGGTAATCACCCGCTGTTCGTTGCCGGTATCAATCAGCGCCTGTGACGGAATGAGCAGCATCGGTTCGCTGGCGGTGTTGAGTTGCAACCAGGCGTTCATTCCCGGTTTTAGCGCCTCGTCGGCGTTGTCGACTTCCAGACGCAGTTGCAAAGTGCGGGTCGCGGCATCCACGCCCGGTAGTAGCGTCCATTTGCGGATGGTGAGCGTTTTATCGGGTCGCGCCGGAACGGTGAGTGTAAACTGCGAGGCATCTTTCACCAGCCAGGCGATGGACTCCGGGATCGCGGCAGTAACCCACACCGGATCCATACCCTGAATTTTCGCTACCACGTTATCTTTGGCGATATTCATTCCCGCGCGCAGATCAAACGCGGTGATCACGCCATCAATGGGCGCTTTGAGCGTAAAGCGAGTCTGGATTTTTTGCGTGGCGATCAGGCGGCGAATATCAGCCTCCGGCATTCCCGCCAGTCTCAGCCGCTCAAGAATGCCTTCAGTCTGGGTCGCCGTACCGCCGGTTTCGCGCAGCAGTAAATACTCACTCTGCGCTTCCACCCAGTCGGGAATGGTCAGGTCGAGAAGCGGCGCGCCTTTTTTCACTTTATCACCCACGGTAAGCGGATAAACTTTGTCGATAAACCCGGCGGCGCGAGCCTGTACAATGGCAAACTGATACTCGTTGTAACTGACATTCGCCGGGAAACTCTGGGCAAACGTCAGCGACCCGCGCGTGACGGTAGCCGTTTTCACCCCAAGGTTCTGCGTCTGAGTCGGGTCAATGCGCACACCAGACGCAGAACTCTCTTCATCGGCATATTTCGGCACCAGATCCATATCCATAAACGGCGATTTACCCGGTTTATCGAACCGCGTATTGGGATACATCGGGTCGTACCAGAATAAGATTTTACGTTCTGCGGTTGGCGTTTTTTCCACTGGCGGTTCCGCCTTTGCAAACCAGGTAAAACCTGCCGCAGAAATAATGCCGCCCGCGATCATGCTGCCGATAATAAGCGCGATTTTTTTCATTGAATTAAACCTGGGTTACTGGCTGACTTTAATATCCTGTAATAAAGAGAGATTGCCCTGCTGGACAAAATTAAACGCCACTTTGTCGCCGGTTTTAATTTCGCTCATTTTCGTCTGCGGGGTGATGGTAAAACGCATGGTCATCTCCGGCCAGTTGACTGCGGCAATCGGATCGTGATGGATGGTGATTTTTTTGCTTTCCAGATCAACGCCTTTTACCACACCGGTGGCGCTAATGACCTGCGGTTGTGCTTCACTCATGGTTTCATGATGATGTTCGTTAGCCTGAGTATTAAAGCCAATAGCGGTAAACAGACTGAACATTGCGACTTGCAGTGCTTTTTTCATTTATTTTCTCCTGGAGTTAAAAATTATTGCTGCCAACCGCCACCAAGTGCGGTATATAAAGAAATTTCGTTAGCCTGACGGGCATAATTCAGGTCGAGTAAAGTTTGTCGGGTTGCAAATAAAGAACGTTCGGCATCCAGCACTTCCAGATAACTTACCGCGCCGTGCTGATATAATGCCCGCGCCCGTTGCAGGGTAATTTGTAGCGACGCCAGATAACGCTGCTGGGCGCTAATTTGATCATTCAGGCTTTGACGTAATGCCAGCGCATCTGCCACTTCTTTAAAGGCGTTCTGGATTTTCTGTTCATAATTCACTACCGACTGCTGCTGGCGAATTTCGGCGATATCCAGATTGGCCTGGTTGCGCCCGGCATTAAAAATGGGGATCTCAATTTTGGGAATAAAATTCCACATCCCGCTGCTGGCGTTAAATAATGACGACAGTTCGCTACTAGCGGTCGATATTCCGCTGGTCAGGCTTATAGACGGGAAAAATGCCGCGCGTGCGGCGCCAATATTGGCATTAGCCGCCATTAACGCGTGTTCAGCTTCCATAATATCCGGGCGCTGCAACAAGATTTGTGACGACAAGTCCGCCGGTAATTTAACACTTTGCAGGCTGTCGCTATCCGCTGTCTGCGCTTGCGGCAGCTTGCCGTAGCTTCCCAGTAACAGTTGCAATGCATTATTCGCCTGCGCCAGTTCCCCCTGACGTTTAGCGATATCGCTGCGGGTACTTTCAATCACCCCGCGAGCCTGTTCCAGCGCCAGAACATTACTACTGCCGGTTAACAGTTGTTTTTCGACAAACGCATATGACTGCTGATAATTACGCAGCGTTTCTTCGGCTATTTGCAATTGCGCATACGCCAGCTGCTGATTGAAATAGCTTTGCGCGACATTAGAAACCAGCAGAATATGCACCGCGCGCTGAGCTTCCTCAGAGGCTAAATAATTTTGTCGCTCGGCTTCGCTCATGTTCTTTAAGCGACCGAAAAAATCGAGGTCAAAGCTGGCGTTAAGGCCAGTCGAGAACTCCCGCGTCGTAGCCGAATCGCCCTGAAGATTGCCGCTCCAGCTACCGCTGCCCTCGCCATTGAGCTGTGGGTAGCGATCGGCATCAGTCAGACGATATTGCGCACGCGCTTCCTGCACTTTCAGCGTCGCCATGCGCAAATCCCGGTTATTCACCAGCGCCTCGCTAATCAGCGTCTTCACCTGATTATCAACAAAAAAGGTGCGCCAGCCCGCGTTCTGATAGTTATCTGCTGCGTTAACCAGCCCGTTCTGGCTGAGTGAGAACTGCTGCGGCACGGGCATTGCCGGACGCTGATAATCCGGTGCCAGCGAACAACCGGTTAGCACAAGACCCACACAAAATGTCAGAAGTTTACAAGGAGACATAGGCACATAATTTTTAGTGATTTTATGCCGCCAACTTTACCCTCCAGGCTCTGATTTTCCGGTGACAGGAAAATGACAAAATTGTCATTTTGCCAATAAGCGATTGCCATCTGATCCCGCTCCTCTAGAATTGCCCGGGCAACATGCGGAGGAAATATGAAACTGTTGATTGTCGAAGATGAAAAGAAAACTGGCGAATACCTAACCAAAGGGTTAACCGAAGCCGGTTTTGTGGTCGATTTAGCCGACAACGGGCTGAATGGCTACCATCTGGCGATGACCGGTGATTATGACCTGATAATCCTCGATATTATGCTGCCGGACGTGAACGGCTGGGATATCGTGCGCATGTTGCGTTCTGCCAATAAAGGGATGCCGATTCTGTTGCTCAGCGCGCTGGGTACGATTGAACATCGCGTCAAGGGACTGGAGCTGGGAGCGGATGACTACCTGGTGAAGCCGTTCGCTTTTGCTGAACTGCTGGCGCGGGTGCGCACTCTACTGCGGCGCGGGGCGGCGGTGATTATCGAAAGTCAGTTTCAGGTTGCCGATTTGATGGTCGATCTCGTCAGCCGCAAAGTCACCCGCAGCGGCACGCGCATCACTTTGACCAGTAAAGAGTTTACTCTACTGGAGTTTTTTCTCCGCCATCAGGGTGAAGTGCTGCCCCGCTCGCTTATCGCCTCGCAGGTATGGGACATGAATTTTGACAGCGATACCAACGCCATTGATGTGGCGGTGAAGCGGCTGCGCGGCAAAATCGACAACGACTTTGAACCAAAGCTGATTCAGACCGTGCGCGGCGTGGGTTACATGCTCGAGGTGCCGGATGGCCAGTAAGCCGTTTCAGCGCCCGTTTTCACTGGCAACCCGCCTGACCTTTTTTATCAGCCTGGCCACCATCGCGGCATTTTTCGCCTTTGCATGGATCATGATCCACTCGGTAAAGGTGCATTTTGCCGAGCAGGATATTAATGATTTAAAAGAGATTAGCACCACGCTAAAGCGCGTTCTTAATCATCCCGAAGAGACACAAGCCCGACGCTTAATGACGCTGGAAGACATTGTCAGTGGTTATTCCAACGTGTTGATTTCCCTGGCAGATAGCCACGGAAAAACGGTGTATCACTCCCCCGACGCGCCCGATATCCGCGAGTTTGCGCGCGACGCCATACCCGATAAAGACGCCCGGAATGGCGAGGTGTTTCTCCTTTCTGGCCCGACGATGATGATGCCGGGCCACGGTCATGGGCATATGAAACACAGCAACTGGCGGATGATTAGCTTGCCGGTTGGCCCGCTAGCGGACGGCAAACCGATTTATACGCTCTATATCGCACTTTCGATCGATTTTCATCTTCATTACATAAATGATTTGATGAATAAACTTATTATGACCGCATCGATCATCAGCATCCTGATCGTCTTTATCGTGCTGTTGGCAGTACATAAAGGCCATTCGCCAATTCGCAGCGTCAGTCGTCAGATCCAGAACATTACTTCAAAAGATCTCGATGTTCGCCTTGACCCGCAGACCGTGCCGATTGAGCTGGAACAGTTGGTACTGTCGTTCAACCATATGATCGAGCGTATTGAGGATGTCTTTACCCGCCAGTCCAATTTCTCAGCGGATATCGCCCACGAAATTCGCACGCCGATTACTAATCTCATTACGCAAACGGAAATCGCCCTCAGCCAGTCGCGCAGCCAGAAGGAACTGGAAGATGTGCTCTACTCTAATCTCGAAGAGCTGACACGAATGGCGAAAATGGTCAGCGATATGCTGTTTCTTGCCCAGGCCGATAACAACCAGTTAATCCCCGAAAAGAAAATGCTCGACCTGGCGGATGAAGTCAGCAAGGTGTTCGATTTTTTCGAGGCGTTAGCGGAAGATCGCGGCGTGGAACTGCGGTTTATTGGCGACGAGTGTCAGGTTGTGGGCGATCCGCTGATGCTGCGCCGGGCGTTAAGTAACCTGCTTTCTAACGCCCTGCGTTATACACCGCCCGGTGAGGCGATTGTAGTTCGTTGCCAGACGGTCGATCACCAGGTGCAAGTTACCGTCGAAAACCCCGGTACGCCCATTGCGCCCGAGCACTTACCGCGATTGTTTGACCGCTTCTACCGCGTTGACCCCTCCCGCCAGCGAAAAGGCGAAGGCAGTGGTATTGGTCTGGCGATAGTGAAATCAATTGTTGTCGCGCATAAAGGCACGGTTGCAGTAACGTCAGATGCGCGGGGGACAAGGTTTGTGATCACATTACCCGCTTAATCATTCAGCAAACGGCAACTTTTATAACCAGTGTAAAAATAACGTGCCGCAATAGTCATACCTATTAATGGTAAAAAGCTGTCACAATTCATAAAAAACCTTAATATACGCCACCCTAAACATAACCAGAATTAATGTAAGGTTTTTGTGTGGACTGGCTTCTTGATGTTTTTGCTACCTGGCTCTACGGCTTAAAAGTCATCGCGATAACGTTAGCGGTCATCATGTTCATCAGCGGGCTGGACGATTTTTTTATTGATGTCGTCTACTGGGTACGCCGCATTAAACGCAAGTTGAGTGTTTATCGCCGCTACCCGCGAATGAGTTACCGCGAACTGTATAAACCAGATGAAAAACCGTTAGCGATTATGGTTCCGGCGTGGAATGAAACGGGCGTCATCGGCAATATGGCCGAGCTGGCGGCGACCACGCTCGACTACGAAAACTATCATATCTTTGTTGGCACCTACCCCAACGACCCCGATACTCAGCGTGATGTTGACGAAGTGTGCGCTCGCTTCCCGAATGTGCATAAGGTAGTCTGCGCGCGTCCTGGCCCCACCAGCAAAGCCGACTGTCTGAACAACGTGCTGGACGCCATCACCCAGTTTGAACGTAGCGCCAATTTCGCTTTTGCTGGTTTTATTCTGCATGACGCCGAAGATGTGATTTCACCGATGGAATTGCGTCTGTTCAACTATCTGGTCGAGCGTAAAGATCTGATTCAGATCCCGGTGTATCCGTTTGAACGCGAGTGGACACACTTCACCAGCATGACCTATATCGATGAATTTTCAGAACTGCATGGCAAAGATGTTCCGGTGCGTGAAGCTCTCGCCGGACAGGTGCCTAGCGCAGGCGTCGGCACCTGCTTCAGCCGCCGCGCCGTGACCGCGCTGTTAGCCGACGGTGACGGTATCGCTTTCGACGTGCAGAGTCTTACCGAAGATTACGATATTGGTTTCCGCCTGAAAGAAAAAGGTATGACGGAAATTTTTGTCCGTTTTCCGGTGGTGGACGAAGCCAAAGAACGCGAGCAGCGTAAATTTTTACAGCACGCGCGGACGTCAAACATGATCTGCGTGCGCGAATATTTCCCCGATACCTTTTCGACTGCGGTTCGACAAAAATCTCGCTGGATCATCGGCATTGTTTTCCAGGGCTTTAAAACCCATAAATGGACCTCCAGCCTGACGCTGAACTACTTTCTCTGGCGCGACCGCAAAGGGGCAATCAGTAACTTTGTCAGCTTCCTCGCGATGCTGGTGATGCTCCAGCTTTTGCTGTTGATGGCGTATGAAAGTTTGTGCTCCGATGCCTGGCATTTTCTTTCTATTTTCAGCGGCAGCGCATGGTTAATGACCCTGCTGTGGCTAAACTTTGGCTTGATGATCAACCGCATTGTGCAACGGGTGATTTTTGTCACCGGCTACTACGGCCTGACGCAAGGTTTACTCTCCGTCCTGCGGCTATTCTGGGGCAACCTGATTAACTTTATGGCCAACTGGCGCGCGTTGAAACAGGTTCTTCAGCACGGCGACCCGCGTCGCGTGGCATGGGATAAAACGACGCATGATTTCCCCAGCGTGACTGGCGATACCCGTTCGTTGCGCCCGTTAGGTCAAATCCTGCTGGAAAATCAGGTCATCACTGAAGAGCAACTCGATACAGCACTGCGTAATCGTGTTGAAGGTCTACGCCTCGGCGGTTCGATGCTGATGCAGGGGCTGATTAGCGCCGAACAGCTTGCACAGGCGCTGGCAGAGCAAAACGGCGTGGCGTGGGAATCGATCGATGCCTGGCAGATCCCTTCCTCTCTGATTGACGAAATGCCTGCGTCCGTGGCGCTACATTATGCGGTACTGCCGCTGCGTCTGGAAAACGATGAGTTAATTGTCGGCAGCGAAGATGGTATCGATCCGGTTTCACTGGCGGCTCTGACACGTAAGGTCGGACGCAAGGTGCGTTACGTCATTGTTCTGCGCGGGCAAATCGTCACCGGTTTACGTCACTGGTATGCGCGTCGTCGCGGTTATGACCCACGAGCAATGTTGCACAATGCGGTTCAGCAGCAATGGCTCACTGAACAGCAGGCCAGCGACATCTGGCAGCAATATGTACCGCATCAGTTCCTGTTCGCCGAAATACTGACCACGCTCGGCCATATTAATCGTTCTGCAATTAACGTGTTGTTATTGCGCCATGAACGCAGCTCACTGCCGCTCGGTAAATTTTTGGTCACCGAAGGCGTTATCAGCCAGGAAACGTTGGATCGCGTCCTGACAATTCAACGCGAATTACAAGTTTCGATGCAATCACTATTACTCAAAGCAGGTTTAAACACAGAACAGGTTGCGCAACTGGAGTCCGAAAATGAAGGAGAATAACCTTAATCGCGTCATCGGATGGTCTGGTTTACTGCTGACGTCTTTATTGAGTACCAGCGCACTCGCAGACACTATCGGCACCAGCGCAGAAGAGCTGGGGCTTAGCGACTATCGCCATTTTGTTATTTATCCCCGTCTCGATAAGGCGCTAAAGGCACAGAAAAATAACGACGAAGCAACCGCCATCCGCGAATTTGAATATATTCATCAGCAGGTGCCGGATAATATTCCGTTGACGTTATATCTGGCGGAAGCCTATCGCCATTTTGGTCATGATGATCGCGCGCGGCTGTTGCTTGAGGATCAACTGAAACGTCATCCTGGTGATGCCCGCCTTGAACGCAATCTTGCGGCTATTCCAGTAGAAGTCAAAACCGTTAATACCGTTGAAGAACTGCTGGCTCAGCAAAAGGCGTGCGATGCTGCGCCGACCCTGCGTTGCCGCAGTGAAGTCGGGCAGAATGCCCTGCGACTGGCACAGTTGCCTGTCGCCAGAGCGCAACTGAACGATGCAACGTTTGCCGCATCGCCGGAAGGAAAAACGTTGCGTACCGATCTGCTGCAACGCGCAATCTACCTCAAGCAGTGGCCGCTGGCAGAAGCGTTATTCAGTGAATCACGGCAACAAAATACATTAAACGCAGCTGAGCGCCGTCAGTGGTTTGATGTTCTGCTTGCCGGGCAGCTGGACGATCGGATACTGGCGCTGCAATCACAGGGGATCTTCACCGATCCACAGTCATATATTACTTACGCGACCGCGCTGGCTTATCGTGGCGAAAAAGCACGCCTCCAGCATTATCTCATTGAAAATAAGCCGCTGTTTACCACGGACGCACAAGAGAAAAGTTGGCTCTATCTGTTATCTAAATACAGCGCCAACCCCGTTCAGGCGTTGGCGAATCACACGGTACAGTTTGCCGATAACCGCCAGTATGTTGTTGGCGCAACGCTACCGGTGCTTTTAAAAGAAGGTCAGTACGACGCAGCGCAAACACTGCTCGCCACCCTCCCCGCCAATGAAATGCTTGAGGAGCGTTATGCCGTTAGCGTAGCGACCCGTAACAAGGCTGAAGCTCTACGTCTGGCACGATTGCTGTATCAGCAAGAACCGGCAAATCTTACCCGCCTGGATCAACTGACCTGGCAACTGATGCAGAACGAGCAGTCACGCGAAGCTGCCGATTTATTGCTGCACCGCTATCCTTTCCAGGGCGATGCGCGTGTCAGCCAGACTCTAATGGCGCGACTGGCGTCTCTGCTGGAAAGTCATCCTTACCTGGCGACGCCTGCGAAAGTGGCGATTTTATCGAAACCCTTGCCGCTGGCGGAGCAACGTCAGTGGCAAAGTCAGTTGCCGGGTATTGCAGATAATTGCCCGGCGATAGTCCGCCTGCTGGGCGATATGTCGCCTTCCTACGATGCTGCCGCCTGGAACCGTCTGGCAAAGTGTTATCGGGACACGCTACCCGGTGTGGCGCTGTATGCATGGCTTCAGGCCGAACAACGGCAACCGAACGCCTGGCAACATCGCGCGGTGGCTTATCAGGCGTATCAGGTTGAGGACTACGCCACCGCACTGGCGGCCTGGCAGAAAATCAGCCTTCACGACATGAGCAATGAAGATCTACTTGCTGCCGCCAATACCGCTCAGGCGGCAGGAAATGGCGCGGCTCGCGATCGCTGGCTTCAGCAGGCAGAACAACGCGGGCTGGGAAACAATGCTCTGTACTGGTGGCTACATGCACAACGCTATATTCCTGGTCAGCCGGAACTCGCACTGAACGATCTCACGCGCTCAATTAACATTGCACCTTCTGCTAACGCTTACGTTGCGCGGGCGACGATTTATCGCCAACGTCATAATGTCTCTGCGGCGGTGAGCGATTTGCGCGCCGCTCTGGAACTGGAACCCAATAACAGCAATACCCAGGCGGCGCTCGGTTACGCCTTGTGGGATAGCGGTGATATCGCGCAATCGCGGGAAATGCTGGAACAGGCACATAAAGGATTGCCGGACGATCCGGCACTGATCCGACAACTGGCCTACGTGAACCAGCGTCTGGATGATATGCCTGCAACACAACAGTACGCCCGGCGGGTAATTGATGATATTGATAACCAGGCGCTGATAACCCCACTTACGCCAGAGCAAAATCAGCAACGCTTCAATTTCCGCCGTCTGCATGAAGATGTCGGTCGCCGCTGGACGTTCAGTTTCGATTCTTCCATCGGCTTGCGTTCCGGGGCGATGAGTACCGCTAACAACAATGTTGGCGGCGCTGCGCCAGGGAAAAGCTATCGTAGCTACGCGCAACTGGAAGCCGAGTACCGCATCGGGCGCAATATGCTGCTGGAAGGCGACCTGCTTTCGGTTTACAGCCGCGTCTTTGCCGATACCGGAGAAAACGGTGTAGCAATGCCGGTGAAAAATCCGATGTCCGGCACCGGCCTGCGCTGGAAGCCCCTGCGCGATCAAATCTTTTTCCTCGCCGTTGAACAGCAGCTGCCGCTGAACGGACAAAATGGCGCCTCCGATACCATGCTGCGCGCCAGTGCCTCGTTCTTTAACGGCGGCAAATACAGCGACGAGTGGCACCCGAACGGTTCAGGCTGGTTTGCCCAAAACCTGTATCTCGATGCGGCGCAATATGTCCGCCAGGATATTCAGGCGTGGACGGCAGATTATCGCGTGAGCTGGCATCAGAAGGTGGCGAACGGACAAACCATTGAGCCTTACGCTCACGTTCAGGACAACGGCTATCGTGATAAAGGCACTCAGGGCGCGCAGCTTGGCGGTGTTGGCGTGCGCTGGAATATCTGGACCGGCGAGACGCACTATGATGCCTGGCCGCACAAAGTCAGTCTCGGCGTCGAATATCAGCATACCTTTAAGGCGATTAATCAACGTAGCGGGGAGCGCAACAACGCGTTTCTCACCATTGGAGTGCACTGGTAAATGCGTAAGTTAATTTTCGTAATGCTGACACTGCTGCTGGTCAGCCCTTTTTCTTTTGCGATGAAAGGTATTATCTGGCAACCACAAAATCGTGACAGTCAGGTCACCGACGCCCAGTGGCAGGGACTGATGAGTCAGTTGCATTTGCAAGGATTCGACACCCTGATTCTGCAATGGACCCGTTACGGCGATGCGTTCACCCAGCCAGAACAGCGTGCATTATTGTTCAGTCGCGCAGCGGCAGCGCAGCACGCTGGCCTGAAGCTGATTGTTGGCCTGAATGCCGATCCGGAATTTTTTATGCATCAGAAGCAGTCATCTGCGGCGCTGGAGAGCTATCTTAATCGCCTGCTGGCGGCCGATCTCCAGCAAGCCAGATTATGGAGCGCCGCACCGGGCGTAACGCCGGATGGCTGGTACATCAGTGCGGAAATTGACGACCTGAACTGGCGCAGCGAAGCCGCCCGTCAGCCATTACTGAAATGGTTAAACAATGCGCAGCGACTGATTAGCGATGTTTCGGCAAAACCGGTTTATATCAGTAGTTTTTTCGCTGGAAATATGTCGCCCGATGGCTATCGGCAACTGCTGGAACAAGTTAAAGCAACCGGCGTTAATGTCTGGGTACAGGATGGCAGCGGCGTGGATAAACTCACCGCCGGGCAACGCGAACGTTATCTGCAAGCCAGTGCAGATTGCCAGGCTTCCTCACCCGCCAACGGCATTGTTTATGAATTGTTTGTCGCGGGCAAAGGTAAAACGTTTGAAGCTAAACCAAAACCGGATGCAGAGATCGCCTCGCTATTAGCAAAACGTTCCGCCTGCGGCAAAGACGCGCTCTATTTCTCCCTTCGCTATTTGCCCGTCGCGCGTGGCATCCTCGAGTATTAATTGTTTAAGGGAGCAACTTTGCTTGCTCCCTTCCTTTTCACTTTCCTAATCAGAATCCTGTTTGTATTAATTGTTTAGCAGATTCTCTTTTTTCAACGCATTTTATGCGTTTCGGTTTTGCCCCACTACAACCTGCATAGCCAATAAGAAGATAGCCGTAACACAAATAATCGGTGTAGCCACTACTCAGAGGCATTATATAGTTATATTCATGCCACTATATAACCTGTAAATAAGAACAATCATTCATTGATTGCAATAACATCAGCATATTCCTTTACACAGGAATAAAACCTTTTATTTAATAAACAAAGAGAGTCAAAGATGAGTAAAATTACAGGCGTTTTAGTTGACAACCATATCTATGATATTAACAATGATATGAAGAATGGTTACCATTTTCCTAACTGCTTGTTTCCAGGCGCCACCTTTAAGATGGTTATTGATAATGACCCAGTTAATAATGGCAAAGTAAAATGGAGCTGTAGCACTGATGCAGACAATAATGTTCTGGCGGTCAGTCAAGATGGCACAGTGACTTTTCCTGACGTTGACGAAAAGTGTATTGGGAAGATTTTTGCTATTTTCGCCACTGATAAATCAACGAACAAAACTGCCGGTATTTATATTTTTACTGTTAAGCGTTTTTTTAAATACAGTATTGAAACTTATGATTCAATTCAAAAGATTTTATCATGGGTTGAGAGCATGAACGGAGAATTTCCTGAAGCGCAGGATATCGATAGTTACGATTATAATGATCATAATTCAGGTCATATTATCTCGCGAGAAGTTAACGCAGGTCTTTACCAGGAGTGGGGCAATGTAGCTAATAGTGGATGGAATACAAATAATGAGCCTGGCGGTATTTGTAGAATTTACGCTTTTAATAAAGAAAATAATACTTATTATTGGCTGGAAAATGATGGAGTCAGGCAGGTATTGATCGGGGGATTCACCGCTCAGGCAGTCGCATCCTACGGTGAATCTATCAACTGATTGTGCTTTTTGTCCACTATCATTTGTATTATTACAGCGTAAACATTCACTGAAATTATAAAATTAAACTTACGCATAACCACCCGTTCAGCGGGTGGTTCTCATTTTTATTTACGATGTGTATGAGCTTAACAAAATAAACAGACTTAAGAGTTTATTTTTATATTGCTATAAACCATTTAATCATAAAATGTCGACAGAATTTCTCACCGAAAACTTTATTGCTACTGTTCAAAACGCAAATGAGGTAATCCCCTACTCCACTTGCCAAAAAAAATTTACCCGCAGTATAAAAAAGCAGCCCATATAAACATACGGACTGCCATATTTCACTCGATTCAAAAGTAATTATTTTTAATGTGGTGCACTTCGTGACAATAAGTTAATTACCAACACTCCGGCACAAATCAACATCATGCCTATAATGGCTGGCAGATCCAACCGTTGGCTGAAAAATCCCCAGGACAGTAAACTAATCAGGACGATACCGACTCCTGACCAGATAGCATAAGCAATCCCTGTAGGAATATAAGCCAGCGTCTGAGCTAATAACCAGAATGATGCACAGTAACAAATAATTGTACCAACAGAGGGCCATAACCGTGTAAAACCCTCTGAAAACTTCATTAAAGTTGTACCAATGACTTCTGCAAGTATTGCGCCACCAAGATAAATATAAGGGTTCATAGCATATTCTTTCCTGTTAATACCGGAGCGAATTGTACTACAGTTTGAACTTAACTCACCGGATTCATTCTGGTGCATTCATTGATGTTCTTCATCAGTGCTTCAGGAAATGGGCGGATGGGAACCCATAGAAATGGTGCGTAGTTATGCTCACCTTGCGCCTAATCATTTGACAGAGCACGCGAGGAAAATAGACGACATCTTTGGTGATGATGTCCCAGATATGTCCCACTCTGGAATTATGGAGGAGGTAAAGAAGGCGTAACTGATTGAATTTTAATGGCGCGCCCTGCAGGATTCGAACCTGCGGCCCACGACTTAGAAGGTCGTTGCTCTATCCAACTGAGCTAAGGGCGCATTGATACCACAATGTGTGTGTAATTGCGTGAATTATACGGTCAACCCTTGCTGAGTCAATGGCTTTTGAACCGGTTGCTGAACAAGTGTACGACCGCATCTGATTTACCTCGCCACAGCGGCAAACCAACGACGGTTATCATTATCGCCAGGTACAGAAGGTTTTACTTTTCAGAAAACGAAACCTGACAGCGCGCCCCGCTTCTGACAAAATAGGCGCATCCCCTTCGACCTACGTAACAGATGGAATCCTCTCTCTGATGGCAGCAAAGATTATTGACGGTAAAACGATTGCGCAGCAGGTGCGCTCTGAAGTTGCTCAAAAAGTTCAGGCGCGTATTGCAGCCGAACTGCGGGCACCAGGACTGGCCGTTGTGCTGGTGGGTAGTAACCCTGCATCGCAAATTTATGTCGCAAGCAAACGCAAGGCTTGTGAAGAAGTCGGGTTCGTCTCCCGCTCTTATGACCTCCCGGAAACCACCAGCGAAGCGGAGCTGTTGGAGCTTATCGATGCGCTGAATGCCGACAACACCATCGATGGCATTCTGGTTCAACTGCCGTTACCGGCGGGTATTGATAACGTCAAAGTGCTGGAACGTATTCATCCGGACAAAGACGTGGACGGTTTCCATCCTTACAACGTCGGTCGTCTGTGCCAGCGCGCGCCGCGTCTGCGTCCCTGCACCCCGCGCGGTATCGTCACGCTGCTTGAGCGTTACAACATTGATACCTTCGGCCTCAACGCCGTGGTGATTGGCGCATCGAATATCGTCGGTCGTCCAATGAGCATGGAACTGTTGCTCGCAGGTTGCACCACTACCGTGACTCACCGCTTCACTAAAAATCTGCGTCATCACGTAGAAAATGCCGATCTGTTGATTGTTGCCGTCGGTAAGCCAGGTTTTATTCCCGGTGACTGGATCAAAGAAGGCGCAATTGTGATTGATGTTGGCATCAACCGTCTGGAAAATGGCAAAGTTGTGGGCGACGTCGTGTTTGAAGACGCGGCTAAACGCGCCTCATACATTACGCCTGTTCCCGGCGGCGTTGGCCCGATGACGGTTGCCACGCTGATTGAAAACACGCTACAGGCGTGCGTTGAATATCATGATCCACAGGATGAGTAACATGGCGACATTTTCTTTAGGTAAACATCCGCACGTTGAGCTGTGCGACTTGCTGAAACTGGAAGGCTGGAGCGAAAGCGGCGCGCAGGCGAAAATCGCGATTGCCGAAGGCCAGGTGAAAGTCGACGGCGCGGTTGAAACGCGCAAACGCTGCAAAATCGTCGCCGGTCAGACAGTGAGTTTTGCAGGTCACAGCGTACAGGTTGTTGCCTGATCCCTTTCCCGGCCTGTATCAACAGGCCGGTTCTCTTTTCAGACTTTTGCCCTCTACGCCCCGTTCATCCATGCTGATAGCATCGACATTTTGCCGAAGCGACCATCATGCCAACCGTTATTACGCACGCCGCCGTTCCCCTATGCATTGGTTTAGGGTTGGGTTCGAAAGTCATCCCTCCGCGTCTGTTATTTGCCGGAATCATCCTGGCGATGCTGCCCGACGCCGACGTATTGTCGTTTAAATTTGGCATTGCTTACGGCAATGTTTTTGGTCATCGCGGGTTTACCCATTCGCTGGTGTTTGCGTTTGTTGTCCCGCTGTTATGTGTGCTGATTGGACGCCGATGGTTCAGGGCTGGGCTGATTCGCTGCTGGCTGTTTTTAACCGTCTCGTTGCTATCGCACAGCTTGCTGGATTCGGTAACCACTGGCGGTAAAGGGGTTGGCTGGCTGTGGCCGTGGTCAGATGAACGCTTTTTCGCTCCCTGGCAGGTGATTAAAGTCGCGCCGTTTGCATTGTCTCGTTACACCACGCCGTACGGGCATCAGGTGATTATTTCTGAATTGATGTGGGTGTGGTTGCCGGGGATGCTACTGATGGGAATGTTGTGGTGGCGCAGACGATAACCGGATGCGAAAACTCGCATCCGGCAATAGCGCAATTACTTACGACGCCAGGTGGTCCCTTGCGGGCCATCTTCCAGCACGATCCCCATCTCGTTAAGACGGTCACGCGCCGCATCTGCCGCCGCCCAGTCTTTCGCTTTACGGGCATCCAGACGCTGTTGAATTAACGCTTCAATCTCAGCCACTTCGCTGTCGTCTGCCTGCGCGCCGCTTTGCAGGAACGCTTCCGGTTCTTGCTCCAGCAGGCCCAATACAGCGGAAAGTTTACGCAGGTGAGATGCCATTGCATTCGCCGCTGTCATATCTTCTGCTTTCAGACGGTTTACTTCACGCGCCATATCAAACAGTACGGAATAGGCTTCCGGGGTGTTGAAATCGTCGTCCATCGCTTCAATAAAGCGCGCTTCAAACGCTTCGCCACCGGCAGGAGCAACGGTTTTGTCTGTGCCGCGCAGGGCAGTGTAGAGACGCTCCAGCGCCGCACGCGCCTGCTTCAGGTTCTCTTCGCTGTAGTTCAGCTGGCTGCGATAGTGTCCCGACATCAGGAAGTAACGCACGGTTTCCGCGTCGTAGTATTTCAGCACATCGCGCACGGTAAAGAAGTTACCCAGCGATTTGGACATCTTCTCGCGGTCAACCATCACCATGCCGGAGTGCATCCAGTAGTTTACATACTGACCATCATGGGCACAGGTGGACTGGGCAATTTCGTTCTCGTGGTGCGGGAACATCAGGTCAGAACCGCCACCATGGATATCAAAGTGGTTACCCAACTGTTTGCAGTTCATTGCTGAACACTCAATGTGCCAGCCTGGGCGACCCGCGCCCCACGGAGACGGCCAGCTTGGTTCGCCCTCTTTAGACATCTTCCACAGAACGAAGTCCATCGGGTTGCGTTTGTCGTCGACCACGTCAACGCGCGCGCCTGCCTGCAGCTGGTCAAGATCCTGACGCGACAGCACGCCATAAGTTGGATCGGTCGGTACGTCGAACATCACGTCGCCGTTGTCCGCCACATAAGCGTGACCTTTGGCGATCAGTTGCTCAGTGAGTTCAATAATTTCTGCGATATGGTGCGTCGCGCGTGGCTCCATATCCGGGCGCAGAATGTTCAAAGCATCAAAATCTTTGTGCATTTCGGCGATCATGCGATCCACCAGCGCCACAAAGCTTTCGCCATTTTCATTGGCGCGTTTGATGATTTTATCGTCGATATCGGTAATGTTGCGCACATACTTCAGCTTGTAGCCGAGGAAACGCAGGTAGCGTGCAACCACGTCAAAGGCAACAAAGGTACGCCCGTGACCGATATGACAGAGGTCGTAAACGGTGATTCCACACACGTACATGCCGACTTCCCCGGCGTGAATAGGCTTAAATTCCTCTTTTTGGCGTGTCAGAGTATTGAAGATTTTTAGCATCGAAGATTCCGTTTAGACATGTGTGGGTAATTGAGTTGCGTATAATACCCATATTTCCCGCGCGATTCAGCATACATTGCGAGATGATCCGATCGTGCGGTTATGCTATAACACCACCCTATATATGACCCGAACCGGGTTGAAGCACCAATCAAACGGAACAGGATGCAAAAATGGTTACTTTCCACACCAATCACGGCGATATTGTCATCAAAACTTTTGACGATAAAGCACCTGAAACAGTTAAAAACTTCCTGGACTACTGCCGCGAAGGTTTTTACAACAACACCATTTTCCACCGTGTTATCAACGGTTTTATGATTCAGGGCGGCGGTTTTGAACCGGGCATGAAACAAAAAGCTACCAAAGAACCGATCAAAAACGAAGCCAACAACGGCCTGAAAAATACCCGTGGTACGCTGGCAATGGCCCGTACTCAGGCACCGCACTCTGCAACTGCACAGTTCTTCATCAACGTGGTTGATAACGACTTCCTGAACTTCTCTGGCGAAAGCCTGCAAGGTTGGGGCTACTGCGTGTTTGCTGAAGTGGTTGAAGGCATGGACGTGGTAGACAAAATCAAAGGTGTTGCAACCGGTCGTAGCGGTATGCACCAGGACGTGCCAAAAGAAGACGTTATCATTGAAAGCGTGACCGTTAGCGAGTAATCGTGGCGACACTCTTTATTGCAGATCTTCATCTCTGCGCGGAAGAACCGGCGATCACCGCCGGTTTTCTGCGTTTTTTAGCGGGGGAAGCCCGCAAGGCCGACGCGCTGTATGTTCTTGGCGATCTGTTTGAAGCGTGGATTGGCGACGACGATCCCAACCCACTCCATCGCCAGATGGCGGCAGCGATCAAAGCGGTGTCCGATTCCGGTGTTCCCTGTTATTTCATTCATGGCAACCGTGATTTTCTGCTCGGCAAACGCTTTGCCCGTGAAAGCGGCATGACGTTATTGCCGCAAGAAAAGGTGCTCGAACTTTATGGTCGTCGGGTGCTTATTATGCATGGCGACACGCTGTGCACCGATGATGCGGGTTATCAGGCTTTTCGCGCCAAAGTCCACAAACCGTGGCTGCAAACACTGTTCCTCACCCTGCCGTTGTTTGTACGCAAACGCATTGCCGCACGAATGCGAGCGAACAGTAAAGAAGCCAACAGCAGCAAATCGCTGGCGATCATGGACGTTAACCAAAACGCGGTGGTCAGTGCGATGGAAAAACATCAGGTGCAATGGCTGATCCACGGGCATACGCATCGCCCGGCGGTGCATGAATTCATCGCCAATCAGCAACCTGCTTTTCGCGTGGTGCTGGGTGCCTGGCATACCGAAGGTTCGATGGTGAAAGTCACGGCGGATGACGTTGAGCTAATCCATTTCCCGTTTTAATAACGCACAAGTTTGCTGATTCCACAGCCACGCAACCGTTTTCCTTGCTCTCTTTCCGTGCTATTCTCTGTGCCCTCTAAAGCCGAGAGTTGTGCACCACAGGAGTTTTTAGACGCATGTCTTCCCGCAATAATCCGGCGCGTGTCGCCATCGTGATGGGGTCCAAAAGCGACTGGGCTACCATGCAGTTCGCCGCCGAAATCTTCGAAATCCTGAATGTCCCGCACCACGTTGAAGTGGTTTCTGCTCACCGCACCCCCGATAAACTGTTCAGCTTCGCCGAAAGCGCCGAAGAAAGCGGTTATCAGGTGATTATTGCGGGCGCAGGCGGCGCAGCGCATCTGCCAGGCATGATTGCCGCCAAAACGCTGGTGCCAGTGCTGGGCGTGCCAGTACAGAGCGCCGCACTGAGCGGTGTCGATAGTCTCTACTCCATCGTACAAATGCCGCGCGGCATTCCGGTGGGTACGCTGGCGATTGGTAAAGCTGGCGCGGCAAACGCGGCGTTACTGGCAGCACAAATTCTTGCGACTCATGATAAAGAACTGCACCAGCGTCTGAATGACTGGCGTAAAGCCCAGACCGACGAAGTGCTGGAAAACCCGGACCCGCGAGGTGCGGCATGAAACAGGTTTGCGTCCTCGGTAACGGGCAGTTAGGCCGTATGCTGCGTCAGGCAGGCGAACCGTTAGGCATTGCTGTCTGGCCGGTCGGGCTGGACGCTGAACCGGCGGCGGTGCCTTTTCAACAAAGCGTGATTACCGCTGAGATCGAACGCTGGCCGGAAACTGCATTAACCCGCGAGCTGGCGCGCCATCCGGCCTTTGTGAACCGCGATGTGTTCCCGATTATTGCCGACCGTCTGACTCAGAAGCAGCTTTTCGATAAGCTCCACCTGCCGACCGCGCCGTGGCAGTTACTTGCCGATCGCAGCGAGTGGCCTGCGGTGTTTGATCGTTTAGGTGAACTGGCGATTGTTAAGCGTCGCACTGGTGGCTATGACGGTCGCGGTCAATGGCGTTTACGCGCCAATGAAACCGAACAGTTACCGGCAGAGTGTTACGGCGAATGTATTGTCGAGCAGGGCATTAACTTCTCTGGCGAAGTGTCGCTGGTTGGCGCGCGCGGCTTTGATGGTAGCACCGTGTTTTATCCGCTGACGCATAACCTGCATCAGGACGGTATTTTGCGCACCAGCGTCGCTTTCCCGCAGGCCAACGCGCAGCAGCAGGCGCAGGCCGAAGAGATGCTGTCGGCGATTATGCAGGAGCTGGGCTATGTGGGCGTGATGGCGATGGAGTGTTTTGTCACCCCGCAAGGTCTGCTGATCAACGAACTGGCTCCGCGTGTGCATAACAGCGGTCACTGGACACAAAACGGTGCCAGCATCAGCCAGTTTGAGCTGCATCTGCGGGCGATTACCGATCTGCCGTTACCGCAACCGGTAGTGAATAGTCCGTCGGTGATGATCAACCTGATTGGTAGCGATGTGAATTATGACTGGCTGAAACTGCCGCTGGTGCATCTGCACTGGTACGACAAAGAAGTCCGTCCGGGGCGTAAAGTGGGGCATCTGAATTTGACCGACAGCGACACATCGCGTCTGACCGCGACGCTGGAAGCCTTAATCCCGCTGCTGCCGCCAGAGTATGCCAGCGGCGTGATGTGGGCGCAGAGTAAGTTCAATTAACCTGGTGCTCATATTCTTGCCGGATTCGGCGTGAACGCCTTATCCGGCTTACCGCTCCGGTACCCATTGTAGGCCTGATAAGACGCGTCAAGCGTCGCATCAGGCATGGTGCGCCGATTGCCGGATGCTCTCATCACTACAGCGAAATACAGGTCCCCGCTTCGCCCGCCAGAGTCTCTTCAATCCGCGATAACGCCCCAATCCACGCGGGTTTACCACGGCTTCTGACATAGCCACTCACCGCCGTTACCTTCGGCCCCATCGAACCATCGGCTTTGGCAAATGGAGCTAACTCATCCGGTGTGGCATGGCGAATGGCACGTTGCTGCGGCGTTCCCCAGTTTTCATATACCGCATCAGCATCGGTGAGGATCACCAGTCCATCGGCATTAATCTGCTCGGCGAGCAACGCAGCGGCGAGATCTTTATCAATCACCGCTTCACTCCCAGCCCCGTCTTCCGTCACAGGCACACCACCGCCGCCACTGCAAATCACCACATGCCCCTCTTTGAGCAACAACTCGATGGCTTCGCTGTCGAGAATTTTACGCGGTTGCGGAGACGCCACCACCCGGCGCAAATATTTACCATCACGTTTCATATGCCAGCCGTAAGCCGCTTCCAGTGCCTCTTGTTCTTCTGGCTGATAAACCGGACCAATAAACTTCTCTGGCTGCAAAAACGCCGGATCATCCGGCGAAACCTCAATGCGCGTCAGCACCGTCGTGACAGGCGGCATCTGCGGCTGTGCGCTCAAACTCTGCGCCAGCATATAGCCAATCATCCCCTGGCTTTCCGCCACCAGCACATCCAGCGGATACGGTTCTACCTCTTTCCACGCCAGATTCTGTAACGCCAGCAGCCCCACCTGCGGCCCGTTGCCGTGAACAATCGCCAGCCGATAAGAACGGGCCAGGCGCGCCAGCGCAGGTACAGCACTGGCGATATTGCGATATTGATTTTCTGCCGTCAGCGCCTCACCGCGCTGAAGCAAGGCATTGCCCCCAAGAGCTACAACCAGTGTTTTCATGGTTTTCCTTGTAATAATTGTTGGCCAAGCCAGAACCCCAGCAGCGTATCTGCCCCTGACGTATGCCCCAGCGCCAGCAGCGAATCAATCGCAACAGCGGTACGTTTCGGGCAACTCAGAGCATGAACAAAGTGCAGGAGTGGCGAGGCGAAATATCCTTGCGCGGCATAACGTAAATAACTGACGCTCACCGCTGTGGTAACGAGTTGAAGATTGTTGGAACAGGCAAAAAACGGGCGACCGGAGCACGCATCTAAAGCGCCATAATACCAGGCCGCCAGCAGCATTCCGCTCAGCGTGTCATCATGACTCGGCGTTAATCCGGGGCCTTTACCCAGCCAGTGCCGCCAGTCGGTCTTAATGCCATTGAGCGCGGCCTGAAAACAGTGACGAAACTGGCGTAATTCAGCAGGCAGCGGATCGCTTGTCGCCATCGCCAGTGGCCCGAAAAGCCCGGTTTCCTCCGCGCGTTGCATCCATGCAGCGGCAAGCGGTTGAGGATGTGCAGGCGGCGTAATACGCAGCAAACAATAACGCTGTGGCTGTTTAACCGTGAAACGCCCGAGGCGAATCCCTTGAGCCACAACCTGTGGTCGTTCATTGCCGCATAATCCACCGCATAACGCATCGAATTGCGCGCGGCGAAGCACCCATCCTCCGGGGCCGAAACCACTACCCTGACGATGCAGCGTTAACAGTTCGCCGCTTTCCGTCATCAGGTTAATCGCCCGTCGCCACACTCCCGCTAACCGCCAGGACTGGCGATAATTCGGTGCGCTACGGCTGGCAAGCAGAGGATGGATGATCGTCATTGCACGTTCCTCAACCAATCCCCATGCTTTCAGCCAGTGCTTCCAGCGCCTGTTCAAAACACGCCAGCGGTGCCCGCACAGTGCCTGCGCCAATCTGCCCGATCCCCGCCTCTTTATGGGCGATACCGGTATTGATGAGTGGCGTAATGCCGGTTTCTACCACGCGACGAATGTCCAGTCCCAGACACGCGCCCTGAAAATCCCAGCTTGGGATCTGCAACTGCATATTGCGTTCAAGGTAAATTTCCGCCATCTCTTCAGATACCGCTCTGGCCGCTTCCATGCCACCCGCACCGACAAAGCGCGTTACGCCAGGCGCTGCGATCATTGCGGCTCCGCCAATACCAAAGGTTTCGGTAATCGCGCTATCGCCCATATCCGGGTTTGCCTGCTCCTGCGAGAAGCCGGTGAAAAACAGACCTTGCGGAGTGTTTACAGGCGCAGTAAACCAGCGTTCACCCAGCCCGCTTACCCGAATCCCGAACATATTGCCGTTGCGGGTCATAGCCGTAACGATGCTGCCTGCGCGGATCATCGCGCCAGCATCCATCGCCGCCTTGCAGTAAGCCATCGCGAGGTTGAGGAAGAACTGATCGGTCACGCTGAGGAAATCCATCACTTCGGCGATGTGCTGTTTATCATGATCGAGTCGGGCAATTTGTGGGGCCAGCGCACGCATTAACAATGCTGAGGAAGCAATATTGCGTTGATGGAACTCATCGCCCATCGTAATGCCCTGCGCCATCATCGCGGTGAGATCGATACCGCGCTCCATGCGCCCCAGCGCCGCACTTAATACTGGCATTAACACATCGCGCATCCAGCGATGGCGAGTCAGGACATCTTCGCCGTAAGCGCCAAAACGCATCACTTTGCCGATACCTTCGTTGAGGTTGCAGTACGCCCGGTTGCCGTCGGTCACGTTCTCGACCACCAGCATCGGCATACTGGCAGAAGTAATGCCGCCCATTGGCCCGACGGCATTCACATGGTGACAAGGAATGAAGTTCACTTCCCCCAGCTCCAGTATTGCCAGCGCCTGCGCTTCATCTTTCGCCCAGCCTTCAAACAGACATGCGCCCACGCACGCCCCTTTCATGGGTCCGGTCATCTCCTGCCAGCGCATCGGCGGCCCGGCGTGAAGCAGTGTTTTGCCCTGATTCAATTCGCTAATGAGTAAAGACGCCGGTTGCACATCCAGCCAGTGTGGACGAGCGCGACGAATTTGTTCGATAACCGCAGCATTGGCTTGCGCCACTGATGTAAACATGGGAACCCCTTATTGCAAACGTTCTAATAAACGAGCCAGTTTTTTATTGCCGCCAGCGACTGGCGCCCATTGGTAATGCACGACCGGTTTGCTGGCGCCTTGTAGTTCCAGCGCAAAACTGCGTAATCCGGCGTTAATCACGGCGACGTTTTCCAGTAATGACGGTGTGTGTTGCAGTGTGGCAGGCGAAAGCGGGCGAATCAGTGCCGCCGCCAGTAATGTGGCTTCCGGCAGCGAACTCACTACCGCGATCCCCGCATCTTCCAGGATGGCGATTTGCTGCGAGCGGCATTGCGGGTCACGTTCGGTACCTGTCACCGTGGCAATGGCGTACAGCGGTTGGTTGTCTTCACGCGCGGCACAGGCTTGTTGCCAGGCGCTTACCAATGAAGCAGCAGGATCGGCAGTGGCGCCGAAGCCAATGACTACGTCAATCAGCAACACGCGCACTTGTGGTTTTGAGCCAAGATCGGCAATTAGCAGGTTGCGTAAGGTCGGGTCGATCATCGGATGGGGACGCCCGACGGTGTAGAAATCATCGCCCAGGTCAATGATCTGGTGACCATCAGCGTCCAGCATCATGCCATGATGATGGACATCGTCGGCTACCACGCCAGGATGCCCGGCGAGTAATCCCGCCGCTTCGGCGGCCAGCGTACCACCGGTATACAAGCCGCAAATAACTCCGCTGCTGACCGGCGCTATTGCGTTACGTCGCGCAGTGACCCGCGAAAGCAGGCAAGCCAGACGCGCGGCATCATCCAGCGAGGAGGCAAACCAGATATTTTCGTCACGAGCCACCGCCGGGGCATAACCTAAAAACAGCGCCACCGTCGGTTTACCCGTCGCTTTCATCGCGTTAACGATACGCAGGCGCACGGCTTCGGCAGGTGGTTTAGAGACAAACGCCAGCACTTCACTTTTCGCATCGGCACTCAACATTTCCAGCGCCGTCAGCGCACTGATCCCGCCCACTTCACGACTGAGATCGCGCCCGCCAAGACCAATCGCGTGAGTAATTCCCTCCCCTGCCAGCGCAATCTGCGAGCACAGTTCCTGAATCCCTGTACCAGAAGCGCCAATGACACCAATATTGCCTTCCGGCATCACATTGGCGAAAGCCAGCGGCGTGTCGGCAATCATCGACGTACCGCAGTCCGGTCCCATCACCAGCAAGCCTTTTTCCCGCGCGCGGGTTTTGAGTTGGATTTCATCTTCCAGCGTGACGTTATCGGAGAACATCATCACGTTGAGGTTGCGATCCAGCGCCTGGTTCGCCAGCTCCGCCGCGTACTCACCAGCCACTGAAATCAGCGCCAGATTGGCATCGGGTAATTTCTGACAGGCACTGTCCCAGCGACGCACCTGCGTCAACGCCTGGCTGCTGCCTGAACCTTGCGCCAGTTGTTTTAGCGCCTCTTCAAGCTGCTGCATAATCGCCTGCGCGATCCCCGCATCCGCCGCTTCGCTACGAATTGCCACGCAAATATCGTTCGGCGTGGCGTTATTAAAATCGTCATGCCAGAAACCTGTGGTATCTAATAACGCTTTATTGGCGGGAGTACCCATCATTACGGAAACATCATCAACATTTTCTGATTCGCTGAGTTTTCGTGAAATAATCATTAAACTGACCGAATCCTGAAAACACCCTTTTTTAATAAAGGCGTGGATCATAACAACTCCTTAAAAATTGCACCCATGGCAATTGCACGAGCAGTGTTAATGTGTCAATTACGGTATCGATGACCGATGAAAAATAAGGTGATGAATATCACACGGGAATTATTAGCAAAAGAATTCAAATAACCGCCAGACTATTATCTGCTAATTTTTAACAAGCAGGGTTATTTTAAAAAACAAACCAAAAGTGCGCGGATTATCAAATAAATTCTAATTATATTTTTTTGCCTGTCTGGATCACATAATCCAGATATTTTCCCTGTATGTTAATTGCAGTCATGCTTCACACCGTCGTTAAAAAGGAAGACAGATGAAAATCAGTCGGGAAACACTCCACCAGCTAATCGAGAATAAACTCTGCCAGGCTGGATTAAAACGTGAGCACGCTGCAACCGTGGCTGAAGTATTGGTTTATGCCGATGCCAGAGGGATCCACTCTCATGGCGCGGTACGCGTGGAATACTACGCAGAACGTATTTCAAAAGGCGGCACCAACCGCGAACCGGAGTTCCGTCTTGAAGAAACGGGGCCGTGTTCGGCAATTTTACATGCCGACAATGCCGCCGGGCAGGTCGCCGCGAAAATGGGCATGGAACATGCCATTAAAACAGCACAACAAAATGGCGTTGCGGTGGTCGGTATCAGCCGGATGGGTCACAGCGGCGCAATCTCTTATTTTGTGCAGCAGGCAGCCCGCGCCGGATTAATTGGCATTTCGATGTGCCAGTCCGATCCAATGGTGGTGCCGTTTGGCGGCGCGGAAATTTACTACGGTACTAACCCACTTGCCTTTGCCGCGCCGGGAGAAGGCGACGAGATCCTTACCTTTGATATGGCGACTACCGTACAGGCATGGGGAAAAGTGCTCGACGCCCGCTCGCGTAATATGTCTATCCCGGAAAGCTGGGCGGTCGATAAAAACGGTGCACCAACAACCGATCCGTTCGCGGTACATGCTCTGCTCCCCGCCGCTGGGCCGAAAGGGTATGGCCTGATGATGATGATTGACGTCCTCTCAGGCGTGTTACTCGGCTTACCGTTCGGGCGCCAGGTCAGTTCGATGTATGACGATTTACACGCCGGGCGTAATTTGGGGCAATTACATATAGTTATTAATCCGAACTTTTTCTCCTCCAGCGAATTATTCCGTCAACATCTTAGCCAGACCATGCGCGAATTAAATGCCATTACCCCCGCGCCCGGTTTTAACCAGGTTTATTATCCCGGACAGGATCAGGATATTAAACAACGCAAAGCCGCCGTCGAAGGCATCGAAATTGTTGATGACATTTACCAGTATTTAATTTCCGACGCGCTTTATAACACGTCATACGAAACGAAAAATCCCTTTGCGCAATAATTATTGAGACAGGACTTTCTTATGATTACACATTTCCGTCAAGCCATAGAAGAAACGCTGCCCTGGCTTTCCTCTTTTGGCGCTGACCCTACGGGTGGGATGACCCGTTTACTTTATTCGCCGGAATGGCTGGAAACCCAACAGCAATTTAAAAAAAGAATGGCAGCAAGCGGGCTGGAAACACGTTTCGATGAAGTGGGAAATTTATACGGTCGCCTGAATGGCACCGAATATCCACAGGAAGTGGTTCTGAGCGGTTCGCATATCGATACCGTGGTTAACGGCGGTAACCTCGACGGGCAATTCGGCGCACTGGCGGCGTGGCTGGCAATTGACTGGCTGAAAACACAATACGGCGCGCCGCTACGTACTGTCGAAGTGGTGGCGATGGCGGAAGAAGAAGGCAGCCGCTTCCCGTATGTCTTCTGGGGCAGTAAAAATATCTTTGGGCTGGCGAATCCTGACGACGTGCGGAATATCTGTGATGCCAAAGGAAATAGTTTTGTCGATGCGATGAAGGCTTGCGGATTCACTCTGCCGAACGCCCCACTAACTCCGCGTCAGGATATTCAAGCCTTTGTCGAACTGCATATCGAACAGGGCTGTGTGCTGGAAAGTAATGGGCAGTCAATTGGCGTGGTGAATGCAATTGTCGGGCAACGTCGCTATACGGTGACGCTGAACGGCGAATCAAACCATGCAGGCACCACGCCGATGGGCTATCGTCGTGACACGGTTTATGCGTTTAGCCGCATTTGCAATCAGTCCGTAGCCAAAGCGAAAAAGATGGGCGATCCGCTGGTGCTGACCTTTGGCAAAGTGGAGCCGCGCCCAAATACGGTTAACGTAGTGCCGGGTAAAACCACGTTCACCATTGATTGTCGTCACACCGACGCTGCCGTGCTGCGCGATTTCACCCAACAGTTAGAAAACGACATGCGGGCGATTTGCGATGAAATGGACATTGGTATTGATATCGATTTATGGATGGACGAAGAACCGGTGCCGATGAACGAAGAGCTGGTC
Source organism: Escherichia sp. MOD1-EC6842 (assembly GCF_002965705.1). NCBI lineage: Bacteria > Pseudomonadati > Pseudomonadota > Gammaproteobacteria > Enterobacterales > Enterobacteriaceae > Escherichia > Escherichia sp. MOD1-EC6842. Next base: position 133,279 of record NZ_PTRF01000002.1, on the reverse strand, counting down.
ACCACCCTGACGGAACTGTGTGAAACAGAAAAACTGAATTACCGGGTGATGCACAGTGGTGCCGGGCACGACGCGCAAATTTTCGCGCCTCGCGTGCCGACCTGCATGATTTTCATTCCCAGCATTAACGGGATCAGCCATAACCCGGCGGAACGCACCAATATTACCGACCTTGCCGAAGGGGTCAAAACGTTGGCACTCATGCTTTATCAACTTGCCTGGCAGAAATAAGGAGTTATAAATGGGATATTTAAATAACGTCACCGGTTACCGCGATGATTTACTGGCTAACCGTGCGATTGTTAAACACGGTAATTTCGCGCTGTTAACCCCGGATGGTCTGGTAAAAAATATTATTCCTGGCTTTGAAAATTGTGACGCGACAATCCTGTCCACACCAAAGCTTGGCGCTACGTTTGTCGATTATCTGGTGACGCTGCATCAAAACGGCGGTAATCAGCAGGGATTCGGCGGAGAAGGAATTGAAACGTTCCTGTATGTCATTTCTGGAAATATCACTGCCGAAGCCGAAGGAAAAACATTTGCCTTAAGCGAAGGTGGCTATCTTTATTGCCCGCCAGGCTCCTTAATGACGTTTGTTAATGCCCAGGCCGAAGACAGCCAAATCTTCTTGTATAAGCGCCGCTATGTTCCGGTAGAAGGTCATGCGCCGTGGCTGGTTTCTGGCAATGCCAGCGAACTGGAACGCATTCATTATGAAGGCATGGACGATGTTATTCTGCTGGATTTTCTGCCCAAAGAGTTAGGTTTTGATATGAATATGCATATCCTCTCTTTTGCGCCAGGTGCCAGCCACGGTTATATCGAAACCCACGTTCAGGAGCACGGTGCTTATATTCTTTCCGGTCAGGGAGTTTATAACCTCGATAATAACTGGATCCCGGTAAAAAAAGGCGATTACATCTTTATGGGCGCTTATTCTTTACAGGCCGGTTATGGCGTAGGGCGTGGTGAAGCGTTCAGCTATATTTACTCGAAAGATTGCAACCGCGACGTAGAAATTTAAGTCATACCACTCGCCTGATTATTTTTAGCTATGTTGGATTTTGCCACGGTTTATACCGTGGCTTTTTTTGCGGTAAATTCAGGTAAAAAACAGATGCGGGATAAAATGCATCCGCTTCAGGCTGAAAACCGCACAGACAATCCCCTCGCCCCTTTGGGGAGAGGGGGAAAGCCATGCTCGTAGCAATCAGAAGCAGATGCGATATGAACCGCATCCGCTTTAAAGGTAAGAATCAGGGTTTAATTCCCTGACCTATTTTAATGGCGCAGGCAATATTTCGCGCGCTGTTGAAGAGATTGGTTTCACCACTGGCGAGCACTTCGGCTAAAGGTGCCAGACGTGGCAAAATGCTGAACACCGCGTCAATGCCGTACTGGTGCACCACTTCCACGCCATCACCCAATACGCCAGCAATCCCAATCACCGGTACATTAAACTGCTTCGCCACCGACGCCACGCCCAGCGGCGCTTTACCGCCTGCCGTTTGCGAGTCGATGCGCCCTTCCCCGGTGATCACCAGCGCCGCTCCCTGCACCGCCTGCTCCAGGTTGACCGCCCGCAGTACAATCTCAATACCCGGTTTAATATCCGCATTGAGAAATACCGCCGCCGCAATACCCATACCGCCCGCCGCGCCGCCGCCCGCCATCTGGCAGACATTGATTTCCGTTTGCTGCTGCAAAACACGGGCGAAATTTTGCAGCCCCTGCTCCAGCTCTTCGACCATCTCCGGCGTTGCCCCTTTTTGCGGGCCAAACACCGCCGCCGCGCCGCGTGCCCCTACCAGCGGGTTATCAACATCACACGCCACTTCAATATGACAGCTCGCCAGACGCGGATCGCATTCCTCCATCTCAATGCTTGCCACACGCGCTAAATTGCCGCCGTTTGCCGCCAGCGCCTGACCGTCGGCATCAATGAAACGCACACCGAGCGCCTGCGCCATGCCCATACCGCCGTCTACCGTCGCGCTGCCGCCAATGCCGAGAATAATATGGCGAATGCCGTTATCCAGCGCATGACGAATCAGCTCGCCGGTGCCATAACTTGACGCCAGCAACGGATTACGCTTTTCAGGCGCGACCAGCATCAGGCCACTTGCTGCCGCCATCTCAATCACCGCCGTTTTCCCGTCGCCGGTAAGGCCATAAAAAGCATTCACTTTTTCGCCCATCGGCCCGCAGACTTCAAGCTTCACGATGTTGCCGCCCGTCGCGGCAACCATCGCATCCACCGTTCCTTCGCCGCCATCTGCTATTGGCAAACAGATATAGTGCGCATCGGGAAAGAGGGTCGAAAACCCGGCTTTAATTGCCTGACAACATTTTTCTGCACTTAAGCTCTCTTTAAACGAGTCTGGCGCAATGACAATCTTCATTATCAATCCTTTTTCAACAAATTATTCGATGCGTTCCCACGGAATAAGGTTATCCATAAGAACAGCCAGTAAAATTCCGACCAGTAAGCCGTTACTGAGCAGAGGACGAAGCGTTAATGGAAGGTCTTGCAGATACACAGGCGGTAATGCCATTAAAAATATGCCGACAAATAACGGCAATGCGAGTCGATAAATATTGCGAGCGGTAAACGTTATTTGCTGACTAAACACCAGCGCGGAAAAGAGTAAAGGCAGATAAGAAACCAGCATGACCGCGCTACTCACTGGTAAAGGGATACTGCAAAATAGTCGCGTGAGTGCCGGAACCAGTGCCACCAGCAGGCAAATAACGCTGCCATAAATAAACGAACGCCGCGTGTAATCGCCAGTCTGGGTTAATAAACCAATGGATGAAACAAACGGTGAAAATGGAATTACCGCCAGCGGTACGGTTATCAGCGTCATAAATCCGGTCGCCACAAAGCTACGACGATAACGCGTATTTCCCGCGCCCTGCTGCGGATAAAAAACATCCGTGCCCCGAATCGCACCGTAGGTATTGCTGATATTTACCAGACCTGTAATCACCGCCGTCAGAATAATTCCCGGCGACAACGCACCGCCACTGCCGAGCGGGAACCACTGCCAGTGCAACTCACCGGAGAGCGAATGCGAAGCAGGAAAGCAAAAGTACCACAACAACCAGCCAGTTATGGTGCCGACCAGCAGGCCATAACGGGCAAAACGTTGCGGCAGGAAGATAATCATCCCCAGTACCAGGCACATCACCGCCACCGAGAGCGCGAACGGCGGTAACTGAATTTTAAAATTTGGGTCGGCTATGCCAAACGGCAGCCCGAGCATACCTTTGAAAAAGATAGTAGTCAGCTGCGCGCCCAGCATCAGCATAAACAGCACCATCACCGTCGGAGTAAACAACCGCGCAAGGCGATGACCTAATCCACTAAGTCCAATCAATATCGTCAGCACGCCGGAAATCGCAATCCCCACCGCCAGACTGGTGGCGATATCATTGACAGGTGTTCCGCGCGATGCTTCGCCAAGGGTGATAGTGAGGATAGTTCCCCACCACAGGCCGCCTGGCCCTTCCATAATAGCGCGACGATGACCGCAGAACGCCTGAGCGAAGCAGGCCAGTGCAGTAGCAAGAAAAGCATATTGCGTGAGCGTAAGCAGGTTACTTTGCGGCAACTGAAAAGCCGAAAGCAGCGTAGGAGGAACCACAACCGTGTTGCAAAAAATAAAGAAAAACCACTGAAATCCTGATAACAGGCTTTCGCGGCTCACTGCAAAATTGAACATAAACACACCTTAACCGGAGAATGCCCGCCGCAAGGACGGGCATTGCAGGGGCCAGATTACTGCTGATGTTTAAGGATAAATTGACCTTTCGGCGCAACAGGGAAGCCCTGTTCAATGTCGTAAATCACATCACCACGTAAGATGGTTTTCGTGATACGCGCGCCAATGGTACGGCCAACATACGGGCTGACTTTGTGGCGATATTCCAGATCGTCATTGGTAAGAACATAGCTGCTATTCGGCTGAATGAAGACGAAGTCGGCATCTTTTCCTGGGGCGATACGACCTTTTTGCTGCAGACCGAAAATATCTGCTGCATTAGTCGCCATTAATTTGCCGAACATGGCCAGAGACATACCGCGTTTCTGTACTGCTTCATCGAACATCACGTCCATGCAGCTTTGCAGACCGGCGATACCGCCCCATGCTTTCATGATGTTACCGGCTTTCATTTCCGGCGGGCATGGAGAGTGGTCGGAAACCAGGCAGTCGATTTCACCGTTAAACAGTTTTTCCCACATGCCTTTCTGGTTTTCCAGATCGCGGATCGGCGGTGAACACTTCGCCAGGGTGCCAATTTCTTCGAACTGATCGGTATCCAGCACAAAGTAATGCGGGCAGGATTCACAGGTAACATCCTGACCTTCCTGACGCGCACGAGTCACTTCCTCAACACCTTCCGGGCTGCTGATGTGGCAAACGTGCAGACGGCAACCGGCAACTTTCGCCAGGTACAGTACGCGGCGAATCGCTTCCACTTCGGTAAATACCGGACGAGAAGCCACATAGTCATGTGCGGTTACGCGACCTTCACGCTTCGCTTCTTCGCCCAGTTCATCACAGATCAGAGCGTTTTCGCAGTGCACCAGCACCGGCTGCCCCATTTCGCCCAGCTTCTGCGCGCCTTTGAAGAACTGCCAGTCGTTTACGTCACGGAAGTCGTTGTCGATACCACGATCGCCACAGGTCGCAACGAAGCATTTGAAGCCGACAACGCCCACTTCATCCAGTTCGTGCAGACGGTCGATGTTGTAAGAGACCAGGCCACCCAGTTGTGCCGCATCGACAGTCAACTTACCTTTAGCGGCGTCGAACTTCAGTTCAATCGATGCGCGATCAACGGTTGCTGGCAACTGGTTGAGCGGCATTTCGATCATGGTGGTGATACCGCCTTTTGCCGCTGCGCGAGTGCCGGTTTCATAACCTTCCCAGTGGCTACGACCCGGTTCAGAAATGTGGCTGTGCGCATCGACCATGCCCGGAGAAACCACCAGACCAGACGCATCCATAACTTCTTTTGCATCGCCCAGATCCTGACCGATAGCGGCAATTTTTCCGCCTTTAACGGCAATATCTACAACGCGAGCTTCGTTTTCTAAAATGACGGTGCCGTTTTTAATAATTAAATCAAAAGACATAACAAACTCCTTGTAAAATACAGATTGTTTTTTAACTCAATGTTCAATATCGGGATTAATTAACCTGTGACTTTTTGCTCTCCTGTTTTTTCTACTGCTGTGCGTTTCTTTAATAAAGCGTAGGCCGCAAAGGCGACGATGACGCCGACAAACCATGAAACACGCGATAACGGTTCCATGACCGGAATAAATTTACCGCCGAGAGATAAAATAACCGCCACCAGAGTGACTGAGAATGCAGTGAGGTTAAAACCGTTATCGTAATATTTAAAATCGCCTGGTGCGGTGTACAGTTCATCAAGATTAATTTGTCCGCGCATTACTACGAAATAATGCGCCATCATCACACCAATTACCGGCCCCAGCATCCCACCGATAATATCGAGGAACAAATAAATACTGTCCTGGTTTTCCATTAATTTCCACGGGCAGATCAGCAGGCTGATAATACTGGCAATCAGTACGCCGTTTTTATAGGTCAGTTTCGTCGGTGCAATAGCGGCAATCTGATAACCAGCCGGAATAATATTACCGGTGGCGTTCGTGGAAATGGTCGTCATCAGAATAACCAGTACCGCAAAGAACGAGGCAAACAGGCTGTCCCAACGCTGAACAATATCCAGCACGTTCCAGGTGTCAGCGCCGTAATGAATACTGGCTCCGGCAATAATACATACCCCGGCGACCGCAAACAGAATATAGGCCACAACCAAACCGAGCGTTTGCCCCAGCGCTTGCTCACGGAAAGAGTGAGCGTTTTGCGTAAAGTCTGATGCGCTCACCGCCGGTGCCGCCCAGACCGCAACCACCGCGTTGATCACCACCAGGAACAGGAAGCCACTATTTTCTGCTTTCTGAATACCGCTCGGAATGTAGTCAAAGATTGGAGCAATCCCTACCAGCGAAATCGCCCAAATTGCCATACCGCCGAAGACGATATAGATGCACGGGTTAAGAATAGCGGTGAATTTATTTAAAACTTTGCCACCGCCAAAACCAATACCAACGTTAACCAGCCAGAAGAGTAAGAAAGTGATTAAGCCCGGTAGAGAAAGCCCTAACAGGGTAAAATCACCGCCGAGAGTTAAAAATCCCGGCCAGATTTTGCCAATCAGGATCAAGCAGGCCAGCGATCCGGCATAACACTGCAAACCAAACCACATGATGGCGGCAATCCCGCCTCTTAACAGTCCGGGAAACAGTGCGCCACGCACGCCATACGAAGCTCGCAGGATCATAGCAAAAGGCACGCCGTATTTACTGCCCGCAGCACCGTTTAATACCATTACCGCAGCTATAAAAAAGGCGCTAAGGATAATTGCCAGCATAATACTAAAAGTAGACAAGCCGAGAATAAAAAAGCCGCCGACCATTACATAATTGGGAACGTTATGAACCGAACCCATCCATAAGGTAAAGTAGTTAAATGTTTTCCAGGTACGTTGACTTTGTGTTTTCGGTAATAAATCTTCGCTATATCCGCGTTGCTGGAATAGTTTTCTCTGATGTTCCATAAATCCCTCTTAATTTCACGTATCGAATAACGCTGTTTTAATCTAGCTATGAGGAACTAATAAAATAAAAAATAATTTTTAATACTGAAGCAACGTCGTTGGCTGCTTTCTTTTTTTACTGCTGGCCGAATCAATTATTTGATATCGGCCATTTTTATTGCAGGCATCGAGGCTTTATCGGCAACGATGCCTTTTTATCAGGCGAGTTTATGATTCGCCATTAACTCCAGCGCCTGCACTAATGCAGAGTGATCCAACTGGCTGCCGCCGTTTGCCGCACAGGTATTAAATAACTCCTGGCAGGTTGCGGTGTTTGGCAGATTCAGCGCCAGTGCTTTCGCACTTTGCAGCGCCAGATTGAGATCTTTCTGGTGCAGAGCAATTTTGAAGCCCGGATTAAAGGTGCGTTTAATCATACGCTCACCGTGAACTTCCAGAATGCGCGAGGAAGCAAAGCCGCCCATCAGCGCCTGGCGCACACGCACCGGATCGGCACCGGCTTTCGATGCAAACAGCAGGGCTTCAGAAACCGCTTCAATATTGAGCGCCACGATAATCTGGTTTGCTACTTTACAGGTCTGACCGTCGCCGTTACCGCCCACGAGGGTGATATTTTTACCGAGCAGTTCAAACAGCGGTTTAACACGTTCAAATACCGCTTCGTCGCCACCAACCATAATTGACAATGTCCCTTCACGGGCGCCGATTTCGCCGCCGGAGACTGGCGCGTCGAGATAATCGCCGCCCAGTTCATTCACCTGACGGGCGAAACGTTTAGTTTCAATCGGTGAAATGGAGCTCATATCAACAATGGTTTTGCCCTTCAGCGAGGCTTTGGTACAACCATTTTCACCAAACAGAACTTCTTCAACCTGTGGCGTATCCGGCACCATAATAAAAATGATGTCTGACGCTTCTGTTACCTGGCGCGCAGTTTCAACACTGACGGCACCGAGTGACAGTAATTCATCAGCAACCGAACCAATAGTTGTGACATGCAGTTGATGACCGGCGCGCGCCAGATTAATGGCCATCGGAGTACCCATAATGCCTAAGCCAATAAATCCCAGTTTCATATTTAGCCTCTTTTAAATGTCGCTTTTCCTGAATTCAGACAACACGATCCCCTGCCGACGTAGCGGCCTAAAAAAGCATTGTCTGAACAGCGTTACGTTTTAACGGTACGGTTTCATCCAGCCTAAACCAGCTTCCGTGGTGGTTCTGGGTTTATATTCACAGCCAACCCAACCGTTGTAGTCAGAATTTTCAATTACCTTAAAGAGATAATCGTAATTAATTTCTCCGGTTCCCGGTTCGCCACGATGTGGATTATCGGCGATTTGCAGGTGACCAATTTTATCGGCCCATTGGGTCATGGTGTTGGTTAATTCACCTTCCATCCGCTGCATATGATAAATGTCATACTGAATTTTCAAATTGCAGCAGCCTACATCATCAATCAGTTTCAGCGCCTGCTGAGTTCCGGTGAGATGGAAACCAGGGATATCGAAATGGTTGATAGGTTCAATCAGTAATAAAATATCTTCTTTCATCAACATATTCGCGGCATAACGCAGGTTTTCCACAAGCGTTGCGTGAATCTGTTCACTGCTGAAACCCGCCGGAGTTTTACCGACCAGACAGTTGATTTTTTTATTACCCAGCGCACGGGCATAACGAATCGCCGCTGCTACGCCATCACGAAACTCTTCTTCACGGCCAGGAATACAGGCAATACCCCGCTCGCCCGCCGCCCAGTCACCCGCAGGTAAATTATGCAGCGTATGCTCGAGTTTATTACTCGCCAGCACCTGTTTTAATTCTTCAATGTCGTAGTCATAAGGGAACATAAATTCAACGCCGCGAAAACCACACTGCGCGGCTTTCTCAAAACGGGCGAGAAAATCATATTCGCCAAATAACATCGATAAATTAGCAGAGAAACGTAACATTATTTATCTCCCTTATTCATAGTGCATGAAGCAGGTTTCAGTCGGCGCGTCCGCTGCGTTATCGGCGATATCTTCAAATTCCATGACGTTATCCAGTTCGCTACCCATCGAAATATTGGTTACTCGCTCCAGCATAATTTCCACCACCACCGGGACACGGTACTGATTCATTAAGACTTTCGCTTGTTCAAAGGCCGGTGCAATATCTTCCGGTTTGAAAACGCGAATCGCTTTACAACCTAAACCTTCTGCCACTTTCACGTGGTCAACGCCATAACCGTTCACATCACTGGAGTTAATATTTTCAAACGCAAGCTGTACGCAGTAATCCATATCAAATGCACGCTGCGACTGACGAATCAGGCCGAGATAGGCGTTATTAACCAGCACATGGATGTACGGAATATTGAACTGTGCGCCAACGGCTAATTCTTCAATCAGGAACTGGAAGTCGAAGTCACCGGAAATCGCCACCACATTACGCTCTGGATCAGCCGCACACACACCCAGCGCCGCCGGAATGGTCCAGCCCAGCGGGCCTGCCTGACCACAGTTGATCCAGTGACGGTCTTTAAAGACATGCAGCATTTGCGCCGCAGCGATTTGTGACAGACCGATGGTGGTGACATAGCAAACATCGCGACCAAAGGCTTTGTTCATCTCTTCATACACGCGCTGCGGTTTCACCGGCACGTTGTCGAAGTGAGTTTTACGCAGCAAAGTGCGTTTGCGCTGCTGGCAGTCGGCGACCCACTCTTTACGATACGGCAGACGACCGGCTTTTTGCATCTCCTGCGCCACTTCAACCAGCAGCGTCAGTGCCGCTTTGGCGTCGGAGACAATACCCAGATCCGGGCACAGTACGCGGCCAATTTGCGTCGGCTCAATATCGATATGAACGATTTTGCGCCCTTCGGTGTATTTCTCTACCGAACCGGTATGACGGTTGGCAAAACGGTTACCGATACCAAACACCATGTCGGACGCCAGTAGCGTTGCGTTACCGTAACGATGTGCGGTTTGCAGACCCACCATCCCGGCCATCAGTTCATGATCGTCCGGGATACAGCCCCAGCCCATCAGCGTTGGGATCACCGGAACGCTGGTCAGTTCAGCAAACTGTTGTAACAGCGCGGCTGCGTCAGCATTGATAACCCCGCCCCCGGCAACGATCACTGGACGCTCAGCCTGGATTAACATTTCTACGGCTTTTTCGATCTGCATACGGCTGGCAGCAGGTTTGTAGACCGGCAGCGGTTCGTACATATCAGGATCAAACTCGATTTCCGCTACCTGAACGTCGAACGGTAAATCCACCAGTACCGGCCCCGGACGACCAGAACGCATCAGGTGAAATGCCTGTTGCAGCACACGAGGCACCAGCGCCGCTTCACGTACTGTAACCGCCATTTTACTGACCGGCTTGGCAATTGCTTCAATATCAACGGCCTGGAAATCTTCTTTATGCAGACGGGCACGCGGAGCCTGGCCGGTAATGCACAAAATAGGAATGGAATCAGCAGAAGCGGAATAGAGCGCGGTGATCATGTCAGTGCCTGCTGGTCCCGACGTTCCCAGACATACGCCGATATTCCCTGCCGTTGCGCGGGTATAGCCTTCCGCCATGTGCGACGCACCTTCCACGTGACGCGCCAGAATGTGACGAATACCGCCGTGCTTACGCATCGCTGAGTAGAAAGGATTGATTGCTGCTCCCGGAACGCCGAAGGCGGTGGTGATACCTTCTTTCTCCAGCACATACATTGCCGCGTCAACGGCTCTCATTTTTGCCATTTTATTCCTACCTCTATTAATTGGAAAAATTTTCCAACTTTCAAATTTTGTCAAAAAAACCCGCTCCGCAGAGCGGGATGCGACAGACACTATGGATGTGTTTTCAGTCCCAACGCCGTGCTGATATCGCGGGCGGTGTCTCTGACCAGCTCACCCTGACTGACAAAACGCTCTTCTGTCAGTCTTGATGAAGGCCCGGAGATGGAGATAGCGGCAACAACACTACCCACATCATCGTAAATTGCTGAAGCTATGCAATTCAGGCCTACAACATGCTCTTCTTTATCTACGGTATAGCCCAGTTCACGCGCTTGTTCCAGATCCTTCAGCAAGGTGGGCATATCCACAAGCGTCGTTGGCGTAAACTGCTGCAAACCGGTTTGCAGGATGATGCTCATCAGCTCCTCTTCCGCCAGCGGATAAAGCAGCGCCTTACCTGCGCCGGAAGCATGTAACGGCAGACGGCTGCCCAACGGCGCGCACATCCTGACCATCGATTTACACTCCAACTGACCAATTAATACCGCTTCATTGCCGTTACGAATCGCGACATTGACCGTCTCGCCGGAAAGCAACATCAGGCGGCGCATAAACGGCCCGGCGACGGAGAGGACATCGCGGTTATGGATGTACGCCGCACCGACGTTAAAGACACCTAATCCTATATGCCACCAGCCTAACTGACTGTCCTGATAGACAAAATCCGCTGCCTGTAAAACCTTCAGCAGGCGAAAGGTCGTGGAGAGCGGCAAATCCAGATTGAGAGAAATATCGCTAACTGACGAACTTCCCCCACTTTTTTCCAGATATTGCAGAATCGCAATTCCCCGCTCTAATGCCTGTGCGCCCTTCTGTGCCACAGGCTCCGCCTGTCCTGGCCTGCCGCGCCGTCTAACTTCCGTCATACCTACGTTAACTCCGACCTACAAGTGAGCATAAACAATGAACAATTCGTTTATCTTATGCAAGTCGGTTGTAGGCGTCACGCAAAACAGAGCTCCTGCTCAGGAATACTTTCGACATCACAGTTGTCACTGCCGCCGCGATCGATGGTCAGAAAATCGGTGACTCGCTGCCAGGCGAAAAGCGGGTGATGCCAGACATTACGATGGTAATTCACCCCCTGCTCACCGTTGGTGATAAACGCCCGCAGCGTTGTCAGGTCTGGTTTGTCGTCACCTAACGCCACGACCACCACAAACACTTCCCCTTTCATCGGGATAAACGCCTGAGTGCCCAGCGGATGACGTTCGAGTTCGTGAATGGTCAGCGGCAGCCTGGCCGGTTGCGCGCGGTTAATGCTAATCAGAGTACGGTCTTGCTCAAGAATCTCAACCAGCGCCAAATCGTGATAACGCTCCACCAGGCCATTGTTAATATGAAAAAAATCCCGTTGCTGCGTTTCGATTACGTCGCCATAAGCACTGAAGGCTTCCTGACTTAACGGTAATACCTGAAGTTTCATCTTGTTGTCCTTGTAACATAATTCCGTTCAACCAGCGCCGACCGGTCAGCTTGGTTTCAATAACAGGCAATCTAAAACCTTAAGAGAACAACATCAACACAAAAGTTGGAATATTTTTCCAAAACTAGATTTAGTCCACAAATTGAACAGGGTTATCATGTAAAAATACTGATAAATCAGAGGATAAGAAAATCACGCAACTTGCTGATTTAAAAGGGGATACCTGAAGATGTTCGATCCAGAAACCTTGCGGACTTTCATTGCGGTTGCTGAAACAGGAAGTTTTTCAAAAGCGGCAGAACGATTATGTAAAACCACGGCGACGATCAGTTATCGCATTAAACTTCTGGAAGAGAATACCGGAGTGGCGCTGTTTTTCCGCACGACTCGCAGCGTGACGTTGACAGCGGCTGGCGAGCATCTACTTTCTCAGGCCAGAGACTGGCTGAGCTGGCTGGAAAGTATGCCCAGCGAGCTGCAACAGGTGAATGATGGCGTGGAACGCCAGGTGAATATTGTCATCAACAACCTGCTCTACAACCCCCAGGCCGTCGCCCAACTGCTGGCGTGGCTGAATGAACGTTACCCCTTTACCCAGTTTCACATCTCCCGACAAATCTATATGGGCGTCTGGGACTCGCTATTGTACGAAGGTTTTTCACTGGCTATCGGCGTCACGGGAACCGAGGCGCTGGCAAATACCTTTAGTCTTGATCCCTTAGGATCGGTGCAATGGCGCTTTGTCATGGCGGCGGATCATCCGCTGGCGAACATTGAAGAGCCGCTAACAGAAGCGCAGTTGCGGCGCTTTCCGGCGGTCAATATTGAAGACAGCGCCCGCACACTAACCAAACGCGTCGCCTGGCGATTGCCGGGGCAAAAAGAGATTATTGTTCCCGATATGGAAACGAAAATCGCCGCCCATCTGGCGGGCGTTGGCATTGGTTTTTTGCCAAAATCACTTTGCCAGTCAATGATCGATAATCAACAACTGGTCAGCCGGGTAATCCCAACGATGCGCCCTCCTTCGCCATTGAGTCTGGCATGGCGCAAATTTGGCAGCGGCAAAGCGGTAGAAGATATTGTGACCTTGTTTACCCAGCGCAGGCCGGAAATCAGCGGATTTTTAGAAATTTTCGGCAACCCACGCAGTTAAAAATCAAGTTTCCTTGCGCGTTGGCGCGTAAAATAGCGCGCAAGCTGATTTGAGGTTCACTTTTAACTATGCAAGAGAGACACACGGAACAGGACTATCGTGCCCTGCTGATTGCTGATACGCCCATTATTGATGTTCGCGCCCCCATCGAGTTTGAGCAAGGCGCAATGCCCGCCGCAATCAACCTGCCGTTAATGAATAACGATGAACGCGCCGCTGTTGGCACCTGCTATAAACAGCAAGGGTCAGACGCGGCGCTGGCGCTGGGTCATAAACTGGTGGCGGGTGAAATTCGTCAGCAGCGCATAGACGCCTGGCGGGCAGCGTGCCTGCAAAATCCGCAAGGTATTCTCTGCTGCGCCCGTGGCGGTCAGCGCTCACATATTGTGCAACGCTGGTTGCATGAAGTGGGGATTAATTATCCGCTGGTGGAAGGCGGTTATAAGGTACTGCGCCAGACTGCGATTCAGGCGACCATTGAACTGTCACAAAAATCGATAGTGCTGATTGGCGGTTGTACCGGCTGCGGTAAAACGCTGTTAGTGCAACAACAGCCGAACGGTGTTGATCTGGAAGGGCTGGCGCGTCATCGCGGTTCGGCGTTTGGTCGCACGTTACAACCACAACTTAGCCAGGCGAGTTTTGAAAACCTGCTGGCTGCCGAAATGCTAAAAACCGACGCCCGTCAGGATTTGCGCCTGTGGGTGCTGGAAGATGAAAGCCGGATGATCGGTTCGAATCACCTGCCGGAATGTCTGCGCGAGCGAATGACTCAGGCGGCGATTGCGGTGGTAGAAGATCCGTTTGAGATCCGTCTTGAACGCCTGAACGAAGAGTATTTCTTGCGTATGCATCATGATTTTACCCACGCTTATGGCGACGAACAGGGCTGGCAAGCGTATTGCGAATACCTGCATCACGGACTTTCGGCGATTAAGCGTCGGCTGGGGTTACAGCGATATAACGAACTGGCTGCCCGGCTGGATACGGCGCTGACAACGCAACTCACCACCGGCAGCACCGACGGTCATCTGGCCTGGCTGGTGCCGTTACTTAAAGAATATTACGACCCAATGTATCGCTATCAGCTTGAGAAAAAAGCGGAAAAAGTTGTCTTTCGCGGTGAGTGGGCGGAAGTGGCGGAATGGGTTAAGACGCAGTGATGGGCGGTATTCTGAAACGGCGATTGTCGTGAGAACAGAATGGTTGCACCAGAATACAGATATAAAAAAACCGACATGACAGTCGGTTTTTTTATTTTTTCCGCCCAAGACTTGGTGGTTCCGGGCAGAAATGAAACAGTCCTCATCTAGCAAGTGAATTATAAGTCAGGATGCCTACATATTCAAACAGCTATGTTGGCGATACAATCCCGACGCTAGTAGTGATACTGCCTCAAGGGATTACCGCAGTGCGGAAAAGTACTTTTAAGTCCTGGTCAGGATACAGGTGGTGCTGATTCTGGTGCTCTAATTTGGAGAGAGGCAGTCCTCATCTAGCACATGAAGAAAATCATAGTTACAGGCAACGTAAGGGTAAGCTGTGATTGTCTTTCTCCCTTAAGGGAGCAACGGATGAAAACTTTTCTCGATAAAGTTCTCATCGTTCTTAAGGCGCTAATCGCGCTGCTGGAACTGATCCGTCAGTTTATTGAATAACTGAGGAAACGTAGCTAAGGCCGAAGGTTTACCACCTTCGGCCTTTAAAAAAACCGACATGACAGTTGGTTTCAGATTGTTGCCAAAGGGCGCACTATTCATGCCGGATGCGCTACGCCTGTCATCACCCCGCAAACTGCCTGAACAGCGCCTTCCCCTTAACCAGTCGCGCACCCAGCCAGCCGCCGCAAAGCGACAGCAGCAACGCACCGCTGCACGGCAGCACAATCCACAATCGCCAGTCTGGCTCCCACGGGAAATCAAACACTTTTGATTGCAGTACCGCCAGCGCCGTTTCCGCACCGATGGCGGCCACCAGGCCAGAAACAAACCCGAGCATGGCGAACTCACACCACAATGTCGTGCGCAGCAGTTTTTTGCCCGCACCGAGAGTGCGCCACACCACCAGCTCCTGATGGCGCTGACGCATTCCCACCTGCACCTGCGCCAGCAACAGCAACATACCGCAGGCGGTGACCAGCACCACCATCACTTCCAGCGCCCGACTTACCTGCTCCAGCACCTGACCGACCTGTTTTAAAATCGCGCCAATGTCTAACAGGCTAATGGTCGGGAACTGGCGGTTGAGTTGCGTCAACATGCCGTTGCCGTTCTCCCAGCGGAAACTGGTGAGCCAGCTTTGCGGCTGCCCGTCCAGCGCCCCTTCCGGGAAAATAAAATAGAAATTAGGCCGCAGACTTTCCCAGTCCACTTTGCGCAGGCTGGTCACTTTAGCGCGGAACTCCTGGGTATCGCCCATAAAAGTCACGGTATCGCCGAGGGCAACGTTTAAGCGTTTCGCCAGCCCCTCTTCCATCGACACTTCATCCGCTTTTGGCGGCCAGTTACCGGCGACAATCGGGTTATGATCGGGTCGCGTATTTTGCCAGGTGAGATTGAGTTCACGGTTGAGCGCCTCATCTTCATTGCCTTCTGTCGGCTTGCCGTTAATCGTCGTCAGCCGCGCCCGCACCACCGGATAAAACGATTCCGGGACTATCTGATGTTCCGCAAGGAACGCTTTTAGCGGTGTAACCTGTTCTGTTGCGATGTTGATTAAAAAGTAGTTCGGGCTTTCTGGCGGTAGCTGCTGTTGCCAGCGGTCGAGCAGATCGCCACGCAACACCAGCAGCAGTGCCAGCAGCATAAAGGAGAGCGAAAATGCCGAAAGCTGGCTTAACGTTGACCACGGCTGACGTAACAGGCGGCTGACTGCCAGACGCAGAGGTAGCGATTTTAGCGTCATGCTGCGTAATACATTAAGCAGCATCCAGCCCAGCACACCGCACAGCAAAGCCAGCACTACCGCGCCCGCCAGCACCGCCCAGAGCAGCATACTGCCACCCATTAATCCGGCGAGCAGCAGCACAACCACCACACTGACAATCGGCAGATAAAACTTCAGCGGCCAGACGTTCGCTACCACATCATTACGTAATACGCGTAAAGGCTGCGTTGCCAGCAACAAGCGGTACGGTCGTAGCCCCACCAGCAGCGAGATGACCGTCATGGTGCCGAGCGCCCACAGCCACGGCCAGAGGCTGGCTGGCGGTAGTGCAGCAGGCAGAACGGGCTTGAGCAGCACCATCAACACGTTTTCGAACAACAGACCTATCGCCCCACCGGTAACGGCTGAAAGCGTCAGCACCATCAACCACTGACCGACGATTAGCTTACGCAGTTGCGCTCGCCCTGCCCCCAGCGTTTTGAGGATCGCCACCAGATCGTAGCGACTGCGACAGTAATGATTCATCGCCACAGCCACCGCTGCCACTGCCAGCAGCAAGGTCAGAAGCGCCGAAAGCAGCAGGAACTGCTGCGAGCGTTCCATCGATCGCCCCAGCGCGCCTTCGTCCTGTTCCAGCCCGTACCAACGTTGTTCGGGTTTAAGCTGCGGTAACAGCCATTTCTCATAGCCGTCGAGCTGGTTCTCGCTGCCGCCGAATTTATAGCGCCAGGTGACCCGACTTCCCGGCTGCACGGCTCCGGTTTTATCGACATCCGCCAGATTCATCATCAGACGCGGAGCCATCTGGAAGGGATTAAAACCGGAATCCGGCTCCTGAATCACTTCTCCGGCAATCCGCAAGGTGGCATCGCCCACGTCAATAGTGTCGCCCGTTTTCAGGTTAAGCAGTGCCATCAGGCGTGGGGCCAGCAATACGCTGCCCGCCTGCGGTTTCAGGCCTGGGGGATTAGTTTGCAGATCGCCATACATCGGGTAGATATCATCCACCGCCTTGACGTTCGCCAGCTGCGGTGTGTCGCCTGCAAAGGTCATTGTGGCGAAAGTCAGCTGCTTGCCGACTTTCAGGCCGCGCTTTTGCGCTTCCTCCAGCCACGCTTGCGGCACTTCGCGTGAACTGCGCAACGCCCGATCGCCCGCCATAAACTCCCGGCTTTGCTGGCTTAAGCCCTTCTCCATGCGATCGCTGATATTGCCCAGCGCCAGCACGCAGGCCACCGCCAGGCTTAGCGCCAGCCAGACAATTAATAGCGACGGCGAGCGCCATTCGCGCCAGAACCAACGTGCAATCATGCTTCCTCCTGCAATTGCCCGTTCACCAGCCGTAAGCAGCGGTCGCAGCGTGCCGCCAGTTGCAGGTCGTGGGTCACCATAATCAACGTGGTGCCATGTTCACGGTTGAGGGAAAACAGCAGGTCGGCAATTTTATCGCCCGTCTGGCGGTCAAGGTTGCCGGTGGGTTCATCGGCAAACAGCACATCAGGCCGACCGTTAAAGGCTCGCGCCAGCGCCACACGTTGCTGTTCGCCGCCGGAAAGCTGTGCCGGAAGATGATCAAGACGTTTACCCAGCCCTAACTGTTCGAGCAACGCTTTCGCTCCGTTACGACTTTCCACGCTACTCTCACCGCGCAGCAGCGCCGGAAGCTCGACGTTTTCCAGCGCGTTAAGGGTAGGAATTAACATAAATGACTGAAAAACAAAGCCGACGTGCTTCGCGCGCAACTTTGCCCGCGCTTCTTCGTCCATATTATGTAGCGGTTGTCCCACCAGACTCACTTCGCCACTGCTGCCGTCATCCAGCCCGGCGAGGATCGCCAGTAAGGTTGACTTACCCGATCCCGACTCGCCCACCAGTGCGATGGTTTCGCCACGTTTGACAACCAGCTCAACTCCGGTGAGGATGGAGAGTTCATGCTCCCCCTGACCGACGGACTTCTTAAGATGATGAACTTCAACAATGTTTTCCGCTGGCATTTGCCCTTCCTGTTCCTGGTTCTGTTAACCTTCCGTGCCGCCGCAGCGGACACGTTATTAATTCTGGGTGATAGCCTGAGCGCCGGGTATCGAATGTCTGCCAGCGCGGCCTGGCCTGCCTTGTTGAATGATAAGTGGCAGAGTAAAACGTCGGTAGTTAATGCCAGCATCAGCGGCGACACCTCGCAACAAGGGCTGGCGCGCCTTCCGGCTTTGCTGAAGCAGCATCAGCCGCGCTGGGTGCTGGTTGAACTGGGCGGCAATGATGGATTGCGTGGTTTTCAGCCACAGCAAACCGAGCAAACGCTGCGCCAGATTTTGCAGGATGTCAAAGCCGCCAACGCTGAACCATTGTTAATGCAAATACGTCTGCCTGCAAACTATGGTCGCCGTTATAATGAAGCCTTTAGCGCCATTTACCCCAAACTCGCCAAAGAGTTTGATGTTCCGCTGCTGCCTTTTTTTATGGAAGAGGTCTACCTCAAGCCACAATGGATGCAGGATGACGGTATTCATCCCAACCGCGACGCCCAGCCGTTTATTGCCGACTGGATGGCGAAGCAGTTGCAGCCTTTAGTAAATCATGACTCATAAAGCAACGGAGATCCTGACAGGTAAAGTTATGCAAAAATCGGTCTTAATTACCGGATGTTCCAGTGGAATTGGCCTGGAAAGCGCGCTCGAATTAAAACGCCAGGGTTTTCATGTGCTGGCAGGTTGCCGGAAGCCGGATGATGTTGAGCGCATGAACAGCATGGGATTCACCGGTGTGTTGATCGATCTGGATTCGCCAGAAAGTGTTGATCGCGCTGCCGACGAAGTGATCGCCCTGACCGATAATTGTCTGTATGGGATCTTTAACAATGCCGGATTCGGCATGTATGGCCCCCTTTCCACCATCAGCCGCGCGCAGATGGAACAGCAGTTTTCCGCCAACTTTTTCGGCGCGCATCAGCTCACCATGCGCCTGTTACCTGCGATGTTACCGCACGGTGAAGGGCGTATTGTGATGACCTCATCGGTGATGGGATTAATCTCCACGCCGGGTCGTGGCGCTTACGCAGCCAGTAAATATGCGCTGGAGGCGTGGTCAGACGCGCTGCGCATGGAGCTGCGCCACAGCGGAATTAAAGTCAGCCTGATTGAGCCGGGGCCCATTCGTACTCGCTTTACCGACAACGTCAACCAGACGCAAAGTGATAAACCGGTCGAAAACCCTGGCATTGCTGCCCGCTTTACGTTGGGGCCGGAAGCGGTGGTCGCCAAAGTGCGCCACGCTTTTATTAGCGAGAAGCCGAAGATGCGCTATCCGGTGACGCTGGTGACCTGGGCGGTAATGGTGCTCAAACGCCTGCTGCCGGGGCGCGTGATGGACAAAATATTGCAGGGGTGAGTTGAAGCGCGCGCTTAAGCCCCCATGTCAAAGAAAATATCGACAACAGAGAGCGACTCCATGTCCGTAGAAAATATTGTCAACATTAACGAATCTAACCTGCAACAGGTTCTTGAACAGTCGATGACCACACCGGTGCTGTTCTATTTTTGGTCTGAACGTAGTCAGCACTGTTTGCAGTTAACCCCAATTCTGGAAAACCTCGCGGCGCAGTACAACGGGCAATTTATTCTGGCGAAGCTGGACTGCGATGCGGAGCAGATGATTGCCGCGCAGTTTGGTCTGCGCGCGATTCCGACCGTATATCTGTTCCAGAACGGGCAACCGGTAGACGGCTTCCAGGGGCCGCAACCGGAAGAGGCGATCCGCGCCCTGCTGGATAAAGTGCTGCCGCGCGAAGAAGAGCTGAAAGCGCAGCAGGCGATGCAACTGATGCAGGAAGGCAATTACACCGACGCCCTGCCATTGCTGAAAGACGCCTGGCAGTTGTCGAATCAGAACGGGGAAATCGGCCTGCTGTTGGCAGAAACGCTGATTGCGCTGAACCGTTCTGAAGATGCAGAAGCCGTGCTGAAAACCATTCCATTGCAGGATCAGGACACCCGCTACCAGGGGCTGGTGGCGCAAATCGAACTGCTGAAGCAGGCGGCTGATACGCCGGAAATTCAACAGTTGCAACAGCAGGTGGCGGAGAATCCAGAAGATGCCGCACTGGCGACGCAACTGGCGCTGCAACTGCATCAGGTTGGGCGCAATGAAGAGGCGCTGGAGTTACTGTTTGGGCATCTGCGTAAAGATCTCACTGCCGCAGACGGTCAGACGCGTAAAACGTTCCAGGAGATCCTCGCTGCGCTGGGTACGGGTGATGCACTGGCGTCAAAGTATCGCCGCCAGCTGTATGCATTGTTGTATTGATATTCCGTTGATCGGCACATGAACCACAACGCCGGATGCGATGCTGCGCATCCGGCATCGCATCATTTCTTCTTCAATTGCGTCACCACCAACTGGTGGCGCGAATTATAAAACTTACGATAGGTTAAATAGCAGGCAATAATGGTCGACAAGCTGGCGGTTGAGAGCAGCATAAAGGTCACCATAATCTGATATTTAATCGCCTTCACCGGATCAATCCCGGCAAATATCAGCCCGGACATCATTCCTGGTAAACTCACTAAGCCAACCGTTTTTGCTGAATCGACCGTCGGAATTAAAGCCGCGCGAATACTGTCGCGAACCAATATCGCTGAAGCCTGCTTCGGCGTCGCGCCAAGACTCAGTTTCTCCTGAATCTGTTGCTGTTCGCTAATCACCCGTTGCCCTAAATTGTTGTAACACAACCCCACCGCTACCATGGCGTTACCGGCAATCATCCCGGCGATAGGGATCACCTGCATCGGGATAAATTCAATCGACCCTGAGAGAATCAGCACCGCCAGGGTAATTCCCGCCCCGACCGTAATGGCAATAAACGATGAGATAAAAGCTTTAGCAATATATTTACTGCGTTTTTGCGCGTTCCACGCCGCATTAAAGCAGATAAATAACACCATCAATAATGTCAGGCTGGCATCATCCACGCTGAAAATATACTTCAGCACATAGCCAACAATAATCAGCTGAATTATCGCTCGCCCGACGCTCCAGAGAATATCTTTCTCCAGCGCCAGTTTTTCTTTATGGCTAATTAAGATTGCCACCACCACTAGCATTAATGCCAGTGCCAATGATTCGTTAGTAATATTATGCGAGTTCATAGCGTGCTTCCTGCATTTCTCCGGCATGCGGTTGCAGCGTAATCACTTTATCCGCATGATTAATTTCGTCTTTATCGTGTGTCACCCACAGCACGGCAATATTTTGCTCGCGCACATACCGGTGGATCATCTCATTAACGTTATGTTTATTACTTTCATCCAGCGCACTGGTGATTTCATCCAGCAATAAAACCTTCGGCATAAATTGCAGGTTACGAATCAATGAGATGCGTTGTTTTTCACCACCAGATAGCTCGGCGATATTCTTCGTCAAAATGCTGTCCGGCAAAGCGAAGCGTTCGAGAAAATCGAGAAAAATGGCCGGGTCAGGCTGCTGGTTACGGATCTGCCAGGGAAAAATCAGGTTATCGTATACCGTGTCGCCAAACAACACTGGTGTCTGGGCACAGTAGGAGACTTGCTGGCGATACTCCTCTGGCTTCAGGGTGAATATATCTTCGCCTGCAAATAGTAACGTTCCACTACTCGGACTGATTAATGAAGCAACAATTTTTAGTAGCGTACTTTTGCCGCAGCCGGAAGGGCCGGTAATTAACTTAAATTCGCCAGCACGCAGCGAAAAATTGATGTTATTGAGAATCTTCGTATCGCCCACCTGATATCCAACATTTTGCAGTTGGAGCAAAAGACTATTTTCCTGCATTACCCATCCCTTTTTCTGATTTTTACTAAAAACAGTTTATCCTCCGCAAGAATAAGGGGGAACTCTCTTTCAGTAATCAGGTATAATTTGTTTAATCAAGCAGCAATTTTGCTCTTTATGGACGGTACAACAGGAGGTTTTTCCGATGCTTATTTTTATCCCGATTCTCATTTTTGTCGCGCTGGTGATTGTCGGCGCGGGCGTCAAAATCGTGCCGCAGGGCTATCAGTGGACAGTAGAACGTTTTGGTCGCTATACCAAAACGTTACAGCCAGGTCTAAGCCTGGTGGTGCCCTTTATGGATCGCATTGGTCGCAAGATCAATATGATGGAGCAAGTGCTCGACATCCCTTCCCAGGAAGTTATCTCGAAAGATAACGCCAACGTTACCATCGACGCCGTGTGCTTTATTCAGGTGATTGATGCCCCGCGCGCCGCTTATGAAGTCAGCAATCTGGAGCTGGCAATCATCAACCTGACCATGACCAACATCCGTACCGTGCTTGGCTCAATGGAACTGGACGAAATGCTCTCCCAGCGCGACAGCATTAACTCGCGCCTGCTGCATATTGTCGATGAAGCCACCAACCCGTGGGGGATTAAAGTCACCCGTATTGAAATTCGTGATGTGCGCCCACCGGCAGAGCTTATCTCTTCGATGAACGCGCAGATGAAAGCGGAACGTACCAAACGCGCTTACATCCTTGAGGCGGAAGGGATCCGTCAGGCGGAAATCCTCAAAGCCGAAGGTGAAAAACAGTCGCAAATCCTGAAAGCGGAAGGCGAACGTCAGTCGGCGTTTTTACAGGCTGAAGCGCGAGAACGTTCCGCCGAAGCGGAAGCTCGCGCGACCCAAATGGTGTCTGAAGCCATCGCCTCCGGTGATATTCAGGCGGTGAACTACTTCGTAGCGCAGAAATACACCGAAGCGTTGCAACAAATCGGTTCGTCCAGTAACAGCAAAGTGGTGATGATGCCATTAGACGCCAGCAGCCTGATGGGGTCGATTGCCGGGATTGCCGAACTGGTGAAAGACAGCGCCAACGAGCGAAATAAATCATGATCGAGCTGCTGGTAGTACACCCGCATATTTTCTGGCTGAGTCTCGGCGGTTTATTGCTGGCTGCCGAGATGCTGGGCGGAAACGGTTATCTGTTGTGGAGCGGTGTCGCGGCGGTGATTACTGGCCTGGTGGTCTGGCTGCTGCCGCTGGGTTGGGAGTGGCAAGGGGTGATCTTTGCCATCCTGACGCTGCTCGCCGCCTGGCTGTGGTGGAAATGGTTGTCGCGGCGGGTGCGCGAACAAAAGCACAGCGACAGTCATTTAAACCAGCGCGGGCAGCAGCTGATTGGCCGACGTTTTGTGCTGGAATCTCCGCTGGTCAACGGGCGCGGTCATATGCGCGTCGGCGACAGTTCATGGCCAGTCAGCGCCAGCGAGGATCTCGGCGCAGGTACGCATGTTGAAGTAATTGCGATTGAAGGGATAACGTTGATCATCCGTGCGGTCATCGCCTGATGCGACGCTGACGCGTCTTATCAGGCCATCAAAACCTGCCAGTCTATGCGCGAACGTAGGCCGGATAAGGCGTTTACGCCGCATCCGGCATGTGGGCGGGGAATGGCAATTTACTCTTCTGTGGTTTTACCCATACTTTTCTGGTCTTCATCCGGATAATGTTTTTTTAAATATTCCAGGACGTTTTTATTGACCTTATGTTGGGTATACACCCACCCTTTCCAGTAATCGGGCTGATCCAGGTAAACTTCTGGCGGAATGGTGAAATCAGAAAGCGTTAACCATTCGGCTAACAAATCGGGGTTTCTCTTCTGGATCAACTGCAACAGCATGATCAGCGACATGGCAGAGGCAGGAGCCGTACTATCGCCGCTTAAATACTTCCACACCGTGGAGCGATTCGAACGAAAAAGGATAGGGAGTAACGCCCTGTCCAGATTCATTTCATTAAAAATCTTCTCAAATTCATTCATTTAATTTTCCTGCCTGGCGTAAACCTCTTAAAAATTGAGATTTATCAAAGAAACGCATTCTAACATACATCAGCAACAGCATCACGTTTAGTGCAGAAACAGCATTTATTTCGCTTATCAAAACAAGTCTTTACGGTTTGTTACTGAGAAATAGCACAAAATGATTTTCCATTTTATTTCTAATGGAAACTTTTTTAGTTTCTATTAGTCGGTGTTTACGCTTACATCGTATAAAAACGCGCTTTACATCACACAAATGCCAGCGTAGATTTCGATCAATACGAAACGCATAACATTTCTTATAACAACAATTAATGTTGCTATAAGAAACATAAATGCGACTTACTTTGATTGAGAAAAAATGAATGAAAACTGTAAAGATATCTTTACTGGCTGTCGTTATTGCTACTGCTGTCAGTCCATCTGCCTTTGCGGGTGATACGATTGAGGCGGCAGCGACAGAACTGGAGGCAATCCAACCAGGGATGTCACATGAAGAAGTTGACCAGAAAATTGGACGCTTCATGATTCGTACTGGAAATACAGAAGCCGCGCAAGACTATCTGTTTTCGCATGGGTATATATCTTCAGAGACGGGCGAAAATATCTCCCAGGAACAGACCCAGGCAGACCGCGATGCGGCACAAGATACCGCCATCCAGAATGCGCAAACCACCGCTAACACAGCAGTGTCGACCGCCAATGAAGCGCACCAGGCCATTACGTCAGCACAAACCGAGATTGACGCCAGCAAAGCGGCTATTCATAAAAATACTGACGACATTATCGAACAGAAGAACATTCTTAGAGCTCAACAAGACCAAATTAACGATACGCAAAAAACGGTTGCTGCTACCGGTGATGTCCAGAACACAGCCCGTTATCAGAGTATGGTAAACGCCCGTCAGGAGGCTGCGGATAACGCACAGCAGCAACAAGCCGAAGCCCAACAAACGCAGATTACCGAGCAACAAAAGCAAATCGAAGCCACACAAAAAACGGTCGCTGCCACCAGTGATGTTCAGACCGCCGCCCGTTATCAGAGTATGGTCAACGCTAAACTGGCTGCGGAAAATGAAGCCAGCACGCGCGCTTCTGCGGAGCAAGGGAAAAAAATTGACGCTCTTTCTTCTACCATGACGACGGTATCTCAAAGTGTTGCCACCGAGAACCAATCAAAAGAACTGGAAGAAATTCATGGCGATATAACAAAAACCAACACTGCGATAAGTAAGCTGGCGGCACAACAACAGATTGATAGCGTTCATTACGGTGAACAAATTCAAAATCTGGTGCAGGATTCCACCGATACACATCAGCAGTTATCAACCACGCAAAAACGAGTAGCGGATAACAGCCAGCAAATTAATACGCTCAATAACCATTTCAGCTCACTGAAAAACGAAGTTGAAGACAACCGTAAAGATGCCAATGCGGGGATTGCGTCAGCTATTGCCATTGCCTCACAGCCGCAGGTAAAAACCGGTGATTTAATGATGGTGTCTGCGGGCGCGGGAACGTTTAATGGTGAATCAGCGGTATCTGTCGGCACGTCTTTTAATGCCGGAACGCATACAGTGCTTAAAGCGGGTGTTTCTGCGGATACGCAATCTGATTTCGGTGCTGGTGTCGGTGTGGGATATTCGTTCTAAAATTTTACCAGACACCTTATAAATACCAATAAAAAACAGAACTATTGAATAAATTAGAGCAAGGACGTTTTCCTAATATCACCCCTTCATTAATTCTCATATTATTTAAGGTTAACAATGATGAATAGCACCATTAAATCGATTTCACTGCTGGCGTTAATCATGCTGGCTGGTTGTAGCTCTCCCGCGTCTCGCATTGCAGACTGCCAGGCGCAAGGCGTATCTCATGACACCTGTTATCTTGCCGAACAACAGCGTCAGGCGGCTATTTTAAGTGCATCCGAAGCGCAGGCATTTAAAAATGCAGAAGCCGCACAACATGCCCAGGCGACAAAGAAAGCCATTTATAAAGGATTTGGCATGACCTTTAGAATGAGCAGTAAGAACTTTGCTTATCTCAATGATTCATTATGTGCGATTGATGAAGATAATGCCGATGCCACAGTTTATCAGTCGGGCCTGTATAACGTGATTGTTTATCATCACACAGGAAAAGTCGCATTAATGAAGGAAGGCCAGTTTGTGGGCTATTTAAAATGAAGGATGAAAAGAAAATATCCCTGACACATATTCTGATTATCGGTGCGTTTATTTTTGCCTTCTTGCAAGTAGTATTATTAGCCTCCCTGGTTCACGCGGTTAATGCCAGCAACGCAATACAGGAAGGCTTATTTCAGACGGGACGCATTATGGTAGAAAGTTTGCAGCATATTCTTTCGGTGCAAACGGGGATTAACTGATTTTTCACCCCGCCCGATGATGACAGCAGCCGGAGAGATTTTCGATAATCGGGCAGTCGGCGCTGTCATCGCCGGGGCAGGCATTCGCCAGCGCCAGTAACTGGTCGCGCATGGATTGCAGTTCTTCGATATGTCGCTCGATCTCCGCCACCTTCTCCAGCGTGCGCCGTTTTACATCAGCACTGTGGCGCTGCGGGTCGTTAAACAGATTCACCAGCTCGCCGCTCTCTTCCAGGTTAAAGCCCACCTGGCGCGCCTGGCGCAGTAAGGTCAGTTCGTTGAGATGCTGCTGCGTGTAGGTACGATAACCGTTTTCGCTGCGCATCGGTGGTGTCACCAGCCCCTTCTCTTCATAGAAGCGAATGGCTTTGCTGGTCAGGCCGGTAATTTTTGCTACATCGCTAATGTTCATCGTTCGCGCAACGCCTCCTGTGCTTTGTTAAAGGGTTTCAACAGATAATCCAGCACGCTCTTTTTGCCGGTGCGGATATCGACCGTCGCCACCATACCGGGAAATATCGGAAACTGCTGTTTGCTTTTATTTTCCAGATGGTTGCTGAAAGTGCGAATGTACACCCGATAGTAATAAACATCGCGCCGCACTTCATCCTGCACGGTATCCGGTGAAATCACCGCCACTTCTCCCGGCAGACCGCCATAAATGGAGTAATCGTAAGCGGTTATTTTCACCAGCGATTTTTGCCCAGGATGGATAAACGCCACATCGCGCGGGGAGATTTTTGCCTCAATCAGCAATTGCTCATCCAGCGGCACAATGGTCATCAGTTTACCACCGGGGGCAATGACGCCGCCAACCGTGGTGACATCAATATCCTGAACAATGCCACGAACTGGCGCAGTAAAGTTGAGCCTGGTGAGGGAGTCTTCACGCCCACGGATCACCGAACGCTGGGTTTCTACTTCCGCATTGGCTTTCGCTAACTCTTCCCGCGCCTGTACGTAGTATTGCGTGCGCACGTCGCTAAGTTTGTTTTCCAGTTCATTGGCCTGGCGTTGCAGGCGCAGCACTTCAACGCTGCTCGCCGCCCCCTGTTTTACCAGCGGCTGGGTCATCGCCAGTTCGCGGTTGACCAGGCTAATCCCCTGCGTCAGCCCGGTAGTGGCTTTGTTCAACCCGTCGCGGCGAGTGTTGTACAACGCCGTTTCCGACTCGATAAGTTCGGGGAATTTATTCAGTTCGTCAGGGAAGACCAGCGGTTTATTACTCACTTCCGCCCGCAGCCGCGCCGAGGTTGCCAGCGCCGCGTACAAGCGCGACATCGCTTCCTGAACGTCAGATTCCGTTTTGGTGCGGTTAAGCTGCGCCAGCGGCTGGCCCTGTTCAACAATATCGCCAACCTTGACGTCGAGATGATACAGAATTCCGCCTTCCAGCGACTGCACCACCTGTTCGCGCCCGGAGGGTTCTACCGTGCCGCTGCCGGTGGTCACTTCATCAAGCTGGAAGTACCACGCCCAGCCGAGAAAACAGAGCAGCATTACGGCAGTCACGCGTACCGCCAGCGCCGAACGTGGCAGGCGAGGTTCAGTCAGGCCACGGTTGTATTGCAGTTGTCCGTTCATGCGGCAGACCCCTTATTCTTCTCCTGCAACACCACGCGTCGCGCCGTGGGTTCGCCCTGTTCAAGCAAAATAGTCTCTTTCGCGCCGTCCATCACAATGCGCCCCTGATCCATCACGATTATCCTGTCCACCAGTTGCAGCATCGCCGTGCGGTGAGTGGCGATGACCAGCGTGCGATGCCCAATCCACTGTTTCAGTTGTTCGATTAAATACGCTTCCGCCATTTCGTCCAGCGAGGCGCTGGGTTCATCGAGCAGCACGATATTGGGTTGAGAGATGAGCAGCCGCGCCAGCAGCAGCGTTTGCCGCTGACCGCCAGAAAGACCAAATCCCCCTTCCTGAATCATGTAGTTGAGGCCGTTTTTCTGCTTCTGCACAAAGGGCAGCGCCCCGCTGAGGATTAATGCGCGTTCGATATCTTCATCGCTGGCTTCCGGCATCCCCATAGTGAGGTTTTCCCGCAGCGAACCAAAAAACAGTCGTCCGGTTTGGCTCAGCAGCCCCATGTCGCGGCGCAGATCTGCCGGATCAAGTTGCCCGATGCTGATGTTATCCAGCAGCACCTGCCCCTGCTGGGCGATACGCATTCCGGCGAGCATTTGCAGTAGCGTTGATTTACCCGCGCCGTTGCGCCCAAGAATGGCGATTTTCTCACCGGCCTGAATGTTGAGTTTGCCAATTGCCACATCGGCAATCTTCTCTTCTTCGTCGTAATAAAACACCGCGTTGCTGAACTGATAATTACCGTGCAGTACCGCTTTATGCACCAGTTTGCCGTGCTCGGGCTGATCCACCGGGCGCTTCATCAGTTCATCAAGGCCATTACGCGCCACTTTCGCCTGCTGCCAGCGCGAGAGTACGCCGGAAATCTGCGACAGCGGCGCAATGGTGCGCGAAGCCAGGATCGTCGTCCCGACCAATGCGCCGGTGGTCATGTCACCGTTCATCACCATAAAACAGCCCACCAGCAGCACCACCACATAGACGATGGATTGCACTTCCTGAGTCCAGGTGAGCAGCAGCCCGGTGAGAAAACGTTGCTTCATGCTGATGGAAGATGCCACGTCGTTGGTATGATTCCACTGATTCTGGAAACGCTGTTCGGCGCGCAGCAGTTTAATGTCTTCAATCGACTGCACGGCTTCCACCAGCGTCGCGTTGCGTACCGCCGACTCGCGCATCCCTTCGTTCGCCAGCCGCGCCAGCGGGCGTTGCACCAGCAGGCCGGGGATCACTAATAACGGCAGCGCCAGCAAAACCACCAGCACCAGCCAGCCGCCGATCATCCACAGAATAAAGACAAACAGCAGGAAGAACGGCAGATCCGCCACCGCGCCGATGGTGGTGGAAGTAATAAGCTCCCGCACCGATTCCAGCTCGCGGATCTGCGAGATAAACGATCCGGTGGATTTTGAGCGCACGTTATTTTTCAGCCGTAACGCATGACCAAAAACGCGATCCGAAATGCGTAAATCCGCCCGTTTACCAATCACATCGGAAAGATGCGTGCGCACCATGCGCATACAGAACTCAAACAGGATCGCCATCATCACCCCGGCGAACAGTACCCACAGCGTCGGGTAGGACTGCGCCGGAACTACCCGGTCGTAAACCTGCATCGAGAACACCATCGCCGCCAGCGCCAGCACGTTCGCCACCAGTGATGCCAGCATAATATCGCCATAGCGCCGCCAGTCTTTCAGCGAGAGATTCCAGAACCAGTTCGCCTGATACGGGCGAATATAGTCATCCACCCGCGCGTCAGGGATGGCGCTGAGCGGGCGCAGTAGCGCCAGTTCAACGATTTTATCCTCGACATCCGCGACGTTAAGCGTGGTTTCCAGCCCTTCGTCACCGCTGAACTGAACGCTAATATTGTCATGATTATCGCGGCGGGTGATAACGCCAATCTGCTGATTATCAAACACTGCGATCAGCGGCAGTCGCCAGGGGTTAAGCGAATCGGCGGAGAACTCCACCAGCCGCAGCCCCATTCCCAACTGCCGCGCCATGTCGGTGAGTAACTCCTCCCGCTTACTGTCGCGCTCCCAGTTGACGGTTGCGCGCACGTTCTCCTGAGAAAAATCGAGACGGTAATAACGCGCCACGGCGATCATCGCCTCCAGCCAGGCTTCCACGGACTGGGCATTTTTTTTCATTATCTACACCACCATCAACTGATGATTCGCCAGCAAAGTGGCGAGGTCGATATGCACGCCCGTCAGCGTGACCACGTTAGCTGTCGCAAAGCCGCCACCTGTGCCGTCGCGGTCGATCTGCACGATGGTGTCGCTGCCGCTCTGGGTAACTTTGACAAAATCACCGATGTTTCCGGCCTGCGCATCCAGCGTTGCCACACCGTTGACGTAGCTGGCTTTGCCGTTTCCGGTGTAGCCGCTGCCCTGTAACAGTTCACGAATATCAATGCGATCGGTGTCGGCGGTGCCCTCCCATGTCCCTACCGTAAAGCCATTCACCACGTCTGAGCCGTTGCCCCCGGTAGCGTCGCTGGCGTTGAGCAATTTATAGAGCAAGGTGTCGTGCCCGCCGTTGCCGATGTTGAGCGTGTCATTACCGCCGCGTCCTTCCAGTTGGTTATCGCCCGTGCTGCCGGTCAGAGTGTCGTTAAAATTCGAGCCGGAAATGCCTTCAATATTGGTAAATGTCGAGGTGTTAAAACCGGTGGCCTGCGCGGCGGTACTGCTTAAGTTAGCGGTCACGCCCACCGTCGAAAGCCGGAAATCAACCACGTCCATCCCGCCGTTTGCCAGCCAGGTTCCGGTGCCAGAGCTGTACACCCAGCCGCCGGAACCGTCGTAGGTGTCGGTGCCTGCGGTGGCAAAAAAGGTGTCGTTATAACCGGTGCCGACGAACTTGCCGTTATTGCTCGCCGTCCCGGCTTCGGCGCTGAGATCGTAAGCGTGAGTGGCATCGGTAGCCTGTAAGCCGCCCCAGGTGGTGTTTACCGTCTGATCGATATTGCTGGCAGTCGCGCCAGTGGATTTGATCAGCACGGCGTTGTAGGTTTCTCCGGCATTCAGCCCGTAGAAATTGACCAGCGCCGAGGTGTCGTTAACCCCCATCCCCGACTGCGGGTTGATGATTTGCGTGGCGACCAGCACTCCCGCCGAGTTGTACAGTTTTACGGTATTGCCGTAATAAACGTTAATGCCGTTGGGATCGGTAATGCGCAGGTGCAGCGAAGTGCCGTAGCTCACCGTGTTGGTGTTGCGGATCAGGAACACGCTGCCCGACTGTTTGGTCACCAGTACATCCACCGCGCCGTCCCAGTCGTAGTCCATTGCCGCCACGCCGCTGGTGGTGCCGCTCTGGCTGCCGCCGAGTACCGACTGCGTCCAGTTGCTGGCTCCGCCAACGTTGGTGTAAAGGTAGGATTGTCCGGTCTGGGCAATACGGGCGATATCCATCAGACCGTCGTGGTTCCAGTCCACCGCCAGGCTAAACTGGCTGGCGTAGGTCGTCGCCGTTGCCCCCACCGCCACCGGACTTCCCAGCACGCCGTTGGTGTTGAATAACAGGGAGCCGTAGTTAGCTCTTCCCTGGCTGGCGGGCAGGAAGAGATCCATATCGCCGTCGCCATCGAAATCCGCCCAGGTCATGGAGACAGACGTCGAGTTGCCGCCGCTGCCCGCCGTGCTGAGGAAGGTATTGATGGTGTTCTGCCCCCAGACAAACGTGCCGTTGCCCTGGCTGATGAGCGAGGACAGCGTGTAATAGTTATTCAGGTTGAAAGTGTGCTGAACCAGGTCAATCCTGCCGTCGTTGTTAAGATCAACGCCAGAACCCTCGTTGAGCGAAAGATACCCCGTCACCGCCCCACCGACCGTGGCGCTCCCCCCGTTGTTGGCAACAGTGGAGTTGCCTACTAGGGTGCCCGCGTTATTCCACAGGAAGGTATTGGAGTCTGGCCCCCCGGCGTCGCCAATCCAGAAATCAAGATAGCCGTCGCCCTCTTTATCAAACGCCACTACCGAGCCATACCACGTCAGAGTGCCAACGGCGACCAGAATGGCACTGGAAAACGTGCCGTCGCCGTTATTGGTAAAGCCGTTGATATAGCCCGTGCCGTAATCATCACGGGTAATAAACAGATCACCCGTACCGTTACGGTCGTAATCGGCAATGGAACTGGTGGCGTAGTTGTTGCCGCTCTGATACAGCGTCAGGGCGGTCTTCGACCAGGTAAGCGGGTCGGTAGATTGCATCACCTGCTGGTTGGCCAGCACCGTCCACATTCCGTGCGTGTCGAGGCCGTAGGTCAGCCCCCAGGCCGTTGTTTTATTGGCGGTCGTCCAGGCTGGCGTGTAATCAATTGCCGCGTTGACTGTCACCGTGCCATTGCTGACGTTGGCGGTGTTGCCGTTGCCCGCCGAGCTTTTCACCTGCGCGGTGACGTTATAAGCAGTTGCGGACGCTGCCAGCGCGTCGGTATCCGGCAGTTGCACATACCAGGTATTGTGCGCCGGATCGACCACTACCGCACCGCCCGGCTGTGAGGTGTAGGTTTTGCCGTTGATCACCACTTCGACGTACTGCCCGCTGGCAAGCGCAGCGGTGATTACGCCGCTGATAATTGGCGTGGTGTCACGCGTGGTCTGGCTGGTGATTTGCGCCAGCGTCGTCGGAATAGAGGTATCAACCGTCAGGATAAAATCACTGGAGGAGGTGATATTCCCCGCCAGATCCACCACTCGCGCGCTGTAGGTATAGGCACCGCTGACCAGACCACTGTCGCTGTAGGTCCAGTTCAGTGCGCCGACCATCGTTACCGCGCCTAACAGCAGGCCGTTGCGGTAGAGGTAAACGACTTCACCGCTGGCAAGCGGGCCGGAGAGCACGCCGTTCAGCAGTGGCGTGGTGTCGTCGGTAGCCTGCGCACTGCTTAATGTCCCCTGCCGCTGCCCGACATCATCGGTATACGACACAATACCTGGCGTGGCGGTGGGGTTAATCGTATCGACCACCACCGTTTTCGACACCACCGGACCGGTGTTCCCGGCCAGATCCAGCACCCGCACCTGATAAACATAGCTGCCGTCGGTCAATGTGCGGCTGTCGGTGTAAGTCCACTGCGTGCCGTTGGTGGTGAGCGTAGTCCAGGTCGCGCCGCCATCAAGGCTAATCTGCGCTACTTCGCCGCTGGCAAGCCCCGCGCCCAGCGAGCCGGTCAGCGTGAGCGTGGTATCACTGGTGATAAAGTCGGTTGCCGAACTCCCCGTATCGGTGCTGATGCTGGCGATGGTCAACACCTGCGCCGGGTTAACGGTATCAATCTGCGCCGACTGGCTTCCGGTGGCACCAACGTTGCCCGCCAGATCGACCACCCGCACCAGCCAGGTTGTCGTGCCGTTAGTCAACGTGCGCCCATCAGCGTATGTCCAGTTCAGGCCGTCTGCCGCCAGCGTCACGTTCACCCAGGTTGCGCCGTTGTCGGTACTGATTTGCGCGAATTCGTTAGCGCCGAGCGCCGCGCCCAGCACGCCGCGCACGGTAAGCGTAGTATCGCTGGTAATAAAGTCGCTGCTGCTGGCTCCGGTGTCATCGCTGATACCGGTAATGGTGATGCTTTTCGCCGCTTCCGGGCTGGTGGTATCGACCACCACGTTTTGCGTCGCGGTCTGCCCGACGTTCCCCGCCAGATCCACCACCCGCACCGTGTAGTTCCAGGTGCCGTCGGTAAGCGTGCGACCATCGGCATAGCTCCAGCTGGTGCCGATAACGGTTAACGTGCTCCAGGTAACACCACCGTCGAGGCTGATTTGCGCCCGTTCATCTGCCGCCAGCGCCGCGCCGAGTGTACCGCGCACGGTCAGCGTCGTGTCGCGAGTAACAAAATCGCTGCTGCTTAAGCCGGTGTCATCGCTAATGCCCGCAATGACGATGGTTTTGCTCGCCAGCGACGCGCTGGTGTCAACGGTGACAATCTGGCTGGCGGTCGCGCCGATATTTCCGGCGGTGTCGATAACCCGCACCTGATAGTTGTAGTTGCCGTCAGTCAGCGTGCGCCCATCAAGGTACGTCCAGGTCAAACCGCTTACCGAAAGATTCTGCCAGGTGGTGCCGCCATCGATACTGATTTGCGCGAACTCGCCGGCAGAAAGCGCCGCGCCCAGCGTGCCGCTCACCGCCAGCGTCGTGTCGCTGGTGATAAAATCGTTAGTGATTAATCCAGTATCGGTGGTGATCGCGCTGATGGCGATGGTTTTCACCGCTGGATCTGGCGCGATGGTGTCGATCACCACGTTCTGGCTGTCAGTCGCGCCGACGTTGCCCGCCGCATCAATCACCCGCACCTGATAGAGATAGTTGCCATCAGTCAGCGTGCGGCTGTCGTTATAGCGCCAGGTCGTGCCGGTCACGGTGAGCGTGCTCCAGGTTGCGCCGCCGTCGATACTGATTTGCGCCGTCTCGTTACTGGCAAGCGCGGCGGTGAGTGAGCCATTGACCACCACCGGGCTGACGCTGGTGATAAAGTCGCTGGCGCTAAGGCCGGTGTCGGCTTGCAGGGAATCGATATTAATGCCCATCGCCGGGGCGCTGAGATCGACGGTAATGGTGTGATTGCTGCTGCCGGTGTTGCCAATGGCGTTGCTCACCGAGGCGTTAATCACGTAGGCATTGCCGTCCGCCAGCGCGGTGACATCGGCGCTGCCGAGGGTGTAGCTCCAGCTACCGCCGGTCTGTACTGTGGTGGTGTAGGTTTTGCCGTTTAAATTCAGGGTCAGCGTCTGCCCGACCGGCGCGGTGGTGGTGCCACTGATAACCAGAGACGAACCGTGTTCCGCCGCGTTCACCACATCATCGCCCGCAAAGGTGTTGATGGTGACGGTGGGGACGTCGCCGTTCAACGTGACGCCACGGCTGCCGCTGCCGGGGTTTCCGGCCTGATCGCTGACCGACGCGCTAATGGTGTAGCTGCCGTCGCTTAATCCGGCAAACTGCTGCGCCGGAATAAATACCGACCAGTTTCCGCCGCTGCCAACCGTTGCGCTCCAGCTCTGACCGTTAAAGGTGACGGTTACCGTCTGTCCCACTTCGGCGGTGGTGGTGCCGCTGATGGTCTGCCCGGCAAGCTGCTCGGCGTTGTTGATAATATCGTCGCCCGCTACCGTGGCGATGGTCACCGTCGGCGCAGCGGTGTCGACGGTCAGGGCGTGCGTGGTTTGACCGGGGTTACCGGCGCGATCGTTCACGCTGGCGGTGATGGTCTGCGCGCCCTGCCCGAGCGTTGCCAGATCCGCCGCAGGTACGTTCAGCGCCCAGGTGCCATTGGCGGCAACCGTGGCGGTATAGGTTTTGCCGCCAAAGGTCACGGTGACCGTCTGCCCCACTTCCGCGCTGGTCGATCCATTAAGGGTTAACGGCTGCTGTTGTTCGGCGGCGTTGAGTCGGTCGTCAGTTGAAACGGTGTTGATGCTGATAACCGGTGCGGTGAGATCCACCGCCACGCTGCGCGAGGCCGTGGCGCTGTTTCCGGCGCTGTCCTGAGCGGAGGCACTAACCGTATAGCTGGTGCCATCCGCAAGCGCCGCAACGTCTGCCGCTGGCACATTCACGCTCCAGCTCCCGTTGCTTTGAATGGTGGCGCTGTAGCCTTTGCCGTTAAGCAACACGGTCACCACTGTGCCTGTCGCAAAATTGGTGCCGGTGCCGCTAAGGATCAGCGCACTGCCTGCTTCGGCGGCGTTAATGAGGTTATCGCCGCTGATGGTGCTGACCGAAAGCGATACCGCCGCCGTATTGACCTGCACGTTATGCGTTTGGGTGCTGCTGTTGCCTGCGCTATCGGTGATGGTGGCGCTGATAGTCACCGTGCCATCCGCAAGGCCGGAAATCACGCTGGCAGGCACGCCGACGCTCCAGTTGCCGCTGGCATCGGTGCTGGTGACATACTGCTGCCCGGCGATGGTCACCACCAGGCGGTCGCCAGCTACCGCGCCCGTGGCGGCGCCGCTGATAATCTGCGCCTGGGTGTGTTCGACGTTGTTAATCACATCATCGCCCGCCACGGTGTTAAAACTGATCACCGGCGCGGTGGTATCGACGGTCACGCCTTTACTGGCGCTGCCAGGGTTACCCGCCAGATCGCTGGCCGTAGCGGTCAGGGTGTAGCCATTATTGGCAAGCGCGGTTAAGTCGCCGGCAGGCAGCGTTAAGCTCCAGCTCCCGTCTGCCTGCACCGTGGTCTGGTAGTTACTGCCGTTAAACGTGACGGTCAGCGTTTGCCCCGCTTCCGCCGTGCTGGTGCCGGAAACCGTCACACCTGCCGCCGCTTCGCTGGCGTTGATGATGTTATCGCTGGCAATGGTGTTGATGGTCACCGTTGGCGCGGCGCTATCGACGCTGTATTCATGCGTTGCCGTGGCGCTGTTGCCGTTAACGTTTGTCACCCGCACCTGGGCGCTGGCATCGCCATCACGCAGAGCCGCCATATCCGCTGCCGGAACGGTGGTGCTCCAGCTACCGTTTGCCGCCACCGTGGTGGTGTAGGTTTTGCCGCCAAAGGTAATGGTAACGGTTTGCCCCGTTTCGACGCCGGAGGTGCTGCCGGAGAGCGTTAACGCTGCACCTTTTTCGGCGGCGTTTATCACATCATCGGCGGTGATGGCGTTAATGCTGATAGCGACAGCAGTGAAATCAACGGTCAGCGGATGGGTAATGCTGGTTTGCGTTCCGGCACTGTTCGCGCCGCTAACGGTAATATTCAGCGTTCCCGCAGGCCAGTTGCTGACATCCGCCGCCGGAACGCCGACGCTCCAGGTGCCGTTCGCCAGCACCGTGGCGGCGTAAGTTTGGTTATTTATCACCACCGTCAACGCCGTACCTGCGGCAAAGCCGGAGCTGCTGCCGGTGATCACCTGTGCCTGAGCGTGTTCGATGATATTGACCACATCATCGCCAGCGACAGTATCGACCCGCAGACCGGGCAGACTGGCATCGATGGTGATATCGCGCGTGCCGCTACCGATGTTGCCAACGGCGCTGGTCACCGAGGCGTTAACCGTTAACTCACCGTTACCCAACGCCTGCCAGTCGGCGGCAGGTACGCTCACATTCCAGCTTAAATCTGGCTGGACGGTGGCGGTGTAAGTTTTACCGCCCAGTTCAACGGTGACGGTGCTGCCCGCCGCCGCCCCGGTGACCTGGCCGCTGATGGTTTGCGCACTGCCTGCTTCGGCGGCGTTGATAATATCGTCCGTCGCCACCGGATTGATGGTGACGCCCGGCAGCGCGGTATTGACCTGTACGTTATGGCTGGCGGTGCTGCTGTTGCCCTGAGCGTTGGTGACGCTCGCCGTGACGCTGTAGGTGGCTTCACCCAGCGCACTGACCGCCGAGGCAGGAACGGTGACGCTCCAGTTGCCGGAGGCGTCGGTGGTGGCGCTGTAGTTTTGTCCGTTCAGCGTGACGGTGATCGCCGTACCCGCAGGCTGATCGCTGGTGCCGGAAAGCGCCAGATCAGATCCTTTTTCCGTCGCGTTGATCACATCATCGCCCGCGATGGTGTTGATACCAATCACTGGCGCTGTGAGGCTGACGGTAACGGTGCGGCTGGCGTCATCGCTGTTGCCTGCCCGATCGCTGACGCTGGCAGTGATCGTCTGCGCACCGCTACCCAGCGCCGTCACATCCGCCGCCGGTACTCCGACGCTCCAGTTACCGGAGGCGTCCAACGTGGTGGTGTAGGTTTTGCCGTTGAGCACAACGCTCACCACATCGCCCGCTTCCCCGCCGCTGCTGGTGCCGGAGATCACCAGCGCCTGCGCGTGCTCGGCGTCGTTGATGATGTCATCGCCTGCCACGGTGTTAATGGTAAGAACCGGCGCGGTGGTGTCTATCGCCAGATTATGGCTGGCGTTGCCGGGGTTGCCCGCTTTGTCGTTGACCGTGGCGCTGACGGTGTAATTGCTTGCGGTGAGCGCGCCCAGGGCTGAAGTGGGAACGCTGACGCTCCAGCTACCGTCCGTCTGTACATTACCGGTGTAGGTTACGCCGTTAAGGGTGACGCTCACCGTCTGCCCGGTTTCGGCGGTGCTGGTGCCGCTGAGGGTGAGTGGGCTTCCGGCCTCCGTGGCGTTAAGAATGTCATCGCTGGCGATGGTGTTTATGGTGAGCGTCGGCGCACTGGCGTCAACGCTATACGCATGGGTTGCCGAAGCGTTATTGCCGCTCGCGCTGCTGACGCTGGCCTGCACGTTCGCCGCGCCGTCTGGCAGAGTTGCCAGATCTGCCGCCGGAACCGTTACGCTCCAGCTTCCGTTGGCGGCGACGCTTGCGGTGTAGGTTTTGCCGCCAAAAGTGACGGTGACGGTTTGCCCGCTTTCAATCCCGCTGGTGCTGCCGGAAAGGGTCAGATCGGCACCTTTTTCAGCGGCATTAATTACGTCGTCGCTGGCAACGGTGTTGATGCTGATAGCCACCGCTGTTAAATCGACGGTGAACGGATGGCTGACGCTGACCGGGTTTCCGGCGCTGCTCTGCCCTGCTACCTCAACGGTTAACGGCCCCGCAGGCCAGGCGCTGACGTTTGCCGCCGGAATGCCGACACTCCAGCTACCGTCTGCCTGTACCGTGGCGGCATAGGCCGTGCCGTTGATGGTGACCGTCAGCACGGCGCCGGTATTCAAACCGCTGCTGCCACCAGTGATCACCAGCGCCTGTCCGTGCTCTATGCTGTTGACGATATCATCGCCCGAGACGGTATCCACGCGCAGACCTGGCAGGTTGGCGTCAATGGTGATATCCCGCGTGCCGCTACCAGTATTGCCATTAGCGTTGGTGACCGAGGCGTTAATGGTCAAATCACCATTACCCAACGCCTGTAAATCGGCTGCCGGAACGCTGACGCTCCAGCTTAAATCGGCCTGAACTTGTGCAGTATAAGTATTGCCGCCCAGCGTGACGGTCACCATATCGCCTGCGGCGGCGCGGGTCACCACCCCGCTGATGGTTTGATCAGCGCCCACTTCAGCGGCGTTGATAATATCGTCGCCCGCCACGGTGTTGATGGTGACGCCCGGCAGGCCGCTGTCGACCAGTAAATTCGCCTGGCTGCTGGCGGTGTTGCCTGCCGCACTGGTGGCGCTGGCGCTGACGGTATAGTTGGCCTGGCCTAAGGCCGCCAGATCGCTCACCGGTACGGTTAACGTCCAGTTGCCCGCCGCGTCGGTGGTGGCGCTGTAGTTATGACCGTTGAGCGTGACGGTGACCTGCGCGCCCGTCGCCAGCCCCGTACTGCTACCGCTAATGGTCAACGGCTGACCTTTTTCATCGGCATTCAGCACGTTATCGCCGCTGATGGCGTTAAAGGTAATGGTTGGCAGGCCGGTATTGACCGTCACCTGATGCGTGGCGCTGCCGCTGTTGCCCCCGGCATCGGTGACGCTGGCGTTGATGGTGACCGTGCCGTTTGCCAGCGCCGAAACGACGCTCGACGGTACGCCGACGCTCCAGTTACCGCTGGCATCCAGCACGGTGGTGAAGGTATTGGTGCCAATAGTCACCGTCACGGTGCTACCGGTTGCCGCACCCGTGGCGGAGCCGCTGATAATCTGCGCCTGGGCGTGTTCCGTCGCGTTGATCACATCATCACCCGCCACCGTGTTGATGGTGACAACCGGAACGGAAGTATCCACCGTCAGGTTGTGGTTAACCGAGGCCGGGTTACCGGCTTTGTCGCTCACCACCGCGCTGACGGTATAGTTGCTGGCGGTCAGCGCGCTTAACGCTGCTGGCGGCACGCTGACGCTCCAGCTACCGTCCGTTTGTACGGTGCCGGTATAATTTGCGCCATTGAGCGTAACGGTCACCGTCTGCCCCGCTTCCGCCGTGCTGCTGCCGGTGATGGTCAGCGCCGTACCGGCTTCGGTGGCATTAAGAATATCGTCCGTGGCGATGGTGTTGATGGTGACCGTTGGCGCGCTGGCATCGACGCTGTAAGCGTGGGTGGTGGTGGCGCTGTTGCCGTTAACGTTGCTGACGCTGGCCTGTGCGCTGGCGTCGCCATCACGCAGGGTTGCCATATCCGCCGCCGGAACCGTGGTGCTCCACGAACCATCTGCCGCGACGCTTGCAGTGTAGTTTTTGCCGCCAAAGGTCACGGTGACCGTTTGCCCGGCCTCCACGCCGGACGTGCTGCCAGAGAGCGTTAACGCCGCGCCTTTTTCAGCGGCGTTTATCACATCATCGGCGGTAATGGTGTTAATGCTGATAGCGATCGCCGTGAGATCGACGGTGACCGGGTGCGTGACGCTGACCGGATTTCCGGCGGTGGTGCTACCACTCGCCGTAATCGTGACCGTCCCCGCAGGCCAGGCGCTGACATCCACAGCCGGAACGCCGACGCTCCATGAACCATCAGCTAAAACCGTTGCGCTATAGTTCTGGCTATTAATCGAAACCGTGAGTACGGCACCCGCTGCCAGACCAGAACTACTGCCGGTTACCACCAGTGCCTGACCGTGCTCGATGATATTCACCACATCATCGCCAGCGACGGTATCGACCCGCAGACCAGGGAGATTAGCGTCAATGGTAATGTCACGCGTACCGCTGCCAGTATTGCCCACGCTGTTCGTCACCGAAGCCGAAATGCTCAACTCGCCGTTGCCCAACGCCTGTAAAGCGGCTGCCGGAACATTAATACTCCAGCTTAAATTGGCCTGCACTGTCGCCGTGTAAGTCTCGCCACCCAGCGTGACGGTTACCGTGTCGCCCGCCGCTGCGCCTGTAACCTGACCGCTGATAGTTTGATCTACCCCAGCTTCGGCGGCGTTAATAATATCGTCCGTTGCCACAACGTTAATGGTGACGCCAGGCAGCGCGGTATTGACCTGTACGTTATGGCTGGCGGAACCGCTGTTGCCAGCGGAGTCAGTAGCGGCGGCGGTCACGGTATAAGTCGCTTCACCAAGCGTACCAACCGCAGACGCCGGAACGGTCACGCTCCAGTTACCGGAAGCATCGGCTGTGGTGGTGTAATTTTGCCCGTTAAGCGTCACTGTTACCTGCGTGCCCGCAGGCTGGTTGCTGCTGCCGGAAATCGCCAGATCCGCGCCTTTCTCCGTGGCGTTGATGATGTCGTCGACGGCGATGGTGTTAATGCCGAGTACCGGAGCACCGAGCGCCACGCTGACGATGTGCGAGGCTGTGCCGCTGTTGCCTGCGGAGTCGGTGACCGTGGCGGTAATGGTCACATCGCCCTGCGCCAGTGCGGAAATCACGCTGGCAGGCACGCCGATGCTCCAGTTGCCGTTGGCGTCCAGCACGGTGGTGTAGGTGGTCGTGCCAATCGTCACGGAAACCGTGTTACCTGTGGTCGCGCCCGTTGCCGAGCCGCTGATAATCTGCGCCTGGCTGTGTTCCGTGGCGTTAATGATGTCGTCGCCCGCCACCGTGTTGATGGTGACGACTGGGGCAATCAGATCCACCGCCAGATTATGCGTTGCCGAGGCCGGATTTCCGGCTTTGTCGCTGACCGCCGCGTTGACGGTATACGAGCTGGCGGTGAGATTCGCTAAATCGCCAGTTGGTACGCTGATGCTCCAGCTTCCGTCTGCTTGTACGTTGCCGCTGTAATTGACGCCGTTTAGCGTCACGGTCACCATCTGCCCGGCTTCTGCCGTGCTGGTGCCGCTGATGGTCAGCGCCGTTCCGGCTTCGGCGGCATTAAGAATATCGTCCGTGGCGATGGTGTTGATGGTGACAGAGGGCGCGGTGGCATCAACGCTGTAAGCATGTGTTGTCTGGGCGATGTTGCCTGCTACGTTGCTGACGCTGGCTTGTACGTTTGCTGCACCGTCTGGTAAAGCCGAGAGATCGACGGCTGGGATTGTCATCCCCCAGGTATTATCCGCAGCAACCGTCGTGGTGTAGCTTTTGCCGCCAAAAATAACGGTAATAGTCTGCCCCGCCTCCACGCCGAAGGTGGTGCCGGAGAGCTGCAAATCACTGCCCTTTTCGGCGGCGTTAATCACATCGTCGCCGGAAAGTGTATTGATGGTAATCGCCACGTCAGCGAGATCGACCGTGACCGGATGGCTAATACTGGTAGTTGTTCCGGCAGTGTTAGTGCCTGTAACCGTAATATCGACTGTCCCCGCAGGCCAGTTAGCGACATCCGTCGCCGGAACGCCCACGCTCCAGGTGCCATCGGCTAATACCGTTGCGCCATAGGTGACGCTGTTGATTTCCACGGTTAGTGGCGTCCCCACCGCCAGTCCGGTACTGCTACCAGTGACAACCAGCGCCTGACCGTGTTCGATAATATTGACCACATCATCGCCTGCCACGGTATCGACGCGCAGACCAGGCAGGTTGGCGTCTATCACGATGTCGTGCGTGGCGGTGCCGGTATTGCCTGTGGTGTTGGTCACCGAGGCGCTGATGGTCAGCTCACCGTTACCCAACGCCTGCAAATCTGCCGCCGGCACGCTGACACTCCAGCTTAAATCTGGTTGCACGGTAGCGGTATACTGGTTGCCACCAAGCGTGACCGTCACCGTATTCCCCGCCTGCGCCGTTCCCGTTACCTGACCGCTAATCGTCTGGTTAACGGCGATTTCAGCGGCGTTGATAATGTCATCGCCCGAAACGGTATTAATGATTACCCCAGGCAGGAGGGATTCGACATTCACCGTATGGGTGGTAGCACCGCTGTTGCCCGCGCTGTCGGTGGCGCTGGCGCTAATCTGGTACACAGCCTCGCCCAATGCGCCGACTGCCGAAGCCGGCACGGTAACGCTCCAGTTGCCAGAACCATCGGTGGTGGCGCTGTACGCCAGGCCGTTCAACATCACGGTGACCGTGGTGCCGGTCGCCAGACCGCTGGAGCCGCCGCTGATGGTCAGATCCTGGGTTTTCTCGGTATTGTTAATGATGTCATCGCCGGAGACGGTGTTGATGGTCAACGTCGGGCCGCTGAGATCAACGGTCACATCGTGAGTCGTGCTGTCGCTGTTGCCCGCGCGATCGCTCAGGCTGGCGGTGATCGTCTGGCTTCCGGTTGCCAGCGCCGTGACATCCGCCGCCGGAATACCCACGCTCCAGTTACCGGAGGCATCCAGCGTGGTAGTGTAGTTTTTACCGTTCAGCGTGACGGTTACCACATCACCCGCCGCCGCGCCCGTGCTGGTGCCGCTCACCACCAGCGCCTGACCGTGTTCGATGGCGTTGATAATGTCATCGCCCGCGACGGTATTAATGGTGAGATCCGGCGCGGTGACATCCACCGCCAGTGCGTGGTCGGCGCTTGCCTGGTTGCCCGCTTTGTCGCTCACCGTCGCAGTCACGGTATAACTGCTGGCGGTTAATCCGCTTAATTCCGTTGCCGGAACGTTCACGCTCCAGGTGCCATCGGCCTGGACGGTGGTCTGGTAAGTGTTGTTATTGAGCGTGACGGTCAGCGTCTGCCCGGCCTGCGCCGTGGTGGTGCCGCTGATGGTTACTCCCGCGCCCGCTTCGCTCACGTTGAGAATATCGTCACTGGCGATGGTGTTAATAGTCACAAGCGGCGCGGTGGCATCGACGCTGTACGCGCGATCCGCCTGGGCATTATTGCCGTTAATGTTGCTGACGCTCGCCTGCACGTTGCCCGCGCCGTCCGGCAGCGCAGCGAGATCGGCAGGCGGCACATTCACCGTCCAGCTACCGTTGGCTTCCACGGTAGCGGTGTAATTTTTGCCACCGAAGGTCACGGTCACCGTCTGCCCGGCTTCCACGCCGCTGGTGCTGCCGCTTACGACCAGCGTTTCGCCTTTTTCGACGGCGTTGATCACATCATCGCCGGAAAGGGTGTTAATGGTGATAGCGACCGCCGCCAGATCGACGGTGACTGGATGGGTAATGGTGGAGGTTGTTCCGGCGCTGTTGGTGCCGCTTACCGTAATATCGACCGTTCCCGCAGGCCAGTTACTGACGTCTGCCGCCGGAACGCCGAGGTTCCATGTGCCGTCGGCTAACACTGTCGCGCCGTAAGTGACGTTATTGATAAC
Source organism: Escherichia sp. MOD1-EC6842 (assembly GCF_002965705.1). NCBI lineage: Bacteria > Pseudomonadati > Pseudomonadota > Gammaproteobacteria > Enterobacterales > Enterobacteriaceae > Escherichia > Escherichia sp. MOD1-EC6842. The sequence goes on along the minus strand of NZ_PTRF01000002.1, from coordinate 89,578 downwards.
GACCGTTAACGCGGTTCCCACCGTTAATCCGGTGCTGCTCCCGGTGATCACCAGCGCCTGATTGTGCTCAATGCTGTTAATAACATCATCACCCGCTACGGTATCGACACGCAGGCCAGGCAGATTGGCATCGATAGTGATGTCTCGCGAGCCGCTGCCGGTGTTGCCGACGACGTTGGTCACCGAGGCGTTAACCGTCAAGGAGCCGTTACCCAGCGCCTGAATATCCGCCGCCGGAACGCTGACACTCCAGCTTAAATTAGCCTGCACCGTGGCGGTGTAGGTATTGCCGCCCAGCGTAATGGTGACCGTATCTCCCTGCGCCGCACCCGTGACCTGGCCACTGATGGTTTGCGCGTTGCCCGCTTCGGCAGCGTTGATAATATCGTCGGTCGCCACCGCGTTAATGGTGACACCAGGCAGCGCGGTATTGACCAGCACGTTATGGCTGGCGGAATTGCTGTTGCCTGCCGTATCGGTGACGTTCGCGGTTACCGTGTAGTTGGCTTCACCCAGCGCGCTAACCGCCGAGGCTGGCACCGTGGCGATCCAGTTGCCGTTGCTATCGGTAGTGGCAGTGTAATTTTGACCGTTTAGCGTCACCGTAACCGTAGTGTCCGCTGGCTGATTACTGGTGCCGGTGATTTGCAGATCCGCACCTTTTTCCGTGGCGTTAATCACGTCATCTGTAGCAATGGTGTTGATGCCAATTGTCGGCGAGGTGAGATTCACAGTAACCGTGCGGCTGGCGTCGTCGCTGTTGCCTGCCGCGTCGGTAATGGTCGCGGTGATGGTTTGTGCGCCGCTGCCCAGCGCAGTGACATCTGCCGCCGGAACGCCGACGCTCCAGTTGCCGGAAGCGTCCAGCGTGGTGGTGTAGGTTTTACTGTTTAACGTGACGGTGATGACATCGCCCGCTTCGCCACCAGTGCTGGAACCGGAGATCACCAGCGCCTGCCCGTGCTCGGTAGCGTTAATTATGTCATCGCCGGAGACAGTGTTGATGGTCAGCACTGGAACAGTGAGATCCACCGCCAGGCCGTGAGTGGCGGTCGCCGGGTTACCCGCTTTATCGCTTATCGAGGCGCTGACCGTGTACTGGCTGGCGGTCAGATTGCTGAGATCCGCCGTCGGTACGCTGACGCTCCAGCTGCCGTCCGCCTGGACGGTGCCAGTATAAGTCACGCCATTAAGGGTAACGGTGACCATCTGCCCCGCTTCGGCGGTAGTGGTGCCGCTGATGGTTAACGGATTGCCCGCCTCGGCGGCGTTAAGAATATCGTCAGTGGCGATGGTGTTAATGGCAAGCGTCGGTGCCGTGGCATCGATGCTATAGGCGTGTGTCGCCGAAGCCGTGTTGCCGTTAACGTTGCTGACGCTGGCCTGTACCGTGGCGTCGCCATCGCGTAACGCGTTGAGATCGGCGGCAGGCACGGTGGTTGTCCAGCTACCATCGCCCGCTACGGTCGCGGTATAGGTTTTTCCGCCAAAGGTGACGGTGACCGTTTGCCCCGCTTCCACGCCAGAGGTGCTGCCGGACAGGGTTAAATCTGCCCCTTTTTCGGCGGCGTTAATCACATCATCACCGGAAACGGTGTTAATGGAGATCGCCACCGCCGCCAGATCGACGGTGACCGGGTGGGTAATAGTGACCGGGTTTCCGGCGCTACTGGCACCTGAAACCGTGATATTCACCGTCCCCGCAGGCCAGTTGCCCACATCTGCCGCAGGAACGCCAACGCCCCATGTGCCATCGGCTAATACTGTTGCAGCGTAAGTGACCGTGTTAATCACCACCGTCAGTGCCGCGCCCGTCGCCAGCCCACTGCTGCTACCGGTGATCACCAGCGCCTGAGCGTGCTCGATGCTGTTGACCACATCATCGCCCGCCACGGTATCAACGCGCAGACCTGGCAAATTGGCGTCGATAGTAATATCTCGCGAACCGCTGCCGGTGTTGCCAACGCCGTTGGTCACCGAAGCGTTAACCGTCAGATCGCCATTACCGATGGCCTGAATATCCGCCGCCGGAACGTCCACGCTCCAGCTTAAATTGCCCTGCACGGTGGCGGTGTAGGTTTTCCCGCCAAGCGTTACGGTGACGGTATCGCCCGCCGCCGCGCCCGTCACCTGGCCGCTGATGGTCTGCGCCACGCCCGATTCGGCGGCGTTAATAATATCGTCGCTCGCCACCGGATTAATGGTGACGCCAGGCAGCGCGGTATTGACCTGCACGTTATGGCTGGCGGAATTGCTGTTACCTGCACTGTCGGTGACGTTCGCCGTCACCGTGTAGCTGGCTTCGCCCAGCGCACCTACTGCGGAAGCGGGCACCGTGGTGCTCCAGTTACCTGCTGCGTCCGTCGTGGCGGTGTAATTTTGCCCGTTAAGCGTCACCGTAATTGCGGTGCCTGCGGGCTGGTTGCTGGTGCCGCTGATTTGCAGATCCGCGCCTTTTTCCGTGGCGTTAATCACGTCATCGGTGGCGATAGTGTTAATGCCAATGGTCGGCGCGGTAAGGTTAACGGTGACCGTGTGCGTCTCAATATCGTTATTGCCCGCCGCATCGGTAACGCTCGCCGTTACGGTTTGTGAACCGCTGCCCAGCGCGGTGACATCCGCTGCCGGAACGCCGACGCTCCAGTTGCCGGAGGCATCCAGCGTCGTGGTATAGGTTTTACTGTTTAGCGTGACGGTAACGACATCCCCCGCTTCCCCGCCGGTGCTGGAACCGGAAATCACCAGCGCCTGCCCGTGTTCGGCGGCGTTAATAATATCGTCGCCCGCAATGGTGTTGATAGTCAGTACCGGAACGGTGAGATCCACCGCCAGATTATGCGTGGTGCTCGCCGGGTTGCCCGCTTTGTCATTGACCGTCGCGGTCAGGGTGTGGCTGCCATCCGTCAATGCCTCAAGATCTGCCGCCGGAACGTTAATGCTCCAACTGCCGTCGGCCTGTACCGTTGCCTGATACGTCTGCACGGTCGGGCTATTAAGCGTTACCGTAACAATCTGCCCCGCTTCGGCGGTGGTGCTGCCGCTCACCGTCACGCCCGCGTCGGCTTCACTGGCGTTGACGATATTGTCGCTGGCAACGGTATTGATAATGATGGTTGGCGCGCTGCTATCAACACTGTAGTTATGCACCGCCGAGGCGCTATTGCCGTTGACGTTGCTGACGCTGGCCTGCGCGGAGGCGCTGCCCTCGGGTAATGCCGCTAAATCGGCGGCAGGAACGGTGGCAGTCCAGCTACCATCGCTCGCCACGCTGGCAGTGTAATTTTTCCCGCCAAAGGTAACGGTGACGGTTTGACCGGGTTCTACGTTAGTGGTGGTGCCGGAAAGAGTTAAATTAGCGCCTTTTTCTGCGGCGTTAATCACATCGTCCGTGGCGATGGTGTTGATGGTGATCGCCGCCGGAGTGAGATCGACCGTAACGGGATGGGTGATGCTTATCGGATTTCCGGCGCTACTTTCCCCGGACACGGCAACCGTCACCGTCCCCGCAGGCCAGGCGCTAACCTGCGTCGCTGTAACACCCACGCTCCAGCTACCATCGGCCTGCACCGCAGTAGTGTATTCGACGTTATTAATTGTGACGGTTAGCGGCGTGCCTTCAGCCAGCCCCGAGCTGCTGCCGGTAACCACCAGCGCCTGCCCATGTTCGATGATATTGACCACATCATCGCCCGCCACCGTATCGACCCGCAGACCGGGCAGATTGGCGTCGATGGTGATATCCCGCGTGCCGCTGCCGGTGTTACCGTTTTGATTGGTGACCGAGGCATTAACCGTTAAATCACCATTACCCAGCGCCTGAATATCTGCTGCCGGAACGCTCACGCTCCAGCTTAAACCAGCCTGGACGGTAGTCGTGTAGGTATTACCGCCCAACGTAATAGTTACCGTGTCGCCAACGGCGGCTCCCGTCACCTGCCCGCTGATGGTTTGCGCAGCGCCCGCTTCGGCGGCGTTAATAATATCGTCGGTTGCTACCGGGTTAATGGTCACGCCGGGCAGTGAGCTGTCGACCAGGAGGTTATGGCTGGCGGTGGCGCTGTTGCCAATACTACTGGTCACCGCTGCCGTCACCGTGTAGTTGGCCTGGCCTAATGCGGTTACCGCCGACGCCGGAACGGTGACGCTCCAGTTGCCGGAGGCGTCGGTCGTGGTGGTGTAATTTTGCCCGTTCAGCGTCACGGTGATGGCGGTATTAACAGGTTGATCGCTGGTGCCGGTAATTTGAACATCGGCTCCTTTTTCGCTGGCGTTAATCACATCATCGCCAGCAATGGTATTAATTCCAACCACTGGCGCGGCGGTATTAACCGTGACGGTGAGTGCCTGGCTGCCGCTGTTTCCGGCGCGGTCAGTCACTGAAACGTTGATCGGATAACTGCCGTCCACCAGCCCGCTGACAACGGAAGCCGGAACGCCCAGGCTCCAGTTGCCGGAAGCATCCACCACCGTGGTGTAATCCACATTATTCAGCGTCACGGTGACAATATCGCCAGCCTGCGCGCCGGTAACCGTGCCGCTGATGATTTGCGCCTGGGTATGTTCCGGCGTGTTAATGACGTTATCAGTCGCCACCGGATTAATGGTCACCACAGGCGGCGTGGCATCGACCAGCGCCACGCGTGAAACGCTGCTCGGGTTACCAGCAACATCGTTCACGCTGGCGGTGACCGTGGCGTTGCCGTCAGCCAGTGCGTCAACGTTGGCGGCGGGAACCGTCACACTCCATGTGCCATCTGGTTGCACGATGCCCTGATACGTCTGCCCGTTAAGCGTCACCGTTACCGTCTGCCCCGGCTGGGCGTCAGTGGTGCCAGTGATGGGCAGATCCTGCCCGCTTTCGGCGGCGTTGATGATGTTGTCGGCGGTCAGTGGATCAATGCTTAAGGCCGGCGCCTGGCTATCGACGGTAATGGTGCGGGAGGTGTTGCCGGTATTACCGCTGAGATCCGTCACAGAAGCGGTAATCGCTACCGCACCGTCAGGCAGATCACCCATATTGGCAGCGGGTACTGTCAGACTCCAGGAGCCATCGGCCTGCACGGTAGTGGTAAAACTCTGTCCAGCCAGGGTTACTGTGACGGTTTGTCCTGTCTCGGCCTGTTGAGTGCTACCGGTAAGGGTCAGTGGCGCACCTTTTTCTGCGCCACTGATAATGTCATCGCCGGAGACGGTGTTAATGGTGATCAACGGAGAAACACCTACCAGCGTGATTGCACGAGACGCCGCGCCGGTATTTCCTGCAGCATCTGTCACGGTGACGAAAATCGTATTGGCTCCGCGATCCAGCGTGCGGGTTACCGCCGGATCCAGCGCCACATTCCAGCTACCGTCTGCCAGCACGACGCCCGTCAGGGCATGAGCGCCCAATTTCACAGTCACCGTATCGCCAGGAGAAGCACCGCTGACATTTCCGGAGATGATCTGTGCGACGGCCTGTTCGGCATTATTAAGAATATCGTCGCCCGCCACGGTGTTGACGTTAATCGTCGGCGCGCTGGTATCTACCACGAAATTCGCGCTGTTGCTGGTGGTGTTTCCTGCCCGGTCGCTGACGCTGGCATTTACGGCGTAGTTACCATCTGCCAACGCCTGCACTTCTGCGGCAGGCAGCGCCACCTGCCATGTGCCATCGCTACCGACGGTTGCTGTATGGCTTTTACCATTTACTGTCAGTGTAACGATTTGCCCGGCTTCAGCATTCGAAGTCCCGCTCAGTACCAGCGCGGCGTTATGTTCTGCGGCGCTGACAATGTTGTCCTGGGCGATGGTGTTGATGGCAAGCGTTGGCGGTTGGGTATCGACCGTTAGCAGCTGCGCGCCGGTGACGGTATTGCCTGTGGCGTCTTTCCCACTGACCAGCACCGCCTGATTCCCTTCGCCTAACGCCTGGGCGTCAGCGGTCGGCACCTGCACGCTCCACGCGCCGTTAGCACCTACGCTGGTCGTGTAGGTTTTACCGTTTAGCGTGACGCTGAGTTCTGTTCCCTGCGGCAAGTTGCTCGTCGTGCCTGAAAGCGTAAATCCGGCGGCCTGTTCGCTGGCGTTAATAATGTTATCGCCTGCGGTGGTGGCGACCTGCACGCTGGCCTGGCTGTCGTCGATGGTTAACGTTATCGAACCAGCGTCAGTGATGGTGCTGCCGACAATTTGCACCACTGACCAGGTATGTTCACCTGCACTTTGCGTGGGTAAAGAGACGCTCCAGTGCCCGTTGCTGTCTACCTGAGTACTGGCAATAGTATTGCCGTTGCTGTCTTTGATTTGGATGGTCGCACCCGCCTGCCCGCTACCGCTAAAGGTTGGCGTGGTGTCATCGGTGATGTCATTGGTGGCAAGAATACCGCGCTGATCGCCCTGATTATCGGTGACTAAAAATGATGGGGTCGCATTGCCTGGCTCGGCGGGTGGCGGAGGGTTGTTAACCACTTCAGTTTTTGAATCGTCATCGCCACCGCTTGCCAGTAAAGCGCCAAGCGCACCGCCACCTACCGCCGCACCGGCTAACCATCCCCACGGGAAGGTGCTGGTCTGAGCAACGGTATCAAGAAATGGCGCAATGCTTTCAATAGCGGTGGTCTGGGCGCTCAGTTCTACGGGGGCTAATCCCCCCGCTGCGGCATCGGCAAACGTTACGTGAGTTAGCTGTTGTCCATCGGCAAAGACCAGTTCCGATTGTTCAGTGGTATTTGCCGCTTGCAGGAAATAGCCGTTGCAACGGATAACCGTGCCATCCTGCATATAGATCAACAGATCATTTCCTTCGCGAACGTAACGCGCAACGGCAGATGCCTGAGCATGAACCTGCACCACAGAGGGCTCATAAATAACAACCGTAACGCCGCCAGGATTAATCAGCGTTTGTTTGACGGATGTTTTACGCGAAATAACATCAATAATCAGGCTCATAATGGCATTCCTGATAAATGGCGCACATCCTTAGCGAGTCCATTTATCTAAATAAGACAAAGGTAATAACTCAACAACGATGCCTACCTGATATTAATAATGGCAGGATTATTTTAAATCGGGTAAGTCGTTGTATAAGCCCTGTTTAATTCCCGCTAATGGAATAAGGTTATTAACCGCAGCGGCATAATTTACTGCGGCAACCCAGCCATCATAACTGGCATTTATTTCAGCCGATTGCGCCTGAAAGACATCTTGCTCGACGGTTAATAGATCATTCAGACTGCGTTTACCTAATTTATATTCATTTTGATACACATCTCGCGTTTTGTGTGCACTTTCGGATTGCGCTAAACCGGCTTCTTCGCGCCCCCGTGCGCCAGTCCAGTTGGCATACGCCACTGATGCCCGTTGTAATACATCCAGTTTTGCCTGTTCGACCTGCGAGGCGGAGATTTTTTGTTGCCCTTCGGCCTGTTGTACCTGGGCAGAAACCGCACCGCCCTGATACAACGGCGCGTTAACGTTCAGCTGTAACTGGTCGTCCCAGTACGAGCGATCGCTGATCTGGTAGCGCGTTTTGCCTCCCTGAATACTAAGCGTCGGCCAGTATTGCGCTTTGGTTTTTTCCACGCCGTACTGTGCCGACTGGCGTAAATTTTCTGCCGCCAACACCAGCGGAATGGACTGGTAATCAATATTTTTTAGCGATACCGGCTGCTCGGCTAATTCCGCAGGTGGCGCGGCTATCGCCTCCGGCTGTACGCCAGTCAGCACCGCCAGTTGCGCTTTGGCGCTCGCCATTTGCGCCTGATATTGCTCCAGCGTCGAGCGCATTCCGGCAATGCGTGTCTGAGCCTGCAATTCATCAGAAGATGAGTTCAGGCCGGCGTTGGCGCGTAGTGCCGCCATGTTGTAGACATTTTCCAGCGAGTGGATATTACGTTGAGCCGCATCGCACAAAGCCTGATAACGGCTAACTTCCATATAGGTGGTCGCCGTTTTCTCTGCGACATCGGTTAGGGTTGCCATCAATTTAAAGCGGTAGCTGTCACGAGCGGCAGTTTGCAGTTTGATATCGTTGTTCGTTTTACCAAAGTCATACACCAACTGCGTCAGGGTTATGCCATACGAAACGTTGTTATCAAGCCTGCCGCTGGAGTCCGTTTGTCGGGACGGCCCCGCGTTACCGGTTAAGCCAACGTGCGGATACCAGGCACTTTTGGCTTCATCGATTTGCGCTTCGCCAATACCTATCTGCGCCGCCTGTTGGGTGACGTCGGGGTTTCGCGCAAATGCGCGTAATATACTCTCCTGTAAGGATAAACTGGCAACCGACGTAACCGCAGGGGCGTTAGCCCATTGTGGTAATGGCGCTGCAAGCGCGTTTTCTCCCATCACAATAAAACTTATTAAAAATATCAGGCATTTATTTTTACGGTTTTTTAATTGTAATCGCGCCATAGATAAGTCACTTCCTTCCAGGTCATTATTTTAACTGGTTTTTATAACCAGCCTCATTTTATTTAAGAAGGGTAATAACTTGTGCATCTCTTTCGTTTTTATTCCCCCTATTAAAAGAAATGCAGCTAAAAAGCTTATACGTTATTTATTAAGAATACACTACGAGTTTTAGATTACCATCATCCGCATTGAGAATAATCCATAGTAAGAAGTGATAAGAATCACAGTTTTATCGTGTATATACCATTTTTTTGTGACTTATTTATTAAAAGTATAAGACGGAGGATTTGATTAAGAAAAAAATAAAGGCGCAGCACAGAAAGCACTGCGCGCAGGTAGATTTTATATGGTTTTATTCCGTTTCATTACCATTGCCACAATAAGGCTTAGTAATAGTGCGCCAATAATCCACATCAGTGCGCTGCTGCCCTGGGACCATAGACTGTAAATAAAACCGATGATTACCAATAGCATGACCATCATACCGACAACGAGGATTGGCAACGAGGCGTGAATATCATGACGCAGACGGATCGCCACCACAAACACCGCAAGGTAGCAGATCAAAAAGGTGGCGCTGGCAACACTGGCCAGGGAACCTAAATTAAGCGCCGCCGTCATCAGCATGATCAACACCACTATGATGATGTTGCCCCACGTACTCTGCCGCCACAGGGATTTATTCATTAGCTTCGGCAGTTCACGCTCGCTGCCCATGTTGTCCATGATATTAAACACCGCAAACAGGTTTGCGTTGATGGCTGATGCCGTCGCCAGCAAAGCACCTATCACCACTATCACATAACCCACATGCCCAAGCAGTGGAGAAGCGGCCTGCGCTACGGCGGTATCGGCATATTTTTCTAACTCTAATGCCGAAACATCACTAAGCAGCACCAGTGCCAGGGAAATATAGAGCAGTGTGGTAACGCCTATCGCCAGCAAAAATGCTCGCGGCATAATGACCGCCGGATCTTTCACTTTATCCGCCGCGTTTGCCATCATGCCAAAGCCCGCATAAGCAAGGAAGGTAATCCCGATACAAGAGAAGAATGCGCCGGAGCTGGGGGGCGCAGAGACGGAAATATGCGCCGGTTGCAGCGACCAGACGCCCGCAATAATCAGCAACAACAGGATCATCATTTTGATGCCGACAAGGATCACTTCCAGTCGCCCTACCGCATGGTTGCTTAAGGAGTTGAACAGCGTCATCAGGGCAATGATCGCCAGCGCGTAGAGCAAAATAAGATGCTCATCCAGGCTGCCCTCATGCAAAAACTGCACAGCATAAGCACCAAAGGCACGGGCAACCATCGCGATACTCACCGCCAGCGTCATCAGGTACAGCAACGAGAGCGCCAGCGAAAAAACACCGTTGCCTAACCCCCGGCGAAAGAAGTCAATAATCCCGCCATTGCTGGGATAACTTGCACCAAGGCGCGCATAGGCATATCCGGAAAACATCGCCACAATGCCGCCAAAAGCAAAAGCGACCCAGGTCGAGGCTTCCATTAGCAACGCCGCTTGCCCCAACAGGGCAAAGATCCCCGCCCCCACCATCGCCCCGATACCTATGGAAACCACATTCCATAGTCCCAGAGGTTTGTCACCGTTATTACCTTCCGTGTTCATCATGATCAGCCCTTAAACACGTTATAGCCGAGTTGTTTAGCGACCGATGCCACCATTTTTTGTCCACGAACACTGTTGCCTTCTTCATCCAACGGTGGCGAGAACGCGGCAATCCCCATCACGCCAGGCACTACCGCCAGAATGCCGCCACCGACGCCGCTTTTGCCGGGTAAGCCAACGCGATACGCCCAGTCACCGGAGCGACCATACAGCCCTTCCATCATCATTTCGGCCAGGATGTACGGCACATTGTCAGCCTGGAGAACGCGTTTTTGGCTTAGCGGATTAACACCGCCCGCCGCCAGTGTCGCGCCAAGCGTAGCCAGCTCAACGGTATTGATAAGCGTGGAGCACTGGCGGGTGTACACATCACAGGCCTCCATCGCATCGCAATAGAGATATCCAGAGGAATACAGCAGCCAGGCAATTGCCCGGTTGTGGAAGTTGGTGGTCTGTTCCGACTGGTTCACTTCCTCAGAAAGCGCCACCTGCTCACCAGCAAGTTGTTGTTGGATGTGTAAAATTCTCTGCCAGCGTTGTTCAGCATTATCGGCTTTGATCAGACTGGTAGTGGCGATAGCGCCTGCATTTACCAGCGGCGACAACGGCTTGCCACCATGAAGTTCTAAGGCAATGACTGAATTAAAAGGTAATCCGGTCGGATCAGCGCCAATTTTGTCCTGCACCGCCTGCGGGCCGACATCTTCCAGCGCGAGGGCTAAAGTACAGACTTTCGAGATGGATTCCAGCGCAAAGCGGTAATCACTATCACCCGCGCGATAGACGTTGCCATCGCAAGTCACAATAGCTACCCCCGCCAGTTGGCTGGGGACATTCGCCAGAAAGGGAATGTAATCGGCATTTTGCCCGCCGCTAAGTGAGTGAAATTGGACATATGCCTGATCCACTGCCTGCTGTAAATTTTTTGCATCTGACATCTGTTGTTAACTCCTTTTTATAGATGCGGGAGGCTATTCCTCATCCCGATGCCAATTTTCAGGCATCCTGATTTAACTTAGCACCCGCAACTTAACCAAAGGAAAACAAAGAGATAAATGTCTAATCCTGATGCAAATTGAGCCAATCTTTTAATCTCCACCGCGTTTTCATTGCGCTACGAAATAATTTCTTGACCTTCCCCTTGCTGGAAGGTTTACCCTTTATCACAGTCAGTCAAAACTGTCTTAAAGGAGTACGTTATGTCACAAACTATCGACCTGACCCTGGACGGCCTGTCCTGCGGTCACTGCGTTAAACGCGTGAAAGAAAGTCTCGAACAGCGCCCGGACGTTGAGCAGGCAGATGTGTCAATTACTGAAGCGCACGTCACCGGTACTGCCAGCGCGGAACAGCTTATCGAAACCATCAAGCAAGCGGGTTATGACGCATCTGTAAGCCACCCAAAGGCTAAACCGCTGGCGGAGTCATCAATCCCGTCGGAAGCACTGACAGCGGTTTCTGATGAGCTTCCGGCAGCAACCGCCGATGACGACGATAGCCAGCAGTTGCTGTTGAGCGGCATGAGCTGCGCCAGTTGTGTCACCCGCGTACAAAATGCGCTGCAAAGCGTACCGGGCGTCACCCAGGCACGGGTAAACCTGGCGGAGCGCACTGCGCTGGTGATGGGCAGTGCCTCCGCACAAGATTTAGTGCAGGCGGTGGAAAAAGCGGGCTACGGCGCAGAAGCGATTGAAGATGACGCTAAACGACGTGAGCGCCAGCAGGAAACAGCCGTCGCTACCATGAAACGCTTCCGCTGGCAGGCAATTGTCGCTCTGGCGGTGGGTATCCCGGTAATGGTCTGGGGGATGATCGGCGATAACATGATGGTCACCGCCGACAACCGCAGCCTGTGGCTGGTTATTGGGCTGATAACCCTGGCGGTTATGGTTTTCGCTGGCGGACATTTTTACCGCAGTGCATGGAAGAGCCTGCTCAACGGCGCGGCGACGATGGATACGCTGGTGGCGCTGGGTACTGGCGTGGCATGGCTCTATTCAATGAGCGTTAACCTGTGGCCGCAGTGGTTCCCGATGGAAGCGCGACATCTTTATTACGAAGCCAGCGCGATGATTATCGGTCTGATCAACCTCGGTCATATGCTGGAAGCGCGTGCGCGCCAGCGTTCATCGAAGGCGCTGGAGAAATTACTCGATTTAACCCCGCCGACGGCGCGACTGGTTACTGACGAAGGTGAAAAGAGTGTGCCGCTGGCAGACGTTCAGCCAGGTATGTTGCTGCGCCTGACAACCGGTGACCGTGTGCCGGTGGATGGCGAAATCACTCAGGGCGAAGCGTGGCTGGATGAGGCGATGTTAACGGGCGAACCTATTCCACAGCAAAAAGGCGAAGGCGATAGCGTTCATGCCGGGACAGTGGTACAGGACGGTAGTGTGCTGTTTCGCGCCAGCGCAGTCGGCAGCCATACCACGCTGTCGCGGATCATTCGCATGGTGCGCCAGGCTCAGAGCAGTAAGCCAGAAATCGGTCAACTGGCGGATAAAATCTCTGCCGTGTTTGTGCCGGTGGTAGTGGTGATTGCGTTGATCAGTGCGGCAATCTGGTATTTCTTTGGACCCGCACCGCAAATTGTTTATACCCTGGTGATTGCCACCACGGTGCTGATTATTGCCTGCCCCTGTGCGCTGGGGCTGGCGACGCCGATGTCGATTATTTCCGGCGTCGGGCGCGCGGCAGAATTTGGGGTGCTGGTGCGGGACGCCGACGCGCTGCAACGCGCCAGTACGCTCGACACCGTGGTGTTCGATAAAACCGGGACGCTGACCGAAGGTAAACCACAGGTTGTCGCAGTAAAAACGTTTGCTGATATTGATGAAGCGCAGGCATTGCGTCTGGCGGCGGCACTGGAGCAAGGTTCCAGCCATCCGCTGGCGCGGGCAATCCTCGATAAAGCAGGCGATATCACGCTGCCACAGGTCAATAGCTTCCGTACATTGCGCGGACTGGGGGTAAGTGGCGAAGCGGAAGGCCATTCACTGCTGCTGGGGAATCAGGCTCTGTTAAATGACCAGCAAGTCGATACGAAAGCGATTGAAGCTGATATTTCAGCCCAGGCATCACAAGGCGCAACGCCGGTGTTACTGGCCGTTGATGGCAAAGCGGTGGCTCTGTTGGCGGTACGCGATCCATTGCGTAGCGATAGCGTGGCGGCGCTGCAACGTCTGCATAAAGCGGGATATCGTCTGGTAATGTTAACCGGCGATAACCCAACCACCGCCAATGCGATCGCCAAAGAAGCAGGGATTGATGAAGTGATTGCGGGTGTATTGCCGGATGGTAAAGCCGAAGCGATTAAACGTCTGCAAAGCGAGGGACGCCAGGTAGCGATGGTGGGCGACGGCATTAACGACGCGCCAGCGTTGGCCCAGGCGGATGTCGGTATTGCAATGGGTGGCGGGAGTGATGTTGCCATTGAAACAGCGGCGATTACCCTGATGCGCCATAGCCTGATGGGGGTTGCAGACGCACTCGCCATCTCCCGCGCGACGCTACGCAATATGAAGCAGAATCTGCTTGGCGCGTTTATCTATAACAGTATCGGTATTCCGGTCGCCGCCGGTATTTTGTGGCCGTTCACCGGAACACTGCTTAACCCGGTGGTCGCCGGAGCGGCAATGGCGCTCTCGTCGATTACGGTGGTGAGTAACGCTAACCGATTGCTGCGGTTTAAACCGAAGGAATAAGTATGTCATTGCGGATGCGCTGCTTTAGGGTGGCGCATCCGTTATAGGGAAATGATTCTACGCGACCTTTTTTGCACGCTCTTCACGGCGTGCCAAATATTCAGCCACTGTTTCAATCCGTCCCAATTCTTCCTGGGTGCGCATGTTGTTTTCAACTTCCCAAAGATCAACTGCCGCTTGGAGGTTTAGCCAAAAATCGACTGAGGTATCAAAAACTTTCGCCAGACGAAATGCCATATCAGTGGTGAGTTTACGATTATTATTGATCAGTGCACTGACGCTATTACGATGAACATGCAGCAACTCTGCTAACTCATTGATTTTCAAATCGAGCGGTTCCAGATATTCATAGAGAAGAATATCTCCGGGTGTCGTCGGTTTTCTTGTTGCCTGTTTCATGGTTTTACCTTTCTCGTCAATACGACAGCTATGTTTTAGTAGTTGTGTGGATCTAAAAACAATTCTTCGGCCTTGCCATTAACCCATTTAAATATCAGTCGGTACTGTTTATTCACTCTAATGGAGGAGTATTCCTGCAATTTCCCCGATAACTCTTCGTACCGGTTCCCTGGTGGGGAACGTAAATCCCGATGGGAAGTGGCAGCATTAATGATGTCCAATTTTCTTGATAACGCGTTATGGATTTCAGCAGGGATCTTTCGATGTGGCGTTGAGTGGACAAAAAAGCCAGCCAGGGATCACGAAAACTCCTTATGTTGATTTTTTGAGCCATTCCATTCTCATCTCCTTGTCCATTATTTAATCATTACAACGCACACAAGCACTGTGCACAAGTGCAACAATCAACTCCATTTGCGCCATCCCTCCCCGCGCGCTAGCATGATATTTCACAAAGGGAGGTCGTATGGATCTGTTGTACCGGGTAAAAACACTTTGGGCCGCGCTGCGCGGTAATCATTACACCTGGCCTGCCATCGATATCTCCCTCCCCGGCAATCGCCATTTTCATCTGATTGGCAGTATTCATATGGGTAGCCACGATATGGCTCCTCTACCCGCCCGTTTGCTTAAAAAGCTCAAACAAGCCGATGCGCTGATTGTCGAGGCAGATGTTTCCACCAGCGATACGCCTTTTGCTAATTTGCCTGCCTGCGAGGCGCTGGAAGAGCGCATCAGCGAAGAACAATTACAAAATCTGCAGCACATCAGCCAGGAAATGGGCATTTCTCCGTCGCTCTTTTCTACCCAACCACTGTGGCAAATCGCGATGGTTCTCCAGGCGACGCAGGCGCAAAAACTGGGGCTGCGGGCAGAATATGGTATCGATTACCAGCTATTGCAGGCGGCGAAACAACAACATAAGCCCGTGATTGAACTGGAAGGGGCAGAAAATCAGATTGCCATGTTGCTCCAGCTCCCCGACAAAGGACTGGCGCTGCTGGACGATACGCTGACCCACTGGCATACCAACGCACGGCTACTACAACAAATGATGAGCTGGTGGCTGAATGCGCCGCCGCAAAATAATGAAATAACGCTGCCCAATACGTTCAGCCAGTCGCTGTACGACGTGTTGATGCATCAGCGAAATCTTGCCTGGCGGGATAAATTACGGGCCATGCCACCGGGGCGCTATGTGGTCGCGGTCGGTGCGTTACATCTGTATGGAGAAGGGAATTTGCCACAAATGTTGCGCTAAAAAAAATGGCCAATATCGCTATTGGCCCGTCAAAGAGGAATTTCATATTTTTATTATTATGCCGTCACTTTAAGCGACGGTGTAACTCGATTGTCGCTCAATCTCACCATCCTGCCAATACTATTAGGCAAGATGACTCTTTTTTTTGAGCCGCCATCAGGCGTATGCTTTCTCCGTTTTTTTGTTTAAGGCAGGAAAATTACGATGACACCCGCAGTTAAATTACTCGAAAAAAACAAAATTTCATTCCAGATTCATACCTACGATCACGATCCGGCTGAAACCAACTTTGGCGATGAAGTGGTCAAAAAATTAGGCTTGAATGCAGATCAGGTCTACAAAACGCTGCTGGTCGCAGTGAACGGCGATATGAAACATCTGGCGGTGGCCGTTACGCCGGTCGCCGGTCAACTGGATCTTAAAAAGGTGGCAAAGGCGCTGGGTGCCAAAAAGGTAGAGATGGCCGATCCGATGGTGGCACAGCGTTCGACGGGATATTTAGTTGGGGGAATTAGCCCACTAGGACAGAAAAAACGTCTGCCGACGATTATTGATGCCCCCGCGCAAGAATTTGCCACTATTTATGTTTCCGGTGGCAAGCGCGGACTGGATATTGAACTTGCGGCAGGCGATCTGGCGAAGATCCTCGATGCGAAATTTGCCGATATCGCCCGCCGGGATTAAGTATTGTGCCGGATGCAAACATCCGGCACTTTCAGATTACTGCCAGCTCACCTCACCTTTCGGCTCATACGCGCTCGCATCCAGCGGCGAGTTTTTCTGGATATAGTCTTTCAGCACTTCAGCATCTATAAAGCCGGTATTGACATAGCCCGGTTTGTTATCAAGGCGCGGATAACCATCACCGCCGGTGGCATTGAAGTTTAACGTCGCCATGCGGTAAGTTTTTGCCGGATCGACCGGCTCGCCTTTGATTTTCAGGTCGTTAAGTTTGCCATCTTTCGCCACAAAGCTGACGTTGGCAAATTGCGGATAGGCACCGGAATCCGGCTTCATTTGTGCAACGGCGGTCAGGTAATCAATCACTTCCTTACCGCTCATGTCGGCATACACCACCACATTGCCGAACGGCTGCACTTTCAGCACGTTTTTATAACTGATGTTACCCGCGTCGATGGAGTCACGAATTCCGCCTCCGCTCATCACCGCAAAGTCGGCTCCGGTGCGATCCATTTGTGCTGCCAGAATCAACCGTCCCATATTGGTCTGTACGAAACGAACTTTGCTGCGGTCGCCTTCAAGACGGTCACTAACCTCACCAATTTTCACTTCCAGCTGTGCTTTGCCTTTGTTCTGGAACGGTGATAACAGCGAGATCATTTGCTGGTTTTCGGCGATTTCCGGGGTGTACAGCACGCGTTCGCTTTTTCCGTCTTCCCAGGTCACTTTTTTCTTCAGGTTCACCGGAATCAACTGGTAATTGACCATTTTCATTTCGCCATTGCGAAACTCAAAATCGGCTCGTCCCACATACTTGCCCCACTCATGCGCCTGGACAATCCAGATGCCGTTTTGTTGATCCGGCTTGCAAGGTGTACCCGGCACATAATCGACCTGTTTTTTATTTTCTGCTGCCATGCAGACCGGATCTTGCGAGTGACCGCCGACAATCATCGCCAACGATCCGGCAGGCAGGCTGCGCGCCATCTCTACATCGCCCGGTGCGTTTGAACCGTGTTCGCCATTGTCGTAATGCCCCATATGCGTAGCTGCAATAATAATGTCCGGCTTTTCTGTCTGTTGCAGTTCCTGAATCACCAGCTTCGCTTCGTCGGCAGGTTTACGAAATTCAATGTCGGTGAAATATTCCGGGTTACCAATTTTCGCCGTGTCATCGGTCGTCAGACCAATTACCGCGATTTTCAGATCCTGACGCTTAAACAACGCCCAGGGTTTAAACAAACGCTCGCCGGTACTTTTTTGATAGATATTGGCGGAGAGCAACGGGAACTTTGCCCATTTTTCCTGCTGACGTAATACGGTGAGCGGGTTATCAAATTCATGATTACCGATTGCCATCGCGTCATAACCCACCAGATTCATGCCGCGAAAATCCGGTTCGGCGTCCTGTAAATCAGACTCTGGAACACCAGTGTTAATGTCACCTCCAGAAAGTAACAGCACGCTACCGCCTTCAGCCGCGACTTCTTTGCGGATACCATCCACCAGCGTTTTTTGCGCCGCCAGACCATATTCGCCATATTCATTACGCCAGAAATGACCGTGGTGGTCGTTGGTATGAAGTACCGTAATTTTGTAGGTTTTATCCTGCTCATAAGCCTGGGCGGTTTCACTCGCCAGTGTAAATGCGGCTAATAGTGCTAATGCCACACCCCGCTGCAAAAACTTCATATTTCTCTCTCCCTGACCAGATATCAACGTGTTGAAAATTAGTATGACGCGACATAATAGACAAGTCTGTGTTCGGTGATGGTAAATCTACATACAAAAATGGAAATTCTGTATTAAGCATTGAGACTTCCTTCAGACAGCGCATACAGGTATGTTAGTCGGGTAATAATCACAAATAAGATCATTCTTTACATCGCAACTCTGAAAAAGTGACTTTCCTATGGCAATGAGTGAACAAACCCAGCCTGCGGCGGGCGCGGCTGCATCGACCACTAAGGCTCGTACATCATTTGGTATTTTAGGCGCAATCAGCCTTTCGCATCTGCTGAACGACATGATCCAATCGCTGATTCTGGCGATTTATCCTCTGCTCCAGTCTGAATTTTCTCTGACATTTATGCAGATTGGGATGATTACCCTCACCTTTCAGCTCGCCTCTTCGCTGTTGCAACCGGTAGTCGGTTACTGGACAGATAAATACCCAATGCCGTGGTCATTACCGATTGGCATGTGCTTTACCATGAGCGGCCTGATACTGCTGGCGCTGGCGGGTAGTTTTGGCACGGTTCTGCTGGCGGCGGCGCTGGTCGGTACGGGTTCGTCGGTCTTTCACCCGGAATCTTCCCGCGTGGCGCGTATGGCGTCTGGTGGACGTCATGGCCTGGCGCAATCTATCTTCCAGGTAGGCGGTAACTTTGGTAGTTCGTTGGGGCCATTGCTGGCGGCGGTGATCATCGCCCCTTACGGCAAAGGCAACGTTGCATGGTTTGTGCTGGCGGCGTTGCTGGCTATCGTGGTACTGGCGCAAATCAGCCGTTGGTACTCTGCACAGCATCGGATGAGTAAAGGCAAACCGAAAGCAATAATAATCAATCCACTGCCGCGTAATAAGGTCGTGCTGGCTGTTTGTGTGCTGTTAGTGCTGATTTTCTCGAAATATTTCTATATGGCGAGCATCAGCAGCTATTACACCTTTTATCTGATGCAAAAATTCGGATTATCTATCCAGAATGCCCAGCTTCATCTGTTTGCCTTCCTGTTTGCCGTCGCGGCGGGTACGGTGATTGGCGGGCCTGTAGGCGATAAAATCGGTCGAAAATATGTGATTTGGGGCTCTATCCTCGGCGTTGCGCCATTTACCTTGATTTTACCCTACGCCAGCCTGTACTGGACGGGGGTTTTAACGGTGATTATTGGATTTATCCTCGCCTCGGCGTTTTCCGCCATTCTGGTCTACGCTCAGGAGCTACTTCCGGGACGTATCGGCATGGTTTCTGGACTGTTTTTCGGTTTTGCTTTCGGTATGGGGGGGCTGGGCGCTGCGGTTCTGGGGCTTATCGCCGATCATACCAGTATCGAGTTAGTTTATAAAATCTGTGCTTTCCTTCCACTTCTTGGTATGTTGACCATATTCCTGCCTGATAACCGGCATAAATCCTGATTTCCATGCAGCCAAAGGTAAACTTTGGCTGCTTCATTTTGCAGTAGCCATAAGCCTTTCCTCTTCATACACCTTATCACTTTTCCGATCCGTGCCTTTTTTGCGGTTAATTCCATTTTTCTGCAAAATTCAACAATTATTCATAAACATCAACCATGAAATTGTCATAAACTATTACCTGTAATTTTGGTTTTCCCAGCCAAAAATGGACAACAACCACCAGGAACAGGAGACGGAATGCATCACGCCACCCCGCTTATCACCACCATTGTTGGCGGCCTTGTGCTCGCTTTTATCCTCGGCATGATTGCTAATAAACTGCGTATTTCTCCTCTGGTGGGATATCTGTTAGCGGGCGTGCTGGCAGGGCCATTCACTCCAGGGTTTGTTGCCGATACCAAGCTTGCGCCGGAACTGGCGGAGCTGGGCGTTATTTTGCTGATGTTCGGCGTCGGTTTGCATTTTTCGCTCAAGGATTTGATGGCGGTAAAGTCCATTGCCATTCCCGGCGCGATCGCCCAGATAGCCGTGGCGACGCTGCTGGGTATGGCGCTCTCTGCCGTGCTGGGCTGGTCGTTAATGACCGGTATCGTGTTCGGTTTATGTCTTTCCACCGCCAGTACCGTGGTGTTACTGCGCGCACTTGAAGAACGGCAATTAATAGACAGTCAGCGCGGGCAAATCGCCATCGGCTGGTTGATTGTGGAAGATTTGGTGATGGTTCTGACGCTGGTGTTGCTGCCCGCAGTGGCAGGGATGCTGGAACAGGGCGATGTGGGCTTCGCGACGCTGGCGGTTGATATGGGGATCACCATCGGCAAGGTGGTAGCATTTATCGCCATAATGATGTTAGTGGGTCGCCGTCTGGTGCCGTGGATTATGGCACGCAGCGCGGCAACCGGTTCGCGTGAACTGTTTACTCTGTCGGTGCTGGCACTGGCGTTAGGCATTGCTTTTGGTGCGGTAGAACTGTTTGACGTCTCCTTTGCGCTCGGTGCATTCTTCGCCGGGATGGTGCTGAATGAATCCGAACTTAGCCACCGCGCCGCACACGATACGCTGCCATTGCGCGACGCCTTTGCGGTGCTGTTTTTTGTCTCCGTCGGGATGTTATTTGATCCGTTAATTCTGATTCAGCAACCGCTGGCAGTGCTGGCAACGCTGGCAATTATTCTGTTTGGTAAATCTGTCGCGGCACTGTTCCTCGTTCGGTTGTTTGGTCACTCCCAGCGCACGGCGTTAACCATCGCCGCCAGCCTCGCGCAGATTGGTGAGTTCGCGTTTATCCTGGCGGGACTGGGAATGGCATTGAATTTACTGCCGCAGGCCGGACAGAACCTGGTACTGGCAGGCGCGATCCTGTCGATTATGCTCAACCCGGTGCTGTTCGCGCTGCTGGAGAAATATCTGGCAAAAACCGAAACGCTGGAAGAACAGACGCTGGAAGAAGCTATCGAAGAAGAGAAGCAGATCCCGGTGGATATTTGCAACCATGCGCTACTGGTGGGCTACGGTCGTGTAGGCAGTCTGCTGGGGGAGAAATTACTCGCCTCTGATATTCCGTTAGTGGTGATTGAAACATCACGAACCCGCGTCGATGAACTGCGTGAGCGCGGCGTTCGCGCGGTACTGGGCAACGCGGCGAATGAAGAGATCATGCAACTGGCGCATCTGGAGTGCGCGAAATGGCTGATTCTGACCATTCCTAACGGTTACGAAGCTGGCGAGATTGTGGCCTCTGCTCGCGCCAAAAACCCGGATATTGAGATTATCGCCCGCGCCCATTATGACGATGAGGTGGCGTATATCACCGAACGTGGCGCGAATCAGGTAGTGATGGGTGAACGTGAAATCGCCCGTACTATGCTGGAACTGCTGGAAACGCCACCGGCGGGTGAAGTGGTGACGGGGTAATACATTGACGCCATTGCCGGATGCGATGCTACCGCATCTTATCCGGCCCACAGGTGCCATCTTCCGTAGGTCGGATAAGGCGTTTACGCCGCATCCGACTGTCATTGGTTCAATGGCTTAACGATCCCAGTAAGACTCTTCCAGGCTGTCTTCTCGCTCCGGCAGACCGCGCGTTAAACGTGGTGAATGCTGGTTCAGTACCTGATAGCTCACACGGTTAGCATATTTACACACCTGCGCTAACGACGAATAAGTCAGCCAGGTGAATTTATGCTTGCTGGAATTTGGCACGTTAGTGCGGTGATAGCTATTGGCGGTAATGTCATGCAACAGCGCCGCCAGCGCCCCATCACCGGCACCGTTAGTGTTCATGATTTTTTCTGGCCCGCCCATATACGGCGCAATGTGCGAATAGACGCGCAGCGGATTCTGGCAATCTTTGTGGCGCATGGCGCGGCTAAACTCATACTGGTTAAATTCCGCGATAGCGCCCGGCAACAGCGGATGCTGGGTTTTGCGTTTCGCTTCGTCTTCCGTAAAGCCCGCCATATACAAGCCGATTGGCCCGGCGGTGCACAGCACCAGATCAACCCAGTTCAGCGCCTTATCAGATGCCAGCAGCGGATCGCTCTCTCCGGTCAACGCTTCAGCTTCTTCTTCGTTCATCGCAAGGATGGAGACGTGTTCTTTGAGGAATTGCTGCCACCATTGCGGATTCTCGGCGATGACAAATTTAGTGCCCAGCGTCAGCACCACCGGTACGTTATATTTCTTCGCATACTCAATGGCTTTCATGGTCGCTTCCGGCATCGGTTCACCCGGCTTGCAACGCACCAGATAGGACGTTAATACCAGAGCCGACGCTCCGGCGATAACATCTTCCGGAATGCTTTCTGCCCGTAACTGGTTCATATGACCTGGACTGATAGCAAAGGTACGTTCGCCAGACTCGCCAATCAGCGTAAAGCAACGACCAATCGGGCCATCCACACCCTGCAGATAGTTAAGATCGGTACGGCTGGATGTATTGCACAAGTAACGATAGGCGTAGCTGCCAATTTCAATATTGCTGCACATCACGCCCAGCAGCACCGAACGGTCGTCTGCCAGTACAGAATAGTTGTGCATGGTATTGCCAATAGTGCCACCTGCAAACTGATGAGTAATCAGGTTTTTCTGTTTCAGCTCCTGATAAAGTGCTTCAGCAACATCATCTTCAATGACCAGTGAATGCCCGGCGCTTAATCCATAACGTTCAATAAAATCGTCTTCCACTTTGGCTTCAATATCCACCAGCGTCTGGTCGATACCGACCACCCAGGCTGCGCTGGTTTCGTTTTCTGGTTGGATTTGCTGCAACAGCGGATCGCGTGCATTTACGGGGAAGTAATGTTTGGATTTACGTTTGCCGGGAAATTTCATGGTTGTTTTTACGGGTGGTTAACTGAGCGGCGAATGTTAACACAATCATGCCTGAACGCGCGAGACGCAGGCAGTTTCAATATCAGCCGACGGGATCGCATTTTCATGGGAGATGTTCCTTACAATGACGCAATTTGAAAGGAGTTTTTGCATGAAGCCGGAAAACAAACTACCCGTGCTGGAGCTAATCTCTGCCGAAATGAAGGCGGTTGTTAATACTCATCAGCCCGATTTACCGCCCTGGCCCGCAACGGGAACGATTGCCGAACAACGCCAGCATTATACGCTTGAGCGCCGATTCTGGAACGCTGACGCTCCAGAAATGGAAACCAGAGCTTACGCGGTTCCGACAAAATATGGTCAGGTAGAAGCACGGCAATTTTGTCCGAACCCGGATAGCCCGGCGACGCTGTTTTATCTACATGGCGGCGGTTTTATTCTCGGCAATCTCGATACCCACGATCGCATTATGCGTCTGCTGGCAAAGTACACCCAGTGTACGGTGATTGGCATTGATTACACCCTTTCGCCAGAAGCGCGTTTTCCGCAAGCGATAGAGGAAATCGTGGCGTCTTGTTGTCACTTCCACCAGCAGGCGGGCGATTATCAGATCAATATGTCACGCATTGGTTTTGCCGGTGATTCCGCTGGCGCCATGCTGGCGCTCGCCAGTGCTTTATGGTTGCGTGAAAAGCAGATCGATTGCGGCAAAGTTGTGGGTGTTTTGCTGTGGTATGGGCTTTACGGATTACGCGATTCCGTGACTCGTCGTCTGTTGGGGGGTGACTGGGATGGCTTAACGCAACAAGATTTGCAGATGTATGAAGAGGCATATTTAAACAACGAAGCAGACCGCGAGTCGCCGTATTACTGCCTGTTTAATAACGATCTCACTCGCGATGTGCCCCCCTGCTATATCGCCGGCGCAGAGTTCGATCCGCTGCTGGATGACAGTCGCTTGCTTTACCAGACGTTAGCGGCGCATCAGCAGCCCTGTGAGTTCAAACTCTACCCAGGCACACTGCACGCCTTTTTGCATTATTCACGGATGATGAAAACCGCCGACGAGGCTCTTCGCGACGGCGCTCAGTTCTTTACCGCCCAGCTTTAGCGATACGCGGCAACAAGATTAGCCATCATTTCGATATGTTCCGGCGTGGCATTAAGCGCCGGAATATATTCATATTTTTTCCCGCCCGCACCGAGGAAGACCTCACGGTTTTGCTCGGCAATCTCTTCCAGCGTCTCCAGACAATCCGCAGCAAAGCCCGGACACATCACCTGAATATGACCTACGCCTTTTTCTCCGAGCATTTTCAGCGTTTCGTCGGTATAAGGCATCAGCCAGGGTTCCCGACCAAAGCGCGACTGAAAGGTCATCATCACTTTTTCCGGTGCCATCCCCAGTGCGGAAGCCAGTTCACGAGTCGTTGTGCGACAACGTTGCGGATAATCATCGCCTTCATCCGCATAACGTTGCGGAATGCCATGATAAGAAAGCAACAGCAGATCCGGTTCGCCATGTTTAGCGAAAGAGGCGCGAACGCTATTCGCCAGCGCATTAATGTAATCGTGGTTATCGGCGTAATCGCGAATAAACGATATCCCCGGAATGCTACGTTTGCGCGCCAGAATGCGAGCCAGTTCATCCCACACCGCACCGACCGTTGAACAGGAGTATTGCGGGTAGAGCGGCAGTACCACGATATGATCAACATGTTCAGCCAGTAGTTCATCTACGGCGCTTTCCAGCGATGGCGTGCCGTAGCTCATTCCCAGCGCCACGGGCGTCTCCGGTAAACGTTGTGCCAGCGCCTGTTGTTGCTGGCGGCTGTAAACCATCAGCGGCGAGCCACCTTCCATCCAGACAGAGGCATACAGCTTCGCCACACGCGGCGAGCGCAGCGGCAAAATCACGCCGCGCAGCAATGGCCACCACAACAGCCGTGAAGTATCGACTACGCGTCTGTCGCTTAAAAATTGTTTCAGGTAGCGTTTTACCGCTTCAGGTGTGGGGGCATCGGGTGTGCCCAGGTTTGCCAGCAGGATACCGGTTTTTGTCTGACGCATTACCGCCTCTTATCGATTCAACTTGTTGATAATTGTAGCGGAAAAGTGAGGAAGAAGAACTAATTGCTGTGAGAGGTCAAATCAGAAAAAGGAATAACGCAGATTGAGGTTTTTGTAAAAGGCCGAATGAAAATCCGGCCTGAGATTGCTGATAAGTTTGCTTGTGCGAGCCTGTTCCCCTCACCCTCACCCTCTCCCCGAGGGCAAGGGGACTATCCGTGCGCGCTTTCGAATTAACCGAGGATTTTTTCCAGAGCCGCGCGAACTTCAGCAACCGGTTTGGTGCCGTCGACTTTTGCGTATTTGGTGTTGCCCGCTTCCGCTTCTTTAGAGTAGTAGCCAATCAGCGGCGCAGTCATCTGATGGTATTCAACCAGACGTTTACGCACGGTTTCTTCCTGATCGTCTTTACGGGTAGTCAGTTCTTCACCGGTAACGTCGTCTTTGCCTTCTACTTTCGGCGGATTGAATTTAACGTGATAAACACGACCAGACGGCGCATGAACGCGGCGACCGACAATACGGTCAACGATCAGTTCGTCCGGTACGTCGAATTCCAGAACGTAATCAACATTGATGCCCGCTTCTTTCATCGCGTCTGCCTGCGGAATGGTACGCGGGAAGCCGTCCAACAGGAAACCATTACGGCAGTCTTCCTGAGCAATGCGCTCTTTAACCAGCGCGATCACCAGTTCGTCGGTGACCAGTTTGCCAGCATCCATAATGTCTTTTGCTTGTTTACCCAGCTCGGAGCCAGATTTGACCGCAGCACGCAGCATATCGCCAGTGGAGATTTGCGGAATACCATATTTCTCCATGATGAACTGAGCCTGAGTCCCTTTCCCCGCGCCCGGAGCGCCAAGCAGAATGATACGCATTGCGAAAATCCCCTTAAAATGTGTCGAATTTTTTGAAAAAGCGATAAACGATACCACCAACAGGCAATTGCCTCAAGAAAGGCACATGGGGCTGAAACGGTTAAGGGGAGAAAGTTTGGGGGAAAGTGCGGTTGAAGCCCCTCACCCCGGCCCTCTCCCCAAAGGGGCGAGGGTGAAAACCAGCGCAGTTCTTTAATATCTGCACGATCGATCCCCTCTCCCCTTTGAGGAGAGGGTTAGGGTAAGGGGGTAAAAGGCTTACGACACCAGCAGCTGGTTCATACGACGAATAAACAGGTTCGGATCTTCCAGCGTACCGCGTTCTGCCAGCAGCGCCTGATCCAGCAGCAGTTCTACCCACTCGCTGAACTTCGCTTCATCTTCAGTATCTGCCGCACGTTTCACCAGTACGTGATCCGGGTTCAGTTCGAAGATATATTTCACTTCTGGCACTTTCTGGCCCGCCGCAGCGAACAGTTTCGCCATCTGAGTGCTCATTTCGTCCGCGTCAGTAGACACAATCGCTGGCGTATCGGTCAGACGGTGAGTCAGACGGACATCTTTCACACGCTCGCCGAGCAGGGCTTTCACACGGTCGATAAACGGAGTCAGTGCTTTCTCCGCTTCTTTCGCGCTCTCATCAACTTCGTCAGCCAGTTTTTCCAGCGACTCGTCAACTTTGGACACAGACTGGAAAGGTTTACCGTCGAACTCAGTCAGATAGTTCATCATCCACTCATCGATGCGGTCAGAAAGGAGCAGAACTTCGATGCCTTTCTTACGCAGCAGTTCCAGGTGCGGGCTGCTCTTCGCTGCCGCATAGCTGTCTGCGGTGATGTAGTAGATTTTCTCCTGCCCTTCTTTCATGCGGGAAACATAGTCTTCCAGAGACACGGTCTGCGCAGAAGAGTCGGTATGAGTAGAAGCAAAACGCAGCAGTTTGGCGATCGCTTCCTGGTTAGCGAAATCTTCCGCCGGACCTTCTTTCAGTACCAGACCAAACTGTTGCCAGAAGGTCTGGTATTTTTCCGCGTCGTCTTTCGCCAGTTTTTCCAGCATTTGCAGCACACGCTTGGTCAGCGCATTGCGCAGGTTACGCGTTACCGTGCTGTCCTGGAGGATTTCACGGGAAACGTTCAGCGGCAGATCGCTGGAGTCAATCAGACCACGCACGAAGCGCAGATAGTTCGGCATGAACTGTTCTGCGTCGTCCATGATGAACACACGCTGAACATACAGTTTCAGGCCGTGTTTATGATCGCGGTTCCACATATCCCACGGAGCCTGGGACGGGATGTACAGCAGGCTGGTGTACTCCTGCTTACCTTCAACGCGGTTGTGGCTCCAGGTCAGCGGATCGTTAAAGTCGTGGGCGATGTGTTTGTAGAACTCTTTGTACTCTTCATCGGTGATTTCCGACTTGTTACGAGTCCACAGCGCCTGCGCTTTGTTGATTTTCTCCCAGGAGATAACGGTTTCGCCGTCTTTCTCTTCGCGTTTTTCGATCTCTACCGGCAGCGCGATATGGTCGGAGTATTTGCTGATGATGGAACGCACACGCCAGTCATCGAGAAACTCGTCTTCGCCTTCACGCAGATGCAGGGTGATTTCAGTACCGCGATCTTCTTTGGTGATGTCGGCAACGGTGTATTCACCTTCGCCAGCCGATTCCCAGAACACGCCGTTTTCTGGTTTTTCGCCTGCCGCGCGAGTACGCACGGTCACTTTATCGGCCACGATAAATGCGGAGTAGAAACCAACACCAAACTGACCGATCAGCTGGCTGTCTTTCGCCTGATCAGATCCCAGAGATTCGAGGAACGATTTGGTGCCGGATTTAGCGATAGTCCCCAGGTGGTCGATCACTTCGTCGCGGGTCATCCCCACGCCGTTGTCGGAAATAGTCAGCGTGCGCTTGTCTTTATCGAAAGAGACACGAACGCGCAGTTCGCCATCACCTTCGTACAGATCCGGATTAGAGAGCGCGCGGAAACGCAGCTTGTCCGCCGCATCGGAGGCGTTAGAGATAAGCTCACGCAGGAAGATTTCTTTATTGGAATAGAGAGAATGGATCATCAGATGCAGAAGCTGCTTCACTTCTGACTGAAAACCACGAGTTTCTTGTCCTTTCATGTAGGTCTACCTCAATGATGCCATTTTAAGGTTAAAAACAGGATGAGGGAGAGATGGGGACAAGGGGGGGTAATTTCAAGCGAGAGCAGGTGATCCTGCTCTCGTTTGCTTAAAAACGAATCTTATGACGCCCGGCGAGTGAGTGCGACAGCGTGGTGCCATCGACCATTTCCAGTTCGCCGCCAACCGGTACGCCGTGGGCAATACGGCTGGCTTCCACGTCATACTGCGCGCAAAGCTCGGCAATGTAGTTAGCGGTGGCTTCACCTTCGACCGTTGGGTTGGTGGCGAGGATCACTTCGGTGATTTTTTCCTCCGCCAGACGCTGTTCCAGACGATCAAGTCCGATATCATCCGGGCCAATGCCGTCCAGCGGTGACAGGTGCCCCATCAACACAAAATAACGACCGGAAAACTGCCCCGTCTGCTCAATGGCGTAGATATCCGCAGGACTCTCTACCACGCAAATCTGACCGTTTTCCTGACGACGCGGGTTTGAACAGATGTTACAGACTTCCTGTTCAGTGAAGGTGCGGCAATCGGCGCAGTGACCGATTTCCGACATCGCCCGGGTGAGCGCCTGCGCCAGACGCATCCCGCCGCTACGATCGCGCTGAAGCAGCGTGAACGCCATACGCTGCGCTGACTTCGGGCCAACGCCCGGCAGACAGCGCAGTGCTTCCATAAGCTGTGTTAACAGCGGGCTGGTTTGCATCAGAACGGCATCTTAAAGCCTGGCGGCAACTGCATTCCGGAGGAAACAGAGGCCATTTTTTCTTTCTGAGTTTCTTCGATACGACGCGCCGCATCGTTGAATGCCGCAGCAACCAGATCTTCCAGCATCTCTTTGTCATCTTCCAGCAGGCTTGGGTCGATCTCAACGCGACGGCAGTTGTGTGCGCCGTTGATGGTCACTTTCACCAGACCTGCGCCGGATTCGCCGGTCACTTCCAGCTTCGCGATTTCTTCCTGCATCTGCTGCATTTTTTCTTGCATCTGCTGGGCCTGCTTCATCAGGTTGCCCAGACCGCCTTTACCAAACATAGGTTTCTCTCTCAATCACGTTAAGGATGACGATCGTAAGCTGTGCTTACGATCAAATGGGGCGGATACTTTCTTCATCCAGCTCCGCATCGAAGAATCGACGCAGGGTCTGAATATTATTATCCGCAATAATGGACTCGCGCGCCTGCGCAAGTTTTTCTTCGTATATCGCCTGACGCCACTCCAGCGGCGTACGCACCGCTGGATTATCATCTTCAACGATAGTCAGTTCAACCGTTGAGCCATTTAACGTACTCAACGCTTCAGCCAGTTTTTGTTGTGCACCGCTGTTATTCAAATGACGCTGAGAGGAGCGCAAATGCAGACACACCGTGTTGCCGTTCTCCTCTTTCCAGGCATTTAACGCCACCTGTTCAACCAGTTTTGGTAGCGAAAGTTGACTCACCTGTGCTGCCCACGGATCGCGCTCAATGGCTTCTGCCGCCAGTTTCGCCGCCAGCTCTGGCGTTTTTTCATGTTCCAGCGCCTTTTTCAGCGCCTTCGGCGTGGCGACGACTTCTTTTTGTTGCATCACTGGGGTGGTTGCCTTCCAGCGATACGCTTCTTTTTTGGCTGGCGCTTTTTCCAGCGCCGATGGTGCCGGACGCGACTGAACGCGATCGGTGACCGAAGCCAGTCTTTCCAGCGCAGCGTTATTCACCGGCCGCGCGCGGGTAGCGGCTGCCGGTTCACTCTTTTTTGCTTTGGTTGCTCCCTGTGCGCGCTGTAGTTGCTGGCGCGCCGCCAGCACCTGGCTGGTGGTTTCTGAGAGCGGTACGGTCGGTGCCTGCTGCGGCGCTGATTGCGGCTGTGGCGGCACCTGCATTGGCGTCATTACCGCCGTCGGCGCGACTGGCGCAAAGGACTGGCGCGGCACTTCCGGTTCGGGTAGAGGCATACGCGGATGGAACGCCAGCGCGCGCAATAGCGTCATTTCAACGCCCATCCGTCTGTCCGGCGCATACGGTAATTCTTTGCGACCAATCAATAGCGTCTGGTAGTAAAGCTGAATATCTGTTGGCGGCACGGTACGTGCCAGTTCACGCATCCGCAGCTCAATGGCAGCCATGTCATTGCCAAGCGCAGCAGGCGAAAGCTGTACCATCGCAATGCGGTGCAGCAGGCCGAGCATTTCCACCAGCAACGCTTCCCACTCGATACCACGGGCAGCGGCTTCGTTAATCAGCGCCATTACGCGCTCGCCGTTGGCTTCGACCATCGCTTCTACCAGCGACAGCGCCTGATCGTCGTCGAGCGTACCGAGCATCGAACTGACCGCCTGGGTCGAAACCTGACCATCACCGCTGGCAATCGCCTGGTCAGTCAGACTTAACGCGTCTCGCAGGCTGCCTTCAGCGGCGCGCGCCAGCAGTTGCAGCGCCCGAGGCTCGTGGGCGATATGTTCTTCGTTGAGAATGTGCTCAAGCTGATGACGAATTTGCTCGACATCCAGCGCCTTGAGATGAAATTGCAGACAGCGCGACAAAATCGTCACCGGCAATTTCTGCGGATCGGTGGTTGCCAGCAGAAACTTCACATGCTCTGGTGGCTCTTCAAGGGTTTTTAACAGTGCGTTGAAGCTGTGGCGCGACAGCATATGCACTTCGTCGATCAGATAGACTTTAAAGCGACCGCGCGCTGGCGCGTACTGAACATTATCCAGCAGGTCGCGGGTATCTTCGACTTTGGTGCGCGAGGCGGCATCGATCTCAATCAGATCAACAAAGCGCCCCTGTTCGATTTCGCGGCAGTTATCGCATACGCCGCACGGCGTCGCGGTAATGCCTGTTTCGCAGTTTAGCCCCTTCGCCAGCAGTCGGGCGATAGAGGTTTTTCCGACGCCACGGGTGCCGGAAAAAAGATAAGCATGATGAATACGCCCTAACGACAAGCCGTTCGCCAGTGCGGTCAGCACATGTTCCTGGCCGACGACGTCAGCAAAGGTTTGTGGGCGCCATTTTCGGGCTAAGACCTGATAACTCATTGGCAGGCTCTGAAACGCTGGAAGGTGGATTCACGAAGGGGTAATGCTAACACAGCCCCGTCAGAACGGCGAGGCTGAATGTACATCTTGTGCTGCCCATGGCGCGGGCTGTCGAAAATTAGTGGCCCGGGAACGGGACAAGGCTATAACAGGTAATGCCTTGATTTTCGAGACGCTGTTCACCGCCGAGGTCGAACAAATTAATGATGAATGCAGCGTCAGTGACTTCACCGCCCAGACGACGGATCAGTTTCACAGTCGCCTCAATGGTGCCCCCAGTTGCCAGCAAATCGTCGACTACCAATACTTTGTCACCTGGTTTAATGGCATCAACGTGGATTTCCAGCTTATCGGTGCCGTATTCCAGTTCGTAAGTTTCGCTGATGGTTTCGCGCGGCAGTTTGCCCGGTTTACGTACCGGTACAAAACCTACGCCCAGACCCAATGCTACCGGAGCACCAAACAAGAAGCCACGTGCTTCGGTGCCGACAACTTTGGTAATACCCGCATTTTTGTAACGCTCAACCAGCAGGTCGATGCTGAGAGCGTAAGCTTTCGGGTCTTCCAGTAAGCTGGTGACATCGCGGAACAGAATGCCGGGTTTTGGGTAGTCCTGAATGCTTTTGATGCTATTTTTGAGATACTCAAGCTGCTGTGCAGTCGCGGTCATAAGTGTATGCCTGCTTGTTACGGTGGTACTCACGGCGCGTTTTAAACGTATCAAAAGTAACTTTTGTTTAACCTTTGACCGCCTGCGCCTGTGCTCGAAAACGCCAGAATGTACTGGCTGTGCGCGATAATTGCAACAGCGATTGTTGTGCTTCAGTGCTTTTCTTGCTTTTCATCAATCACCGGGATTCGCCACATAAAAATCAGCAAACAAGTGAGGATCACCAGCAACAAAATGCGTACCCACACCATATGCACAAACCATAGTGAAATAGCAAAAGTCACGAGTATCAATAAAATCGCCCGTGGTTTTGCGCCACGCGGCATTGCATGGTATTTCTGCCAGAAACGTAAATAGCTGCCAAACCATGAGCGGTACAACAGCCAGGCGTGAAAACGCGGGGAAGAGCGCGCAAAGCACCAGGCCGCCAACAGGATAAACGGCGTAGTCGGCAATACCGGTAATACCACGCCCAGCGTACCCAACACTACCGCCAGCCAGCCAATGATGATTAAAATGATTCGTTGCATATTGAGTGTTGTCAGCTTACAGAGTGGCTACTTTAGCATAACAATTATCATTTTCATTGAGGTCTTATCGTGAAAACTACCTTGCTGCTGGAAAAACTGGAAGGTCAGCTCGCCACGCTGCGCCAGCGTTGTGTCCCGGTGGCGCAGTTCAGCACGTTAAGCGCCCGTTTCGACAGGCATCTTTTTCAGACTCGCGCGACAACGTTACAGGCTTGTCTTGATGAGGCGGGCGATAACATGGCTGCGCTTCGTCACGCAGTCGAACAGCAGCAGCTGCCGCAAGTAGCCTGGCTGGCAGAACACCTGGTCGCCCAACTGGAAGCGATTGCCCGTGAAGCGGCATCCTGGTCACTGCGCGAGTGGGACAGCGCGCCACCAAAAATTGCCCGCTGGCAACGAAAAAGGATTCAACATCAGGATTTTGAACGGCGATTACGTGAGATGGTAGCGGAACGTAAATCCCGTCTGGCGCAGGCAACCGATCTCGTAGAGCAGCAAACGCTGCATCGTGAAGTAGAAGCCTATGAAGCGCGTCTGGCGCGGTGTCGCCATGCGCTGGAAAAAATCGAAAACAGGTTAGCGCGTTTAACCCGCTAACAATGGAGAGAGTATGTCACTGGAAAATGCCCCTGACGATGTCAAACTGGCCGTCGATTTGATTGTGCTGCTGGAGGAAAATCAGATCCCTGCCAGTACCGTGCTGCGCGCCCTTGATATTGTAAAACGTGATTATGAAAAGAAATTAACGCGCGATGATGAGGCGCAAAGCGAAAAATAAATGGGGTGGCTAGATGCCGTCCCTGCGATTGCTGACAAACTCGCTTACGGGTCAAAACGGGCACGGCTTTCCCCCTCGCCCTTTTAGAGAGAGGGTCGGGGTGAGGGTATTATTCGCACAGGCGCTGGCCTGCCCCCCTCACCCTAGCCCTCTCCCCGATGGGGCGAGGGGATCGTCCGTGCATATGCCGGGCTTTGTCAGCAATCTCAGGGGCGGATAAATGTCGCCCCCTTTCGTTATTACCCTACCGCTGGCGTCGGGTCGTCGCCTTTGTAGTCGCGTTTTACTTCCGTCACCTCATCGCCCTTCTCGTTGTGCAGATGCACTTCAAGCTGGTTAAAGGCAATGTTGATGTCGTTTTCACGGCACAGCTGATCAATGGTACGGTTCAGTTCATCGACAGTACGGCTACGGTCGCGCAGTTCACGAACGTACAGGCGCAGCTCGTGATCCAGGGTGCTGGCGCCAAACGCAGTAAAGAAGACTTC
Organism: Escherichia sp. MOD1-EC6842; assembly: GCF_002965705.1. Classification (NCBI taxonomy): domain Bacteria; kingdom Pseudomonadati; phylum Pseudomonadota; class Gammaproteobacteria; order Enterobacterales; family Enterobacteriaceae; genus Escherichia; species Escherichia sp. MOD1-EC6842. Next base: position 56,466 of record NZ_PTRF01000002.1, on the reverse strand, counting down.
CGGCATCGGTTCGTGCATCACCCTTGGATGCTCAGTCGCTGCCTGAAGCAGGACTCTGCGTACTTTTTCCAGATCAGAACCGTAAGCCACACCCAGGCGGATCACCAGACGAGTGGTGGTATCGGTTAACGACCAGTTGATCAGACGCTCGGTTACGAACGCTTTGTTCGGGATGATCACTTCTTTGCGATCGAAGTCCGTAATAGTCGTTGCACGAATACGAATCTTACTGACTGTTCCGGAGAAAGTACCGATGGTTACCGTATCGCCAATGCGCACCGGACGTTCGAACAGGATGATCAAACCAGAAACGAAGTTACCGAAGATCTCTTGTAAACCAAAACCCAGACCTACAGATAATGCCGCTGCCAGCCACTGGAGTTTATCCCACGACACACCAAGCGATCCGAACACCGTCATCGCACCAACGGCAATGATGATGTAGTTAAGGATGGTAGTAATGGCATACGACGCGCCCTGGCGCATATTCAGTCGCGAGAGCACCAGCACTTCCAGCAAACCAGGCAGGTTGCGGATCAGCGCCCAGGCAACCATCGATGCGATAATCGCAAACAACAGACTGCCCATAGTGACGCTTTTCACCACCGCAACCCCGGCTTCAGTGCCGTTGTAATGCCAGAGCGTGATGCTGTCGAGATAGCTGAACACGGTGATCAAATCGGACCAAATTGCCCAGAACATGACACCGAACAGCGCAAACATCAGCAACATGGTAATACGCAGCGTCTGCTGGTTAACCTGCTCCAGTGCAATGGTGGGTTCTTCCGGCGGTTCGGCACCTTCTGCGCCCTCTTTCACCAGATTCTGCCGACGCGCCAGCGCACGACGCCAGGCGATACGCCGCGCCGCTACGCTTAAGCCGCGCAATACCGTCTGGTACAGCAGGTTCCAGATAATCACCAGATAAACGGTTTCAATCCAACGCCCGGAGAGGCGCAGCGTGGTGTAGAAATAACCTGTGGCGGTCAGCACCATCAACGCAATCGGGATAATCGACAGCACGGTAATGGTGACCAGTCGCATGGTGTGCGACTCTTTATCGCGCCAGCTTTCGCGGCACATCGGCCATACCAGGAAGGCAATCAGCAGCAGGTTGAAGAAAATCATCGCCTGCCCCAGCACATCATCCATCAGATGCAGCGGGGAAAGTTCTGCCACCACAGACCAGAAATGGATTGGCAGCAACGCGAGGCTGATGCGGACAATTTGCCGACGCCAGTGGCTGGTCTGCTGTTCCGGCATACCAAAGTGACGAACAGCAACGCCATTTTTCTCCAGCACCTTCCAGCACAGGCCAAACACCAGCCAGAAAATCGCCAGTTTTTTGCTGAACGACCACAGTAATTCACTGATGTTGAGCTGCATGGTGAGCAGAATCAAACCGACGGCAAGAATAATCAGACACACCGGCAGCGCGCGGATCAGATCGATAAGGATCGCTTTTGGTGTGTTGAGCTGGCTGTCGTTACGCAGGGAACCTACGGCGGAAGCCAGTTTTTGTTGATACGCTTTCAGCCATCCCAGACGCCAGTGAATCAACCCGGCGATGAGCAGCAGCGGCAAACCAGCGAGGAAAGCGATAAAGACGGCAGGCCAGGCTTTTTCCCAGTTCACCGTAATTTTCATCGACTTGAATTCATCCTGCAGCGTTTGTGGGAACGCTTTAATCCAGTCCCAGTCCATCGGGCGGTTACTGTTCACCCAGAAAATCTGCTGGGTCAGGATGGATTTCAGGTTTTTCGATACGCTCATTAACTGTTGCTGGTTGATTTGCAGGTTAATGGCCATCATGAGTTGGTTGCCCAACTGTTTGTTAAGCTGATCCAGCAATTCGCGACGCATATCAACTACTTGCAACAATGCGTCACGGACTTCGTCGTTGACTTCATTCGCATGACCCTCTTCCAGTTTGGCGACATAAGCATCGCTCTGGAAGAGTGCGTCACGCTGCTGGTTCACTTCGAACTGTTCGAGACGCAAATCCGCAATGCGGTTGGTCATATTTTCCAGTTCGTCCGCCGAGGGCAGCGTTTGTTGTTGCTGATAAAGAATACGTGACAGCAGCAGACTGCCCTTCAGGACAGAAATCTGCTCTTTGATATTGCGTTCCGATTGCAGCGCCCGCTCCAGCCAGTTTTTGACTTTTATGTTTTGCTGCATCAGCAAATTGCCGTTTTCAGTGGCGCTAATCAGACGCTGACTTAACTGCTGGTTAATTTCCAGCTCTTGTTTCACCAGCGGATTAGCCTGAATACGCGCAGCTTCGTCCGGCGTTACCGCTTCCTGCGCCGTTTTTTCAGTTAATGTCAGACGCTTGCTGTTAACCGCCTCCTGCAATAGTTGCAGCTCATGTTCCAGACGAGTGCTGTTCGCCGTCACATAATCGCGTTGCTTTTGCAGGGTATCCTGTAAGACGGTGTTCCCTTCCAGGCTTTTACGTTGCTGGTCAATCTCGGCATTCAACAAAGCCTGCTGCGCCTGCATCAGCACTTTCTGGCTGGGACGTAAGGCTGTCTCACCGACTTCCGTGCCATCCAGGCGGCTGCGAATTTGTTGCAGCTGCTGTGAGGCGGTATACATCGCATTTTGCACGCGTTCAGGCTGCGTCTGTAAAGAAACTAACTGGCTGTTATAAGACGCCAGATCGTTTTGTGCGTTTTGCAAATCGTCCAGCGCCTGGGCAACGCGAGTTTCCAGTTGGCGCAACGAAAGCGTGCTCAGAATTTTGCGCGTTTCGTCGTCGTTGTCCACATCGCTAAGTGCGGTTAACGCTGCGGTCGCCTGGCGCATTTTTTCTGGCGCTTCAGCCACTTTTTGTCGTAACTGAACCGTCTCTTCTTTTACGCGATCGATTTTATCGAGAGTGGCTAATGTGTCTGTCAGATCCTGCTGAACCAGTTTGTCCTGAGCAGAAAGATCTTTTTGTTTATTAAGCGAGTCAAGCTGTGCCTGTAGATCCGCTTTCGTCGGTAAGTCACCATTTGATGACGCCCGCGCAAAGGCCGTGTTCTGGCATAACAAGACCAAAACAAAAGCAATAAATGCTGAAAAAACAAAATGCCGTGATCGTTTGTAATACTGGAACATAGTCATGATGAATGAAGGTTTCTGAACCTGAAGGACGACCTGAAATAGTCAAGCGGCTAGAATAGCACGCCGTAGAGAGCCAGAATAGCAACAGAGAAAATGTCCAGGAAAAATCCTGGAGTCTGATTCAGGATTTTTCGTTGGTGACAGGTGTACGAAGCGTAGGGCAAAGAAGATACATTTCCAACAATATGGCAACGTAATCGCGGGCTTCTTTTTTGAGGTCAAAAGATTGCGGGGCAAAGAGCCAATTTTCCATTAAGCCGGAAATATAGCCGCGCATAATAATGGCTGCGCGACGCGTCATTAAATCTGCGGGCAGCATTTTCGCTTCAATACAATGTCTTAACGTTTGTTCTATACGGTCATAACTTTCCAGACAGAGATTACGTTGTGCCTGTTGAACAACAGCCATTTCTCCGACAAATTCGCATTTGTGGAAAATAATCTCCATCAATAATCGCCGCCGCTCTTCAGTCACCGTCGATTCAAGAACATGAATTAGTATTTCTCTTAATACTGAGAGTGGATCGTCAGGGAATTTTGCCTGATACTCAAGCTCTAGTTCACCAATATTGGATTCTGACAGCTCCCAGATCTCACTGAACAAATCCGACTTATCTTTAAAATGCCAGTAGATTGCACCACGCGTAACGCCTGCTGCTTTTGCAATCTCTCCCAGTGAGGTGGATGATACCCCCTGCTGTGAGAAAAGACGTAAAGCCACATCGAGGATGTGTTGACGCGTTTCTTGCGCTTCTTGTTTGGTTTTTCGTGCCATATGTTCGTGAATTTACAGGCGTTAGATTTACATACATTTATGAATGTATGTACCATAGCACGACGATAATATAAACGCAGCAATGGGTTTATCGACTTTTGACCATTGACCAATTTGAAATCGGACACTCGAGGTTTACATATGAACAAAAACAGAGGGTTTACGCCTCTGGCGATCGTTCTGATGCTCTCAGGCAGCTTAGCGCTTACAGGATGTGACGACAAACAGGCCCAACAAGGTGGCCAGCAGATGCCCGCTGTTGGGGTAGTAACAGTCAAAACTGAACCTCTGCAGATCACAACCGAGCTTCCGGGTCGCACCAGTGCCTACCGGATCGCAGAAGTTCGTCCTCAAGTTAGCGGGATTATCCTGAAGCGTAATTTCAAAGAAGGTAGCGACATCGAAGCAGGTGTCTCTCTCTATCAGATTGATCCTGCGACCTATCAGGCAGCGTACGACAGTGCAAAAGGCGATCTGGCTAAAGCGCAGGCAGCAGCCAATATCGCGCAGTTGACTGTTAATCGTTACCAGAAGCTGCTGGGTACTCAGTACATCAGTAAGCAAGAGTACGATCAGGCGCTGGCTGATGCGCAACAGGCAAATGCGGCTGTTACTGCGGCGAAAGCGGCTGTTGAAACCGCGCGCATCAATCTGGCTTACACCAAAGTCACCTCTCCGATTACCGGCCGTATTGGTAAATCGAACGTGACGGAAGGCGCATTGGTGCAAAACGGCCAGGCGACTGCGCTGGCGACCGTACAGCAACTTGATCCGATCTACGTTGATGTTACTCAGTCCAGTAACGATTTCCTGCGTCTGAAACAAGAACTCGCCAACGGCACACTGAAGCAAGAGAACGGTAAAGCCAAAGTCTCGCTAATCACCAGTGACGGTATTAAGTTCCCGCAGGACGGTACGCTGGAGTTCTCTGACGTTACCGTTGATCAGACCACCGGTTCTATCACTTTACGCGCTATCTTCCCGAACCCGGATCACACCCTGCTGCCGGGTATGTTCGTGCGCGCACGTCTGGAAGAAGGGCTTAATCCAACCGCCATTTTAGTTCCACAACAAGGTGTAACTCGTACACCACGCGGCGAAGCTACCGTTCTGGTAGTTGGCGCGGATGACAAAGTGGAAACTCGTCCGATCGTCGCAAGCCAGGCCATTGGCGATAAGTGGCTGGTGACTGAGGGTCTGAAAGCAGGCGAACGAGTAGTAGTAAGTGGACTGCAGAAAGTGCGTCCTGGTGTCCAGGTGAAAGCACAAGAGATAACCGCTGATAACAACCAGCAAGACGCAAGCGGTGCTCAGCCTGAACAGTCCAAGTCTTAACTTAAACAGGAGCCGTTAAGACATGCCTAATTTCTTTATTGATCGCCCGATTTTTGCGTGGGTGATCGCCATCATCATCATGTTGGCAGGGGGGCTGGCGATCCTCAAACTGCCGGTGGCGCAATATCCTACGATTGCACCGCCGGCAGTAACGATCTCCGCTTCCTATCCTGGCGCTGATGCAAAAACGGTGCAGGACACTGTTACACAGGTTATCGAACAGAATATGAACGGTATCGATAACCTGATGTACATGTCCTCCAACAGTGACTCCACGGGTACTGTACAGATCACCCTGACCTTTGAGTCTGGTACTGATGCGGATATTGCGCAGGTTCAGGTGCAGAACAAACTGCAACTGGCGATGCCATTACTGCCGCAGGAAGTACAGCAGCAAGGGGTGAGCGTTGAGAAATCCTCCAGTAGCTTCCTGATGGTTGTCGGCGTTATCAACACCGATGGCTCCATGACGCAGGAGGATATCTCCGACTATGTAGCGGCGAATATGAAAGATGCCATCAGCCGTACATCAGGCGTCGGTGACGTTCAGCTGTTCGGTTCACAGTATGCGATGCGTATCTGGATGAACCCGAATGAGCTGAACAAATACCAGTTAACGCCGGTTGATGTCATTACCGCTATCAAAGCACAAAACGCCCAGGTCGCGGCCGGTCAGCTCGGTGGTACGCCGCCGGTGAAAGGCCAGCAGCTTAACGCCTCTATTATTGCTCAGACGCGTCTGACCTCCACTGAAGAGTTCGGCAAAATTCTGCTGAAAGTGAATCAGGATGGTTCCCGCGTACTGCTGCGTGATGTGGCGAAAATTGAGCTGGGTGGTGAGAACTACGACATCATCGCAGAGTTTAACGGACAACCCGCTTCTGGTCTGGGTATCAAACTGGCGACCGGTGCGAACGCGCTGGATACGGCTGCGGCAATCCGTGCTGAACTGGCGAAGATGGAGCCGTTCTTCCCATCGGGTCTGAAAATCGTTTATCCATACGACACTACGCCGTTCGTGAAAATCTCCATTCACGAAGTGGTTAAAACGCTGGTTGAAGCGATCATCCTCGTGTTCCTGGTCATGTATCTGTTCTTGCAGAACTTCCGCGCGACGTTGATTCCGACCATTGCCGTACCGGTGGTATTGCTGGGAACCTTTGCGGTTCTTGCTGCCTTTGGCTTCTCGATAAACACGCTAACGATGTTCGGGATGGTGCTCGCTATCGGCCTGTTGGTGGATGACGCCATCGTTGTAGTAGAAAACGTGGAACGTGTGATGGCGGAAGAAGGTTTGCCGCCGAAAGAAGCTACACGTAAATCGATGGGGCAGATTCAGGGCGCACTGGTGGGTATCGCGATGGTGCTGTCTGCGGTATTCGTACCAATGGCCTTCTTCGGCGGTTCGACTGGTGCAATCTATCGTCAGTTCTCCATTACCATTGTTTCGGCAATGGCACTGTCGGTACTGGTGGCATTGATCCTGACTCCGGCGCTTTGTGCGACCATGCTGAAACCGATTGCCAAAGGCGATCACGGGGAAGGCAAGAAAGGCTTCTTCGGCTGGTTTAACCGCATGTTCGAGAAGAGCACGCACCACTACACCGACAGCGTAGGCGGAATTCTGCGCAGTACGGGGCGTTATCTGGTGCTGTATCTGATCATCGTGGTCGGCATGGCCTATCTGTTCGTGCGTCTGCCAAGCTCCTTCTTGCCAGATGAAGACCAGGGCGTATTTATGACCATGGTTCAGCTGCCTGCAGGTGCAACGCAGGAACGCACGCAGAAAGTGCTCAACGAAGTGACGAATTACTATCTGACCAAAGAAAAGAACAACGTTGAATCGGTGTTCGCCGTTAACGGCTTCGGTTTTGCAGGACGTGGTCAGAACACGGGTATTGCGTTCGTTTCGTTGAAGGACTGGGCTGACCGTCCGGGTGATGAGAACAAAGTTGAAGCAATTACCACGCGTGCAACGCGCGCTTTCTCGCAGATTAAAGATGCGATGGTGTTCGCCTTTAACCTGCCAGCGATTGTAGAACTGGGTACGGCAACCGGTTTTGACTTTGAGTTGATTGACCAGGCCGGCCTCGGTCACGAAAAACTGACTCAGGCACGTAACCAGTTGCTGGGCGAAGCGGCGAAGCATCCTGATATGCTGACCAGCGTGCGTCCGAACGGTCTGGAAGACACGCCGCAGTTTAAAATTGATATCGACCAAGAAAAAGCTCAGGCGCTGGGTGTTTCTATCAACGACATTAACACCACTCTGGGTGCTGCATGGGGCGGCAGCTACGTGAACGACTTTATCGACCGTGGTCGCGTGAAGAAAGTTTACGTGATGTCAGAAGCGAAATACCGCATGTTGCCGGAGGATATCGGTAACTGGTATGTCCGCGCGGCTAATGGTCAGATGGTGCCATTCTCGGCGTTCTCCTCTTCTCGTTGGGAATACGGTTCGCCGCGTCTGGAACGTTACAACGGTCTGCCATCCATGGAGATCTTAGGCCAGGCAGCACCAGGCAAGAGTACCGGTGAAGCAATGGCGTTGATGGAGCAACTGGCGAGCAAACTGCCTACGGGGGTTGGCTACGACTGGACGGGGATGTCCTATCAGGAACGTCTCTCCGGCAACCAGGCGCCTTCGCTGTACGCAATTTCGTTGATTGTGGTGTTCCTGTGTCTGGCGGCGCTGTATGAGAGCTGGTCGATTCCGTTCTCCGTTATGCTGGTTGTTCCGCTAGGGGTTATCGGTGCGTTGCTGGCAGCCACCTTCCGTGGCTTAACCAATGACGTATACTTCCAGGTGGGCCTGCTTACAACCATTGGGTTGTCGGCGAAGAACGCGATACTTATCGTCGAATTCGCCAAAGACTTGATGGATAAAGAAGGTAAAGGTCTGATTGAAGCAACTCTGGACGCTGTGCGTATGCGTTTACGTCCAATCCTGATGACCTCACTGGCGTTTATCCTCGGTGTTATGCCGTTGGTTATCAGCACTGGTGCTGGCTCTGGCGCACAAAATGCGGTAGGTACTGGCGTAATGGGTGGGATGGTGACGGCAACAGTACTGGCAATCTTCTTCGTTCCGGTGTTCTTTGTGGTGGTTCGCCGCCGCTTTAGTCGCAAGAATGAAGATATCGAACATAACCATACTGTCGATCATCATTGATAGATCTCGTAATCACTAAGGCCGCGCAAGCGGCCTTTTTAATACGTATAATCTTAAAATAACAATGTTTACAGCTAAGCTCGCAAACGGAAGTTAGTTTTAACGCTACATAAAATTCATAAAAAATGCTTATTGTTAGTTAATTTATATTAAGTGGTAATAATAGGTATAATAACCCATAGACATCTAGAGGCTATTCTTAATTATTTGCGGCAATCCTTTATTTATTCATATCAATTACATCATAATCAGAGTAATCCTGGGTATTAGTGTGACAAATTCCCGTCTCATTTTATCACCCTCGACGCAAGGATCCTGATTACGTTATGAATAGCATCAAACAAACTGCTTTAGCCTTTACGTGGTTGATGCAGGGTGAAAAAGTAAGCCTTTTCCCTCTCCTCCCACTAATTGTAATTTTTCGTAATAATGCGATGAAAACCTTCATAGAGTGGATTATAGTTAATCTAACAACTGTGAGGGCAAGTCCAGGTCAGTAAGTTTTCCCACCCCGAAAGGTGTCCGTTAGTTCAACCACTAAGAAGGGGACGCGTTATGGATGAATACTCACCAAAAAGACATGATATTGCACAGCTTAAATTTCTCTGCGAAACCCTGTATCATGACTGTCTTGCAAACCTTGAAGAAAGTAACCATGGTTGGGTTAACGACCCTACCTCGGCTATCAATCTGCAGCTTAATGAACTCATTGAGCATATTGCGACCTTCGCACTTAATTACAAAATTAAGTATAATGAAGACAATAAGCTCATTGAGCAGATAGATGAATATCTGGACGACACCTTTATGTTGTTCAGTAGTTATGGTATTAATATGCAGGATCTCCAGAAATGGCGGAAGTCAGGTAACCGACTGTTCCGTTGTTTTGTGAACGCCACTAAAGAGAATCCTGCGAGTTTATCTTGTTCTAATTATTACAACCATGGGTAGAAGTATGTCCGATAAGCCTTTAACGAAAACCGATTATTTGATGCGTTTGCGTCGTTGTCAGACAATTGACACGCTGGAACGTGTTATCGAGAAAAATAAATACGAATTATCAGATAATGAACTGGCGGTATTTTACTCAGCCGCAGATCACCGTCTTGCAGAATTGACCATGAATAAGCTTTACGACAAGATCCCTTCCTCGGTGTGGAAATTTATTCGATAATTAAACAGTATAAGCACTGGACTATAACCATCTGTTTATTAGATATATTTTATTTTTACTATGACGACATGCCGCGTGTGACTTCTGTCACACAGAGGTGACGGGAACGTTCTCATCACTGACATTTCGTATTACTGTGTTGCCCCATTTCCAGCAACCGGGTCGTCAGTAATGAGCACAGAAAAAGAAAAGATGATTGCTGGTGAGTTGTATCGATCGGCAGATGAGACTTTATCTCGCGATCGCCTGCGCGCTCGTCAGCTTATTCACCAATACAATCATTCCTCGCCGGAAGATCAATCCTTACGCCAAAAAATCCTCGCCGATTTACTCGGTCAGGTTGCGGATGCGTATATTGAGCCCTCCTTTCGCTGCGACTATGGCTATAACATTTTTCTCGGTAAAGGGTTTTACGCGAACTTCGATTGCGTGATGCTTGATGTCTGCCCTATTCATATCGGCGATAATTGTATGCTGGCGCCTGGTGTCCATATCTACACGGCAACACATCCCATCGACCCTGTAGCACGTAATAGCGGTGTTGAACTGGGGAAACCGGTGACTATCGGTAACAACGTCTGGATTGGTGGTCGTGCCATCATTAACCCGGGCGTTACCATTGGCGATAACGTCGTAGTGGCATCAGGTGCCGTCGTCACCAAAGATGTCCCTGATAATGTTGTCGTAGGCGGTAACCCAGCCAGAGTCATTAAAAAACTGTAACTACAATTTGCAACTGTTATGCAAAATTGTAGTTAATCTGTTACTTTTCTCATGTCATTCCCACGTTAAAATAGGGTGTTCCCTGGAGAGTTGCAGATACCACGAAGGCAAAAGATGACCGAAATACAACGCCTACTAACCGAAACAATTGAATCTCTGAATACGCGCGAAAAACGCGACAACAAGCCCCGCTTTAGTATCAGTTTTATCCGCAAACATCCGGGGCTGTTTATTGGCATGTATGTTGCTTTTTTTGCTACGCTGGCAGTGATGTTGCAGTCCGAAACGCTATCAGGTTCAGTCTGGCTCCTTGTCGTGCTATTCATCCTGCTCAACGGTTTCTTCTTTTTCGATGTCTACCCACGCTACCGCTACGAAGACATCGACGTGCTGGATTTTCGAGTTTGCTATAACGGCGAATGGTATAACACGCGCTTTGTCCCTGCCGCGCTGGTTGAAACCATACTGAACTCGCCGCGTGTCGCAGATGTTCATAAAGAACAACTGCAAAAAATGATCACCCGTAAAGGCGAGCTGTCTTTTTACGATATTTTCACTCTCGCTCGCGCCGAATCAACAACTTAAGTCAGACTGTCACACCAGGCGTAAGCTCTGCGCCTGGTCAATTGACAATGATCGTTGCCACCCATCATTTCATGAAATACTGACCTTACCCACTTATCTCCTGCCAGCCTTTTTCCACAATCAGATATACTTTCCCTACATTGTGTTGATAAGGACATGTTGGTGAGAACACGACATCTGGTCGGCCTGATTTCGGGAGTGCTTATACTTTCAGTACTACTGCCTGTCGGCTTAAGCATCTGGCTGGCTCATCAGCAGGTAGAAGCGTCGTTTGTTGAAGAGCTGAATACCTATTCCTCCCGCGTCGCTATTCGAGCCAATAAAGTGGCGACGCAAGGGAAAGATGCACTACAAGAGCTGGAAAGATGGCAAGGCGGAGCCTGTAGTGAAGAGCATCTCATGGAAATGCGGCGGGTTTCATACAGCTATCGCTATATTCAGGAAGTGGTTTATATCGATAACAACGTTCCCCAATGCTCTTCTCTGGAACACGAAAGCCCACCGGATACCTTTCCGGAGCCGGGGAAGATTTCAAAAGATGGTTATCGGGTCTGGTTAACCTCACACAATGACTTAGGTATTACCCGTTACATGGTTGCTATGGGAACCGCACATTACGTAGTGATGATCGACCCCGCCTCCTTTATCGACGTGATTCCTTATAGCTCATGGCAAATTGATGCCGCTATTATTGGCAATGCCCGTAATATAGTCATAACCAGCAGCGACGAAATTGCCCGGGGTATTATTACCCAATTGCAAAAAACACCCGGTGAGCACATCGAAAATAATGGGATCATTTACGACATTCTGCCCTTACCAGAGATGAATATTTCCATCATCACCTGGGCTTCAACGAAAACGTTGCAAAAAGGCTGGCATCGGCAGGTCTTTATCTGGTTACCTGTAGGGTTGTTAATTGGCCTGCTGGCAGCCATGTTTGTGCTGCGTATTTTGCGTCGTATCCAGTCTCCGCATCATCGCTTGCAGGATGCCATCGAAAATCGTGATATTTGTGTGCACTATCAGCCGATTGTCTCCTTAGCCAATGGCAAAATTGTCGGTGCCGAAGCACTGGCGCGCTGGCCGCAGACAGACGGTAGTTGGTTGTCGCCAGATAGTTTTATTCCGCTGGCACAGCAAACGGGTCTTTCTGAGCCACTGACGCTGCTGATTATAAGAAACGTGTTTGAAGATATGGGCGACTGGCTGCGACAACACCCGGAACAACATATTTCCATCAATCTTGAATCCACCGTGCTCGCCTCGGAAAAAATTCCGCAACTGCTGCGAGACATGATCAATCACTACCAGGTTAACCCCAAACAGATCGCTCTTGAACTCACAGAGCGCGAATTTGCCGATCCGAAAACCAGCGCCCCGATAATTTCGCGCTACCGGGAAGCGGGTCATGATATTTACCTGGATGATTTTGGTACGGGGTATTCAAGTTTAAGTTATTTACAGGATCTGGATGTCGACATTCTGAAGATCGATAAATCCTTCGTTGATGCGTTGGAATATAAAAATGTCACACCGCATATCATCGAAATGGCAAAAACGTTGAAACTGAAAATGGTGGCGGAAGGGATCGAAACGGGTAAACAGGAAGAGTGGCTACATCAGCATGGCGTGCATTACGGTCAGGGCTGGCTGTACAGCAAAGCGTTGCCAAAAGAAGATTTCATACGCTGGGCAGAATACCATCTGTAAATTTTGGGGGCTGGCGGCACGCCGCACAGCCCGTCACGCTACTCGTCGATGATTGACTCAAACCCGCCGTAAATCATCCGTTTGCCATCAAACGGCATTGATTCGCCGAACTCTTTCATTCGTGGGTCAGACATCATTTTTTGATTGGCAGCGTCGCGGACCTCTTTTGAAGGGTATTCAATCCAGCTAAACACCACTTCCTCATTCTCTTCCGCTTTCACTGCCATGCGAAAATCGGTCACTTTGCCGTTTGGCACATCGCTGGCCCAACATTCAACAATACGAAGCGCGCCGAACTCTTTAAACAATGGCGCGGCCTTTGCGGCCATTTCTCGATAGGCATCTTTATTTTCGGCAGGAACAGCAACCACAAAACCATCAACATACTTCATCAGAAATACCTCCGAAGCGTACTGCGCAGCCAGACAATTCTTGCGGCGTCAGTCGTGGTTAAAGTTTAGCCACATTGGGATTTTTTGACGAAACGGCAGGAGCAGAAATGGGTGGGGGCCCTGCCAGCTACATCCCGGCACACGCGTCATCTGCCTTGGCTGCTTCCTTCCGGACCTGACCTGGTAAACAGAGTAGCGTTGCGGGAGAACCAACAGAGCCCCCATTGAGAGCGTTGAGAAACAACGCGCAGGCGCATTATCACTGCTGCCCCGGCTAATTGCAACCCATTGCGTGCCGGATGCTGGTTTCTTGCGCAATGCGGCTTCACTCAGAGGTTTTTCCAGATTATGCTGAAAAATTACCTCAGGAAGAAAAGATGGAAAAAGAAGATTCATTTCCCCAACGCGTCTGGCAAATCGTAGCCGCTATTCCCGAAGGCTACGTCACCACTTACGGCGACGTCGCAAAACTGGCAGGATCACCCCGTGCTGCGCGCCAGGTGGGCGGTGTGTTAAAGCGTCTACCCGAAGGCAGCACCCTCCCCTGGCATCGGGTGGTTAATCGCCACGGCACAATCTCGTTAACCGGCCCGGATTTGCAGCGTCAACGGCAGGCATTACTGGCAGAAGGAGTGATGGTGTCGGGAAGCGGGCAAATCGACTTACAGCGTTATCGCTGGATTTACTAACCCTCTCCAGCGGAGAGGGTTAGTGGCGCTTAGTATTGCGTAGGGGCTGGAACTGCCGAAGACGGATTCACCTGGGTTGGTGAAGTCGAAGGTACGGTGGTCGTTGCGCCACCGCTGGCCTGAACCGGTACAGCGGTTTGCTGAACCGGCACTAATGTCAGGTCAGCTTTGGTTCCGCCCTGATTGATCACCGGTTGAACGGTATCGGTGATAAACACCAATTTGTCGTTCACGGTAACCGCCGCACTCAACAGGATACGTGCGTTCGGCTGAACGTCTGCCGGGTTAAATGGCAGAACAAAACTGAACGGTGACTGTTTACCTTCGGTACGTACTGCTTTCTGCGCCAGAACTTTAGAAGGCGCATCGGCTAACGACGCGTCAGAAAGTGTCACGGTCAGCACAGCATCAGGCGGCAGTGCGACTTTCTGACGGATCCAGACCGTACCGGAAACATTCGGTTGTTGTATAGCAGGTTGCTGTGTCGCTGCAATAGACGTATTTGCAGCCGGTGCTGGCGTCTGGATATCCGCGCTTTTATCCGCGCAAGCTGCCAACGCAATTGCAACCGCTAAACCACTGACCATGTGCACGAGTTTCATTCACTTCTCCTTATTATCAATGCACCAGCGGGCTAACTTTCCTCGCCGGAAGAGTGGTTAACAAAATAGTAACGTCAATAAGTGTGGCACATGTCACGTATTAACGCCTGCATTTAGCCCGTAATTCAGACCATTGCACCCATCGGACCAGTACCAAAATTGCGTTATACTCAACTCACTTTGGCTTGCTGCGGCAGCTTTGTTACTGGAGAGTTATATGAGTCAGGCGCTAAAAAATTTACTGACATTGTTAAATCTGGAAAAAATTGAGGAAGGACTCTTTCGCGGCCAGAGTGAGGATTTAGGTTTACGCCAGGTCTTTGGCGGCCAGGTTGTTGGTCAGGCGCTATATGCAGCAAAAGAGACGGTCCCGGAAGAGCGTCTGGTGCATTCGTTTCATAGCTACTTTCTTCGCCCTGGCGATAGCAAAAAACCCATTATTTATGATGTAGAAACGCTACGCGACGGCAACAGCTTCAGCGCCCGCCGGGTTGCTGCTATTCAAAACGGTAAACCGATTTTCTATATGACGGCCTCTTTCCAGGCGCCAGAGGCTGGATTCGAGCACCAAAAAGAGATGCCGCCCGCGCCAGCGCCTGATGGCCTGCCTTCGGAAACGCAAATCGCCCAATCGCTGGCGCACCTGCTGCCGCCGGTGCTAAAAGATAAATTCATCTGCGATCGTCCACTGGAGGTTCGTCCGGTAGAGTTTCATAACCCGCTGAAAGGGCACGTTGCAGAACCGAATCGTCAGGTATGGATCCGCGCAAATGGTAGCGTGCCAGATGATCTGCGCGTTCATCAGTATCTGCTCGGTTACGCTTCTGACCTTAACTTCCTGCCGGTTGCTTTACAGCCTCACGGCATCGGTTTTCTTGAACCGGGGATTCAGATTGCCACCATTGACCATTCCATGTGGTTCCATCGCCCGTTTAATTTGAACGAATGGCTGTTGTATAGCGTGGAGAGCACCTCGGCGTCCAGCGCACGCGGCTTTGTGCGCGGGGAGTTTTATACCCAGGATGGCGTGCTGGTTGCCTCGACCGTTCAGGAAGGGGTAATGCGTAATCACAATTAAAAAAACAGCCGGAGGTGAAAACCGTCCGGCTATTTTTTGCAGTGCCTGTTACGCGTTATAGGCATTTTCACCGTGGCTGTTGACGTCCAGTCCTTCGCGCTCCTGCTCTTCCGGCACGCGCAGGCCAACTGTCAAATCCGCCAGTTTGTAGCCAATAAATGCCACCACACCAGACCAGACAATCGTAATGGCGATGCTTTCCAGCTGTACCAACAGCTGATGTCCCATCGTCACACCTTCGGCGAAGCCCACACCACCCAGCGAACTGGCGGCAAAAATCCCGGTCATGATACAGCCGACAATGCCACAAACACCGTGTACCCCGAAGACATCGCAGGGATCATCCACCCGCAACAGGCGTTTCAACATGGTAACGCCCCACAAGCCCGCCAGACCAGCTACCACGCCGATAATCAACGCACCGCCAACCCCAATATAGCCACAGGCTGGCGTCACGCCGACCAGACCGGCAATCGCGCCAGAACACGCTCCCAGCAGTGAAGGCTTACCACGCAGCGCCCATTCACCGAAGATCCAGCCAAGAATTGCCGCTGCCGTTGCGACCACAGTATTCACAAATGCCAGTGCCGCGATTTCATTCGCCGTGCCCGCTGACCCGGCGTTAAAGCCAAACCAACCGATATAGAGAATGGCAGTCCCGGTAAAGACCATCGGCAGGTTGTGCGGTTTAAACGCCTCTTTGCCGAAGCCCACGCGTTTGCCTATCAGATATGCGCCCACCAGACCGGCAATTGCGGCGTTAATGTGCACCACCGTGCCGCCCGCGAAATCCAGCGCACCGTGAGAAGCCAGCAAACCGCCGCCCCAGACCATATGCGCAATCGGAATGTAAGAGAGCGTCAGCCACACTACCACGAAGATCAACACAGCTGAGAAGCGGATTCGTTCCGCCAGCGCCCCAACGATCAAGCCTACGGTAATGCAGGCAAACGATCCCTGAAACGCCACGTGGATATACTGATAAATGCTGCCCATCACCGCCGTCAATTCGATGTTTTTCAGCATTAACCAGTTAATGTTGCCAAAGAAATTGTTGCCTTCACCAAACGCCAGCGAGTAGCCGTAAACCACCCAGAGAATACAGACCAGTGCAAACGTCACGGTCACCTGCGTCAGCATCGACAGCACGTTTTTGCCGCGAATCAACCCACCGTAAAACAGGGCAATTCCCGGAATAGTCATAAACAGCACCAGCGCAGTACAAATCATCATAAACGCATTGTCGGCTTTATCGGCCACCGCAGGTGCAGCCGTTACCAGTCCCGGCAGCATCGCCAGTGAAACAAGCCCAGTTTTTATCGTCGCTATCTTCATTTTTCGTTCCTGTTGCTGTGTGCCAGAGATTACAGCGCCGCTTCGTCGGCTTCGCCGGTACGAATTCGAATGACGCGTTGCAATTCAGCGACGAAGATTTTGCCGTCGCCAATTTTTCCGGTGTAGGCAGCCTTGCTGACGATATCGATCACTTCATCGAGTTGGTCATCAGCAATCGCCACATCAATTTTTACTTTTGGCAGGAAGTTGACGCTGTATTCCGCCCCCCGGTACAGCTCAGCATGTCCTTTCTGACGCCCGAAACCTTTCACTTCGGTGACGGTCAGCCCCTGAATACCAATGGAAGATAACGCTTCACGAACGTCTTCCAGCTTGAATGGTTTGATTATCACGGTCACCAGCTTCATAGATCCCCTCCGGTCAGAATTCGGTAATGGTTCTGCTACACGAAGAAGGTATTGCAAGCGGTGTGCCAGAAATGAAAAACGAGAAAGAGAGCAGGAAGGTAAGAAGATTGAAAATGAAAACGCACTATGACAGTGCACAGTGCGTTACATTTTTGCACCAACGATGAAATATTGCGCTATTCAGGCGCTCAATGATTCCTCTTCACGCACGCTGGCTGCCAGCTCTTCGCCCGCAAGTTGCAGTTGATACATCTGCCAGTAGCGTCCCTGGGCCGCCAGCAGTTGCTGGTGAGTGCCCTGCTCCACGGCTTGCCCACGATGAAGCACCAGAATGGTGTCGGCATCAACAATAGTCGATAAGCGGTGAGCAATCACGACCAGCGTGGTATGTTCACGCACCGCCGCCAGAGCATGTTGAATCGCCTGTTCAGTACCGGAATCAATGCTGGCGGTTGCCTCATCAAGGATCAGGATTTGCGGCGTCTCCACCAGCACGCGCGCCAGCGCCAGCAGTTGCTTTTGCCCGACCGAAAGATTATTCCCCTGCTCGCCCAGCGGCGTATAAATACCGTCGCTCATGCTGCGCGCCAGCTCCGCCAGTTGCACGGTTTCCAGTGCCTGCCAGACACGCTCTTCGGAGATATCACGCCCCAGCGTCACGTTGGCGAGGAAAGTATCCGCCAGCACCACCGGATCTTGCTGCACCATCGCCACGCCCTGACGTAATGCGCTGTGACTTAGCGAATTTAATGGACGACCGTCGAGATGAATCTCACCTTCCGTTAGCGGGTAATAGCCCATCAATAAACTTGCAAGGGTGCTTTTGCCACTGCCGGTATGCCCGACCAGCGCCACAAAGTTACGCGAAGGCACAGAGAGATTAATGTTCTTCAGTACCAGATTGTTGTCGCGATAAGCAAACGACACATTATCGACTTCGATGGTGCCGCTCTGTAACGGGCGATCATCATTGCCATATTGCTGGCGCGGTCCGTCCATCAGCTCAAACACGCGCTCACCAGCAACAACAGCCTGTTGCAGCATCGCCTGTTGCGTGGTCAGTTCGATTAATGGTTCGTTAAGCCGCCCAAGATAGCTGATAAACGCATACAGCACGCCCACTTCAATGGTGCCGCTGGCGGAGAAGCCAAACAGCATCAACAAGCCACAAAGGATAAGCGACGAAAAAAGACTCAGTAATGGCCGCAGTAAAAAACCGTCGAGGCGCAGGGTTTGCATCCTCGCCATATAGTGCGACCGACTGGCCTCACCCATGCGTTCACCAAATCGTGCCTGCTGACGGAACTGCTGGATGACGCTCATACCGTTGATGATTTCGTTAAAGCCGTCGTTGATATCCGCCAGATAGGCGCGCACACGGCGGACAATCGGCGTACTGTAACGCTGGTATATCACCATCACCACCAGCACGACCGGAAAAATCATTATCGCCACCAGCGCCATCCGCCAGTCGAGGCTGAACATCGCTACCAGCATCGCGCCCACCAGTGCGGCGCTACGCAGAACGGTCGCAACCACAGTAACGTAGAGGTCGCGGATCACTTCAGTATCATTAGTGACGCGGGAAATCACCTGCCCGACAGGCTGGATATCAAACTCGCTTAATGGCTGGCGTAGCGCAGCATCCATTACATCGGTACGCAACTGTTGTACAACGCCAACTGCCGCCCGATTAAACAGCAGCGACTGTGCGTAGTGCAGTCCAGCGGCAAACAGTTGCAGCCCAACATACGCCGCCGCCAGACCGGCAACCACTTTCAACGGCAGATTATTTTTCGCCACCATATTATCGATGAAATAGCTGATGAGTAGCGGTCCACTGACTTCTGCCGCTGCCGCAACCCACATCATCAGAACCGCAATCCCTAGTGGTTTACGCCACGGCGAACCATACGCTAACAGGCGTTTGAGAGTCGGCCAGAGTTGGCTAAAACTACGCATCGACGGCCTCCTCACGAATTTCCGGAGCATCGTCAAGCGCCGCCTCCAGTTGTTGATAGCGATACATATCGCGATACCAGCCGCTTTGTTGCGCCAGCGCATCATGATTGCCACGCTGGGCGATATGTCCGTGCTGCATCACAATAATCTCACTGGCCTCCGTCAGCGCAGAAAGGCGATGGGCACTGATGATTACTGTTCTTCCCTGCCCCCACTGGCGCAGGTTATGCAGGATCTGATGCTCTGTGCGTCCGTCCACCGCCGAAAGCGCATCATCAAGGATAAGGATTTCTGCGTTGACTAATAACGCACGAGCAATAGAGATACGCTGTTTTTGCCCACCGGAAAGCATCACGCCGCGCTCGCCCACTTCTGTATCGTAACCTTGCGGTAAACGCAAAATATCGTCATGCACGCTGGCTAACCGCGCGACATGCTCAATCTCTTGCTGGGTGGCATTCGGGCAACCCAACGCGATGTTGTTCGCTACGGTGTCGGAAAAAAGGAACGGTGTCTGGCTAACTACCGCCAGGCGGCTACGCCAGCTATCGAGTTGTAACTTCGTCAGAGGAATATCATGAAAGCGGATATCCCCCTCGCTGACGTCGAAATGACGCTGAATGAGTGACAGCAGAGTACTTTTGCCGGAACCAGTCGGCCCGCAAATACCTAGCATCTGACCGGGTTTCAGGGCGAAATTGACGTTTTCCAGCGCAGGATGGTCAGTCTGCGGATACGTGAACTGGTGAATATTTACATCCAGTTCGCCACGCCCTTCCGGCACGGGTTCGCTACCATCGTTCACCACCGGTGCTTCCGCCAGCATCGCGCGAATACGGCTGTACGCAGCACTACCACGTTCCACAATGTTAAACATCCATGCCAGCGCCAGCATTGGCCAAATCATCAGACCTAAATACATCATAAAACTGGTGAGCTGGCCCAGCGTTAAACTGCCCTGCACCACCATCCAACTACCGCCGCCAATCGCCAGCAAGTTCGCCATACCAATCGCGATATAGATGGTCGGGTCGAAACGAGCATCAATACGCGCCACCCGCATGTTTTTTTTGCCGGTATCTTCGGCATCCGCAGCAAATAACGCCGACTGGCGATCTTCCAGACCAAAAGCTTTGATCATGCGGATACTGGTGAGGCTTTCCTGGGTGCGGTCATTAAGACTGGAAAACGCCGCCTGCGCCAGCTTAAAGCGTTCATGCAAGGCATCGCCGTTGCGCTTAATCATGATCGCCATCACTGGCATCGGCAACAGGGCAAATAAGGTCAACTGCCAGCTAATTTGCGTAGACATCATAATCAACACAGCGCAGCCCATTACCAGTGAATCCACCAGCGTCAGCACCCCTTCTCCGGCGGCAAACACGACGCGATCGACGTCATTGGTCGCACGAGCCATGAGGTCACCCGTGCGATGACGCAGGTAAAACTCAGGATGCTGCCGGCTTAGCTGACGGTAATAATCTTCACGCAGTTCAACAGCCAGTTGATAAGACGCACCAAACAGCAATACGCGCCAGACGTAACGCAGGAGATAAACCACAACGGCAATCAGCACCATGGTGGCGATCCACATCAGGATCTGCCCGGTAGTAAAGTGTTGTTCTGTCACGCCATCGACAACAATACCAACCACTTTTGGCGGAACCAGTTGCAGCATCGCGATAATGACAAGCAAGGCGACAGCCCCGAGATAGCGACGCCATTCCCGACGGAAATACCAGCTTAATTGAGCAAATAATCGCACGCGTTGTGTCCTGACCTGATTCTGGATATTTATTCGATGGGTAAAGAAGTGGTGTATTTAATCTGTTCCATCGCGAAGCTGGAAGTGACGTCCGACAGCCCCGGCACGCTGTTTACCAGACGCTTATAAAACTCGTCGTAGCGTTTCATGTCGGCAACCTGGACGCGCATCAGATAATCGTATTCACCGGCCATGCGCCAGAACCCCAGCACTTCTGGCATTTCGGTAACCACCGTGACAAAGCGGCAATACCATTCGCTGCTGTGATGTTGCGTTTTAATCAACACAAAAGCAGTCAGCCCGAGGCCAATTTTTTCCGGGTCCAGCAGGGCGACTTTGCCGATAAGGATACCGTCATCCTCCAGCCGTTTCAGACGCTTCCAGCAAGGCGTGGTTGTCAGATTAACGGCTTCTGCCAGTGCCTGCAAAGAGAGGGTGCAATCCTGCTGTAGTAAGGCCAGCAGCTTACGGTCAATTTTATCTAACATAGCCAATCCGCAGAGAATTTTTTTCTCTTTTAATTCTATTTTAAAGACGAAATACCGACAATTTATTCTGTGCGGTTTAAACGCCACTGCACAAAATGACAAATTCAAAGTAAAAAAAACCGGGCGATTGCCCGGCGCTGGAAGAGATCTCGTTATTCGGGGGAATAAGGTAGATGTGGATTGTCCAGCCAGTGCGTCAAATAGTGAGAGACCGCCTGATTTCGGCAATGTCCAATCACCGGTAAATGAGGGAGTTCCGCGCGCAGTTGCGGCATCGCATTGCCCATGATAAAACCGCTACCGACGCTGCCTAACATTTCGCGATCGTTCATCGCATCACCAAAGGCCATGCAGTCGTGCAGTGAAAAACCTAAATGTTGGGTCAGCACCGCCAACGCCGCGCCTTTATTACACCCCACTGGCAGCACTTCCAGGCAATTAATCGCAGAAAAACACAAATGTGCGCGCTCGCCTAATGCTTCGTTTAGTTGGATATGCAAGCGCATAAGATCGTCGTGATCGCCACAGAAACAGATCTTGGTGACGCTGCCGAGTGGCATTTTTTTGACATCGATAATCTGATAACGGAAACCGCTATACACAAATGCCTGCAACAATGCTGGGATCTCTTGCCCGGTAAACCAGCCATTGTCATTGAAGATATGCATACTGGCCTGGGTATCCCATTTCTGGTACAGCACTAATTCCGCCACGTCCGCAGGCAAATCATCACGATGTAAAAGTTCGCCTTCCAGAGAGTGCACACGCGTACCGTTGCCGGTAATTAAATACGCATCCAGCGATAGCACCCCGATAATATGCTGCATCTCCAGCGCATGGCGCCCCGTAGCAAAAGTGAGGGTAATATCGCGTTCACGCAGACGCGCCAGAGTCGAGAGGGTTTTCTCACCTAAATGGTGATCAGGCATCAATAAAGTGCCGTCCATATCAAATGCTGCCAGACGAGCCATTTCTTTCTCCACTCTGTGACACGGTTAATGGTGATTGAGTATTACCTGATATATACGGAAGTAATAGTGAATAGTTAAATAATATTGTTCCGGGTTTATATGCGACTGCTAAACCGTCTTAACCAGTATCAACGTCTGTGGCAACCTTCTGCCGGAGAGCCGCAATCCGTCACCGTCAGCGAACTGGCCGAACGCTGTTTTTGCAGCGAACGCCACGTGCGCACCCTGTTACGTCAGGCTCAGGAGTCGGGATGGCTGGAGTGGCAGGCGCAATCAGGACGCGGAAAACGCGGGCACCTGCGTTTTCTGGTGACACCGGGATCCCTGCGCAACGCGATGATGGAACAGGCACTGGAAACAGGAAAGCAGCAAGATGTGCTGGAGCTGGCGCAACTGGCCCCAGGAGAGCTGCGCACTCTGTTACAACCGTTTATGGGCGGGCAATGGCAAAACGATACGCCAACGTTGCGTATTCCCTATTATCGCCCGCTCGAACCGCTACAACCGGGCTTTTTACCCGGTCGTGCCGAGCAGCATCTCGCCGGGCAGATATTTTCCGGTCTGACCCGCTTCGACAATAATACCCAACGCCCGATTGGCGATTTAGCACATCACTGGGAAATCTCTGCTGACGGGCTACGCTGGGATTTTTATCTTCGTTCAACGCTGCACTGGCATAACGGCGATGTGGTAAAAGCAACGCAACTACACCAGCGATTATTGATGCTGCTACAACTGCCAGCGTTGGGGAAATTATTGACTAGCGTGAAGCGTATTGAAGTCACCCATCCGCAGTGTCTGACCTTCTTTTTACATCGCCCTGATTATTGGCTGGCACACAGGCTGGCGAGCTATTGTAGTCATCTGGCGCATCCGCAATTATCGCTGGTGGGAACCGGTCCTTTTCGCTTAACAAAATTCACAACAGAACTGGTGCGACTCGAAAGCCATGATTATTACCATTTACGTCACCCACTGCTAAAAGCGGTTGAGTACTGGATAACCCCACCACTTTTTGAAAAAGATTTGGGAACCAGTTGTCAGCATCCAGTACAAATCACCATCGGTAAACCTGAAGAGTTGCCACGGGTCAGCCAGGTCAGTAGCGGCATCAGTTTAGGTTTTTGCTATTTAACGTTGCGCAAAAGCCCCCGCCTTTCCCTCTGGCAGGCGCGAAAAGTGATTTCCATTATCCATCAATCCGGTTTACTACAAACGTTAGAAGTCGGAGAAAACCTGATCACTGCCAGTAATGCATTGCTGCCTGGCTGGGCTATTCCACAATGGGATGTACCGGATGAGGTCAAATTACCGGAAACCCTGACGTTGGTTTATCACCTGCCAGTGGAACTTCATGCAATGGCAGAACAATTACGAACGACGCTGGCAGCAGAAGGTTGCGAATTAACGATTGTTTTTCATAACGCGAAAAACTGGGACGACACGACCCCGCTGGCACAGGCAGATTTGATGATGGGCGACAGGCTAATTGGCGAAGCGCCGGAATATACTCTGGAGCAATGGCTGCGTTGCGATCCACTCTGGTCATATGTTTTCGACGCTTCAGCATATGCACATCTGCAATCGACACTGGATACCGTGCAGTTGATGGCTGATGAGGAAAAGCGGAATAACGCGCTGAAAACTGTGTTTAGCCAGTTAATGGAAGATGCAACGCTGACGCCGCTGTTCAATTATCACTATCGCATTAGCGCCCCGCCCGGAGTGAACGGTGTGCGGCTAACACCGCGCGGCTGGTTTGAATTTACCGAAGCCTGGCTTCCCGCGCCATCGCAATGAAGCACTGGTCGGGGTTAACCGCAGGCGTTACCATAACGCTTTTATCGATTTAGCAGGATTATCTATGAAACGTGCCGTCGTTGTGTTTAGTGGAGGTCAGGATTCCACCACCTGTCTGGTACAGGCATTGCAGCAATATGATGAAGTCCATTGCGTGACGTTCGATTACGGTCAGCGCCATCGCGCAGAGATTGACGTGGCACGCGAACTGGCATTGAAACTGGGTGCACGCGCGCATAAGGTGCTGGATGTGACGCTACTCAACGAGCTGGCGGTCAGCAGCCTGACGCGTGACAGCATTCCGGTGCCTGATTATGAACCTGAAGCCGATGGTATCCCGAATACGTTTGTCCCGGGGCGTAATATTCTGTTCCTGACGCTGGCGGCGATATATGCGTATCAGGTTAAAGCAGAAGCAGTGATCACCGGCGTCTGCGAAACGGATTTCTCCGGTTACCCGGATTGTCGCGATGAGTTTGTGAAAGCACTGAACCATGCCGTCAGTCTGGGCATGGCGAAAGATATTCGATTTGAAACGCCGCTGATGTGGATTGATAAAGCGGAAACCTGGGCGCTCGCGGATTATTACGGCAAACTGGATTTAGTGCGTAACGAAACGCTGACCTGTTATAACGGCATTAAAGGCGATGGTTGTGGTCATTGTGCTGCATGTAATCTGCGCGCTAACGGATTGAATCATTATCTGGCCGACAAACCGACGGTGATGGCAGCGATGAAGCAGAAAACCGGATTGAAGTAATTATTCGTGGTGTCGCCGGATGCGGCTTGAGCATCCGGCCAACAAAACGTTTACTGAACCATCAGATCCAGTTTTTCGCGCAGTTCCCCTTCCAGAGCTAATGCTTTCTGCGTTTTGAGATCGATACAAACAAACGTGATAAGTGCATCCGCCACCACCTGCCCTTCCGGCTCAAGAGTGATGACCTGACTTAAGATGCCGCTTTTACCGTTTAATTGCTGCAACTGACTGGTAATGGTTAACAGGTCGTTTAATACCGCCGGGCGACGATAGTTAATATTGATATTGACCACGACGAAGGCGATGTTATGGGCGGTCATCCATTGAAAGCTGTCGCTATTTTCCAGCCCATCCCAGCGGGCTTCTTCGAGAAACTCAAGGTAACGGGCGTTGTTGACGTGCTGGTAGACGTCGAGATGATATCCACGAACTTTGATTTGTGTTTGCATAGCGCAATAACCTTACGTTGTTGTTATAAGTACAGAGGCCATAACTGGTATGACCTCTTCAGTCTGGCAAAAAATTGCCACTATGCAAATTAATTACAGGGTTAATACCGCCAGATTACGTTCCACCAGCGAATTGCCCATTCCCGGCACCTGTTTTAAATCCTCCACCGTTTTAAACGGGCCGTACTCTTCGCGATAACTGACAATTGCCTGCGCTTTCTTCAGACCAACGCCATTCATCGCGCGGGCTAGCTCTTCCGCGCTGGCATTATTAATGCTGACCCTGGTGCCTTCTTCGTCACTGGCTTTCGCCGGTACTGCCGCTTTGCTTTGTGCTGCAGGAGCTTCCGCTTTGGTTTCTACCGCTGCCGGTTTCACCGCAGGAGCTGCCGCCAGCGCGCTATGAGACATTCCGGCACAGGCCAGAGACAGGGTGATGAGCAGTGCTTTAATTCCGTGTTTCATACTGTTTTCTCCTTGTTTGTTAACAGTGGAATCACCTTAACGGCAGCGAAAACAGTAAACAAATGGCAATGTTCAGAAATGGAAAAGGCCGCGAAAGCGACCTTTTCTTGTTACAGCTGCAAAGCATTTTTTTGCGAGGCGGCTTCCGGATTATTGCTGTTCCAGCGCATCGCCAATTTTGATTTTCGCCTCTTTACGCAGGTTACTCATCAGAGCTTCAAAGACGATTTGTGCGTTGTTCTGGGTGATGCCCTGCACCATCGCTTTTTTCTGATCTTCCGGCATAGAACCTTGTTTCACTTCGTCCAGCGCCAGCAGAACCACATTACCTTGCATATCGGTCGCCATACCGTAGCTTGGTTTGTCTTTCGCTGGCAGTGGCAGTGCAAACGCCGCCTGGCTAATCGGGTCACGACCGGAACGGCTTAAGGTTTTCGGCTCGCCAAATTTCAGACCGGCAGCCTGCATAGCTTCCGCACCTTTGCCCGCTTTCAGCTCAACCAGCAGTTTTTCAGCATCCACTTTCGCCTGTTGCTCAGCTTTGTTGTGCTGAACCAGTGCCTTAACTTGTTCCTGAACATCTGCCAACGGTTTCACCGCTTCCGGTTTGTGCTCGCTGATGCGCAACACGAATGCGCGATCGCCGTCTACGGTGATAATGTCAGAGTTGATGCCCGGCGCGCCGTTTTCACCTACCAGACCGCCGTTAAAGATAGCATCTGCAACCGGCTTGAAGTTCAACTCTTCCGGCAGGTTATCTTTGCTGAACCAGCCAGTCTGGGTAGCTTTAACGCCCGCAGCCTGCTCTGCGCCAGCCAGAGATTCGGTGTCATTGCTTGCCGCATCGCTCACTTTCTGCTGCAGCGCGTAATATGCATCGAGGGCTTTTTCGTGTTTCACTTTCGCCGCGATATCGTCACGCACTTCGTCTAACGACTTCACTTTTGCCGGCTGAATATCATCCAGACGCACAATCAGGAAACCGACCGAAGATTTGATGACGCCAGACAGTTGGCCTTTTTCTTTCAGACCGGCATTTTTCAGTTCATCCGGGATAGTGGCATCTTCTAACCACCCCATATCGCCGCCGTTACGGGCAGAGATAATATCGGCAGATTTTTCTTTGGCTAACGCAGCAAAATCACCACCTTTATTCAGCTCCTCAAGTACTGCTTTCGCTTCATCTTCAGTTTTAGTCTGGATGATGCTGTAGCGAGTACGCTGTGGCTGGGTGAATTGATCCTGATGCTGATCGTAGTAGCTCTGGATATCCGCATCGCTAACTGGTTGCTGCATCGTTGCGGCATCCAGCTTGATGTAGCTCACGCGGAATTGTTCCGGAGTCATGAAATTGTTTTTATTTTGCTCGTAGTAGCTGGCGATTTCTGGTTCGGTCACAGCTTGTTTAGCCGCCAGCGCGTTAACATCGATAGTCGCTTCACGCACTACACGTTGTTGAGCGACCAGCGCAGCCAGTTCGTCGGTTTCACCTTTCAGCATAAAATCGGTGCCCGCAACGCCGTTAATCAGCTGCTGGGTAGTGAGCTGATTACGCAGTGCCTGCGCGTACTGATCGGCACTCATCCCCATCTGGTTGAGGATACCGTTATAGCGGCTGTTATCGAACTTGCCGTCAACCTGAAACGCTGGGGTTGCGAAAATCGCCTGTTTAACCTGCTCATCGCTGATACTCAGTTTTAGTTCGCGAGCGTACTGATCCAGCAGCGCCTCGTCGATCAGACGATTCAGCACCTGTTGACGCAGGGTTTTCATATAGCCTTCGTTCGCCGCCAGCTCAGAGTATTGATCGCCCAACTGTTGCTGCATACGATTACGCTCGCTGTTGAAGGCGTTCTCGAACTGCCCACGGCTGATTTCCTGGTCATTCACTTTTGCGGCGTAGTTATTGCCTGCGCCAATCAGGTAACCACTCACGCCGGTCAATATGAACGACACGATAATGATACCGAAAATAATCTTGAGCACGAGACTGTTTGCAGCCGTGCGTAAGCTGTCCATCATGGTGTAACAACACTCCGCTGTAGATGACTGTGTACCTCACGCAACATATCGCTGCGCGCAAAGGCCTATTGTGACAAGAAACGGGGGCAATTGTCAGCCCACAACTCGCAGAAAGTCACGCAATACAAATAAAAAAGGCACATCAGTAGATGCGCCCTTGAACTTCGTCACATCCCCAATGGGGATAATCCTTAGTTTACCGCGTCTTTCAGTGCTTTACCTGCACGGAAGCTCGGTACTTTAGCTGCAGCGATGGTGATCTCTTTACCGGTCTGCGGGTTGCGACCAGTACGGGCGGCACGCTCTTTAACGGCAAAAGTACCAAAACCTACCAGTGCTACATCATCCCCTTCTTTCAGGGATTCAGTTACGGAAGCAATAATAGCATCTAACGCACGGCCAGCCGCAGCTTTAGAGATATCAGCCCCTGCAGCAATCTTGTCAATCAATTGAGATTTATTCACTCTTCTCTTCCTCTTTATAATTTATCCCGCACTTGAATCCTTCAACGTGCGAACGCGCAGCAGTTATATCAGGCCAGCCATCCCCTTACAACACCCCTTAATAAGGGCAAGCCTAATCCGCCCTCTAACTTAACGAGACAAAAAAAGGCTGGCAAGTCCGAATTGGCCCGCCAGCCCTCTTTTTATTAGTGCAATTTGCGCAAGGTCACTATTTTGCAGTCACAACCTGCATACCAGACGGTTCATTTTGCAGCGCCAGAGTCAGAACTTCCTCAATGCGCTTCACAGGATGAATGTCCAGATCGGCAATCACGTTGTCCGGAATCTCTTCCAGATCGCGTTTATTTTCGAACGGAATTAACACTGTTTTAATCCCGCCGCGATGTGCCGCCAGCAGTTTTTCTTTCAAACCACCGATTGGCAACACCTGACCACGCAGAGTAATCTCGCCAGTCATCGCCACATCGGCACGAACCGGGTTACCGGTCAGGCAAGAAACCAGCGCGGTGCACATGGCAATACCGGCACTCGGACCATCTTTTGGCGTCGCACCTTCCGGTACGTGCACGTGGATGTCGCGTTTTTCGTAAAAATCAGGGTTGATCCCCAGTTTTTCCGCACGCGCACGAACCACCGTTAACGCCGCCTGAATGGACTCCTGCATGACTTCACCCAGCGAACCGGTATAGGTCAGTTTACCTTTGCCCGGTACACACGCGGTTTCGATGGTCAGCAAGTCACCGCCCACTTCCGTCCACGCCAGACCCGTTACCTGACCGACACGGTTTTCGTTATCCGCGCGACCATAGTCGAAACGCTGAACACCGAGGTAGTCATGCAGGTTATCGCCGTTAATTTCGATATGTTTTAGAGACTTATCGAGCAGTAACTGCTTAACCGCTTTACGGCACAGTTTGGAGATTTCACGCTCCAGACCACGCACGCCCGCCTCACGGGTGTAGTAACGAATAATGCCGATAATGGCGCTATCGTCGACGGTCAACTCACCTTTTTTCAGCGCATTACGTTCAATCTGCTTCGGCAGCAGGTGACGTTTGGCGATGTTCAGTTTTTCATCTTCGGTATAACCGGAGAGGCGAATCACTTCCATACGATCCAACAGCGGTGCCGGAATGTTCATGGAGTTCGACGTCGCGACAAACATCACGTCGCTAAGGTCGTAATCCACTTCCAGGTAGTGGTCGCTGAACGCTACGTTCTGCTCTGGATCCAGCACTTCAAGCAGTGCGGAGGCCGGATCGCCACGCATGTCAGAAGACATTTTGTCGATCTCATCGAGCAGGAACAGCGGGTTTTTAACGCCCACTTTCGCCATTTTCTGGATCAATTTACCCGGCATAGAACCGATGTAAGTACGGCGGTGACCACGGATTTCCGCTTCATCACGCACGCCGCCTAGCGCCATACGGACATATTTACGTCCGGTAGCTTTGGCGATGGACTGCCCCAGAGAAGTTTTACCTACCCCCGGCGGCCCAACCAGGCAAAGGATCGGCCCCTTGATTTTGTTGACACGACTTTGAACCGCAAGATACTCAAGGATGCGATCTTTCACGCGCTCCAGACCATAATGGTCGGTATCAAGGATTTCTTGCGCCTGACGCAGGTCTTTTTTGACCTTGCTACGCGCATTCCACGGCACCTGCACCATCCAGTCGATATAGCCACGCACCACGGTCGCTTCTGCCGACATCGGAGACATCATTTTCAGCTTCTGCAGTTCTGCTTCCGCTTTCTCTTTTGCCTCTTTCGGCATTTTCGCCGCGTCGATTTTGCGCTTCAGGGCTTCGTTTTCGTCCGGCGCATCGTCCATTTCGCCGAGTTCTTTCTGAATAGCTTTCATTTGCTCGTTCAGATAGTACTCACGCTGGGATTTCTCCATCTGCTTTTTGACGCGGTTGCGAATGCGTTTCTCAACCTGCAGCAGATCGATTTCCGATTCCATCATCGCCATCAAATATTCCAGACGTTCGTTAACGTCGGACATCTCAAGAACGGACTGTTTGTCAGCCAGTTTCAGCGGCATATGCGCGGCAATAGTATCCGCCAGCCGCGCCGGATCGTCGATGCTGTTCAGCGACGTCAGCACTTCTGGTGGGATTTTTTTGTTCAGCTTGATGTAGCCTTCGAACTGGCTGATTGCGGTACGCACCAGCACTTCCTGTTCCCGCTCATCAATGGTCGGCGACTCCAGATACTCCGCCTTCGCAGAAAAGTGTTCGCCATTGTCAGAGAGCGCAGAAATACGCGCGCGCTGTAACCCCTCAACCAGCACTTTGACGGTGCCGTCAGGCAGTTTCAGCATCTGCAATATAGAGGCCACGGTCCCGACAGTGAAAAGATCGTTTACACCCGGCTCATCCGTTGAAGCTTCTTTCTGCGCGACCAGCATAATTTTTTTATCATGGTCCATCGCCGCTTCCAGACAACGGATAGACTTTTCCCGCCCAACAAATAAGGGGATGACCATGTGCGGATAAACCACCACATCGCGCAGCGGCAATACGGGGATTTCAATGCGTTCAGAACGCTCAGGATTCATAGAGCTCTCTCTTAGTTTAATTTCCGCCAGGTAATCAGATGACACGACTGTGCTTCACGCCATCTATTAACATGTACGTCAGTATATGGGGATGTTTCCCCCACATTCAACGCCGAGAATAGAGGAAAAATTAAAGGGGAGATAAAATCCCCCCTTTTTGGTTAACTAATTGTATGGGAATGGTTAATTATTCACCAGATGCCTGCTGAGCTTCCGGCTTGCCATAAATCAGCAACGGTTTGCTTTGCCCATCAATTACCGACTCGTCGATAACCACTTTTTCGACATCTTCCATGGACGGCAGATCGTACATGGTATCGAGCAGCGCAGCTTCTACGATGGAGCGCAGACCACGAGCACCGGTTTTACGCGCCATCGCTTTCTTAGCGATAGCATCCAGCGCCTCGTCACGGAATTCCAGATCCACGCCCTCAAGATTAAACAGCGCCTGATACTGCTTGGTCAGGGCGTTTTTCGGCTCTTTGAGGATCTGAATCAGGGCTTCTTCGCTCAGTTCATTCAGCGTTGCGACAACTGGCAGACGACCGATGAACTCAGGGATCAGACCAAACTTAATCAGATCTTCTGGTTCAACCTGCGCCAGCAGTTCACCTTCGCTTGCTTTGTCAGATTTCGCTTTTACCGTCGCGCCAAAACCAATGCCGGAGCCGGTTTCTACACGATGGGAAATGACTTTATCCAGACCAGCGAACGCACCACCACAGATAAACAGGATCTTAGAGGTATCTACCTGCAAGAATTCCTGCTGCGGATGCTTACGTCCCCCCTGCGGTGGGACGGCGGCAACCGTACCTTCGATCAGTTTCAACAGTGCCTGCTGTACGCCTTCACCGGAAACGTCTCGGGTAATAGAAGGATTGTCCGACTTACGAGAAATCTTGTCGATTTCATCGATGTAGACAATCCCACGCTGTGCTTTCTGTACGTCGTAATCGCACTTTTGCAACAGCTTCTGAATGATGTTTTCAACGTCTTCGCCCACATAACCGGCTTCGGTCAGCGTGGTCGCGTCGGCCATGGTGAATGGGACGTCCAGCAGACGCGCCAGAGTTTCGGCCAGCAGCGTTTTACCGGAACCCGTCGGACCGATCAGCAGAATGTTACTTTTGCCCAACTCGACGCCATTGCTGGTATCGCCGTTGCGCAGACGTTTGTAGTGGTTGTATACCGCGACCGCCAGCACTTTTTTCGCCTGTTCCTGACCGATAACGTAATCGTCCAGGTGGTTGCGAATTTCATGCGGCGTCGGTAGCGCACTGCGTTCACGATGCGGTGCAACTTCTTTAATCTCTTCGCGAATGATGTCATTACATAAATCAACACATTCGTCGCAGATATACACGGATGGACCGGCAATCAGCTTGCGCACTTCATGCTGGCTTTTGCCGCAAAAAGAGCAATACAGCAATTTGCCTGAGCCATCTTTGCGTTTATCTGTCATGGGTCAAAACCTCTTCTTTGTTCTTTGTGCCGCACACGACGACGCAAATGCCATTCTCAGGCGCAAGCCGCTTACAGCGTTGTGCCGCCCTGGATAAGTATAGCGGCACAGTTGCGCCTCTGGCATCAATTACGATGGGTCAGAATCGAATCGACCAGACCGTATTCCACCGCTTCAGGGGCGGAAAGGAAGCGATCGCGCTCGGTATCACGTTCAATCTGTTCTAATGATTGACCCGTATGAAGCGCCATAAGTTCATTCATGCGCCCTTTAACTTTCAGAATTTCACGGGCATGAATTTCGATATCGGTCGCCTGGCCCTGATAGCCGCCCAACGGCTGGTGAATCATCACGCGCGAATTCGGCAGGCAGAAACGTTTACCTTTTGCCCCTGCGGTCAGCAAGAAAGCGCCCATCGAGGCCGCCTGGCCCATACAAATGGTGCTGACATCAGGCTTGATAAACTGCATGGTGTCATAGATAGACATCCCGGCAGTGATCACCCCGCCTGGGGAGTTAATGTACAGATAGATATCTTTTTCTGGATTTTCTGCTTCCAGGAACAGCATCTGCGCCACAATCAGGTTAGCCATGTGGTCTTCAACCTGGCCAGTCAGAAAAATGACGCGTTCCTTAAGTAGACGAGAATAGATATCAAAAGAGCGCTCACCGCGTGAGGTCTGTTCAATGACCATCGGCACCAGCGCCATATGGGGTGCAAAGTTATCTCGTTCGCCGCTGTATGACATTTCCGTCTCCTGGATAAAATTGAAAAAACCTGCTGTACCGATTGTAACCTTATGGACGGATTATCAGCTAGTCCCTGTGTTATGGGTACGGCATCACCATATTTCAAGCATAACAATCTTTTGTTGTTACGCTAACACCGAAAGAGGCTTTTCGCACGGTTCCATGCAAAATTCATGACAAAAAAAAAGCCCACCACCTGGCGGTGACGGGCCTTTGTGCGAATTTAGCGCGTTATGCTGCGTAAATTACGCCTGCTGGTTCATCAGCTCGTTGAAAGTGGTTTCTTTTTCAGTCACTTTCGCTTTCGCCAGTACAGCTTCAACAGCCTGTTCTTCCAGAGCAACATTGCGCATGTTGTCCATCAGTTCTTTGTTTTTGCTGTAGAATTCGATAACTTCTTTCGGATCTTCGTACGCAGAAGCCATCTCTTCGATCAGGCCTTTCACGCGCTCTTCGTCAGCTTTCAGCTCGTTGGCGCGAATAACTTCGCCCAGCAGCAGGCCAACAACTACGCGGCGTTTAGCCTGTTCTTCGAACAGTTCGCGCGGCAGTTCCAGAGCTTGTTTTTCGTTGCCACCGAAACGCTGTGCAGCCTGGCGACGCAGAACGTCGATTTCGCTATCGATCAGCGCAGCCGGTACGTCGATGTCGTTAGCTTTTACCAGACCTTCGATCGCCTGAGACTTAACGCGGTTACGGATGGCGCTCTTCAGCTCGCGCTCCATGTTTTTACGCACTTCAGCGCGCAGACCTTCTACGGAACCATCTTCAACGCCGAAACGTTTGATGAATTCAGCAGTCAGTTCCGGCAGTTCACGCTCTTCAACTTTCTTCAGGTTGATAGCAAATTTCGCTGCTTTACCTTTCAGGTTTTCTGCGTGGTACTCTTCCGGGAAGGTCACGTCGATGGTGAACTCTTCGCCCGCTTTGTGGCCTTTGATACCGTCTTCAAAGCCCGGAATCATACGACCCTGGCCCATCGCCAGTACGAAATCAGACGCTTTACCGCCTTCGAACTCTTCGCCGTCTACAGAACCAGTGAAGTCGATGGTCACACGGTCTTCTGCTTCAACAGCGCCGTCTTTTTCTTTCCAGGTCGCCTGCTGTTTACGCAGAGTATCTAACATACCGTCAACGTCAGCGTCGGTCACTTCAACGATCGGTTTTTCAACTTCAATCGCTTCCAGACCCTGCAGTTCAACTTCCGGATAAACTTCAAACTCTACAGAGTAGGTGAAGTCTTCACCCAGCTTGTATTCGCCCGGAACGTAAGTCGGTGCGCCAGCCGGATTGATTTTTTCTTTAATGATGGCGTCAATGAAGTTACGGCTCATCAGGTCGCCCAGAACGTCCTGGCGTACAGACGCGCCATAACGCTGAGCAACGATATTCATTGGCACTTTGCCTTTGCGGAAGCCGTCAATACGTACTTTTTTCGCAACGTTGACCAGCTCGCTTTTAACAGCGGTCTCGATGCTGTCAGCAGCGATAGTAATCGTTACACGGCGGCCAAGGCCTTGAGTGGTTTCAACTGAAACTTGCATCTTGTTACCTCAAAAAATCACAGTGCTCGGTCAACTCTTACCCCGCAAGCACAGGTTGTTGGCTTCGCGGAACCGGGATGTTCTTATAATCAATCACATTCCCTGTTACCAGAATCATCCCGAAAGCATTCAAATAGGACGCGGCATTATAGCGGCATCACTTTTATGAGTCGAGAACGGTTATTGCGCGCTGCCGCGTATTTTTTCACAATTCTCAGGTAATTTTCGTCTGAATGCTGGGCAAAAAGCGCAAAATCCAGACAAAACAAAACGGCCCGCAGGCCGTTTTTCATAAAATCTTTAACAACATACTGGAAAAACGCTAACTGTTGCAAATGCGTTTAGGCAATGCTTCCAGCTCCACGACAGGGAGGAGAAGCAAAGATGGTATCCTGCAATCCTTCCCACTCTTTAATGGTATAAGTATGCAGAGCCAGCGCATGAACGGTAGTAGAGAGTTCCTCCGCTAAAGTACTGTAAATCATTCGATGACGATTCAGAAAACGTTCACCCATAAAACGATCGCTGACCAGCACAACTTTAAAATGGCTTTCAGAGCCGGCTGGGACATTGTGACGATAGCTTTCATCCACAACTTCGAGGAATACGGGTTGGAACGCCGTCCTTAATTTTTCTTCTATCCGCTCACGTATCATCATGAAATATCTCCTCCGACAACGCTGAGATGTCACCCATCCCTTTAAATACTAGCCGCTTTAACCGTTTCCATTACAGCTTAACAACAAATAATTAGCTTTCATCCTATTTTTTCTGTCAAGCGTATGAAGTTTACTGATTTAAAGATTGATTCACCGGCTTCACATCGGTGTTTCTTTTACCCAAGGCGATTATTTCGTCAACATAATGAATTTACATGTCTTACCCACTTCCCCTCGTCGTTGGCGATGTTATGATGGCGGGAATCTTTACCAAACACGCTAAAAAGTCTCTGAGAGCCAGAACATGTTCAAAAAAATCCTCTTCCCGTTAGTTGCTCTGTTTATGCTTGCAGGATGTGCAAAACCGCCAACAACCATTGAAGTTTCTCCGACGATGACGCTGCCACAGCAAGATCCTAGTCTGATGGGCATCACCGTTAGCATTAATGGTGCCGATCAGCGTACCGATCAGGCGCTGGCAAAAGTCACCCGCGATAATCAAATCGTTACCCTGACCGCTTCCCGCGATCTGCGTTTCCTGCTGCAAGAAGTGCTGGAAAAACAGATGACCGCTCGCGGTTATATGGTTGGCCCGAATGGCCCGGTTAATCTGCAAATCATCGTTAGCCAACTGTATGCCGACGTGTCCCAGGGCAACGTGCGCTACAACATTGCTACTAAAGCAGATATCGCCATCATTGCCACCGCGCAGAATGGCAACAAAATGACTAAAAACTATCGTGCCAGCTACAACGTTGAAGGTGCATTCCAGGCCTCCAACAAAAACATTGCCGATGCGGTTAACAGTGTGCTGACCGACACCATTGCTGATATGTCTCAGGACACCAGCATCCACGAATTTATCAAGCAGAACGCACGTTAATTTCTGCCCTCTGGCCCGGTGTAAATCGGGCCTGTAGACGCCCATGTCCAGTCAATATTTACGTATTTTCCAACAGCCACGTTCAGCTATTTTGCTGATCCTGGGTTTTGCTTCCGGGCTGCCGCTCGCCCTGACATCCGGCACCTTACAGGCGTGGATGACCGTCGAGAATATCGATCTTAAAACCATTGGTTTCTTCTCTCTGGTGGGTCAGGCATACGTCTTTAAATTCCTCTGGTCGCCGCTGATGGACCGCTATACCCCGCCGTTCCTCGGTCGTCGACGCGGCTGGCTGCTCGCTACGCAAGCGTTGCTGTTACTGGCGATTGCGGCGATGGGGTTTCTCGAACCGGGTACTCAACTTCGTTGGATGGCGGCACTGGCGGTGGTTATCGCTTTTTGCTCCGCTTCTCAGGATATCGTCTTTGATGCATGGAAAACGGATGTGCTTCCTGCGGAAGAACGTGGCGCAGGTGCAGCAATCAGCGTGCTGGGTTACCGTTTAGGGATGCTGGTTTCTGGTGGTTTAGCCTTATGGCTGGCAGATAAATGGCTGGGCTGGCAAGGCATGTACTGGTTGATGGCGGCTCTGCTGATCCCCTGTATTATCGCAACGTTGCTTGCGCCAGAACCAACCGACACTATTCCTGTTCCCAAAACACTAGAACAAGCCGTTGTAGCACCGTTACGTGATTTCTTCGGTCGCAATAACGCATGGCTGATTCTGCTTTTAATCGTGCTGTATAAGCTGGGCGATGCTTTCGCCATGAGTCTGACTACCACCTTTTTGATTCGCGGCGTCGGGTTTGATGCCGGTGAAGTGGGCGTGGTTAACAAAACGCTCGGTCTGCTGGCGACCATCGTCGGCGCGTTGTACGGTGGTATTCTGATGCAGCGTCTTTCGCTGTTCCGTGCACTACTGATTTTCGGCCTTTTACAAGGTGCGTCCAACGCCGGTTACTGGCTGCTTTCGGTGACTGATAAGCATCTCTACAGCATGGGCGCAGCCGTCTTTTTCGAAAACCTGTGTGGCGGGATGGGCACATCGGCATTTGTGGCGCTGTTAATGACGCTGTGTAATAAGTCATTTTCCGCTACTCAGTTTGCCCTGCTCTCGGCGCTTTCCGCTGTCGGACGGGTATATGTCGGCCCCGTGGCGGGCTGGTTTGTTGAATCACACGGCTGGCCGACGTTTTATCTGTTCTCTGTTGCGGCCGCTGTACCAGGGCTTATTTTGCTGCTGGTTTGTCGCCAGACGCTTGAATATACACGGGTCAACGACAACTTTATCCCACGAACCGAATATCCGTCAGGTTATGCTTTTGCCATGTGGACACTGGCGGCGGGCGTCGGTCTGTTAGCCGTGTGGTTACTGCTGTTGACAATGGATGCGCTGGATTTGACCCACTTCTCTTTCCTGCCTGCGCTGTTGGAAGTCGGCGTTTTAGTCGCCCTGGGCGGCGTCGTGCTTGGTGGTTTTCTGGATTATCTGGCGCTACGAAAAACGCATCTGACGTAATCTGTGAATATAATTTAGCTGTAGTAATCACCCGGCGTAATTATTACAGCTAAATAAACATCAGCATTGCTTAATAATATTTGTTCTTTTGTGCGGCTTAGATTTCTGAAATTATTGACTGAATCTATATGTTTTATTTTTTTACACGATTCAGCTAATGACTCTTTATTTCCCTACGCCTGATTTGTCACCTCAATGATAATTATTTGTTAAATAATTGTTTTATTTTGAGATTGGTTATACCAATTGCCATCCCCACCCCCTTCTGTAGTCCCCTTTCGTTATAACGCCCTTTTGTAACAGCTTCTTAAAATCAACCTGATATGTTTTGCAACATATGTGACCTGACAGCCAAATCCAAGTAACAGGAATTTAATCATGTTTACAGTAATGTAACCTTCCCGTAAAATGCCCACACACTTTAAACGCCACCAGATCCCGTGGAATTGAGGTCGTTAAATGAGACTCAGGAAATACAATAAAAGTTTGGGATGGTTGTCATTATTTGCAGGCACTGTATTGCTCAGTGGTTGTAATTCTGCGCTGTTAGATCCCAAAGGACAGATTGGTCTGGAGCAACGTTCACTGATACTGACGGCATTTGGCCTGATGTTGATTGTCGTTATTCCCGCAATCTTGATGGCTGTTGGTTTCGCCTGGAAGTACCGTGCGAGCAATAAAGATGCCAAGTACAGCCCGAACTGGTCACACTCCAATAAAGTGGAAGCTGTGGTCTGGACGGTGCCTATCTTAATCATCATCTTCCTTGCGGTACTAACCTGGAAAACCACTCACGCTCTTGAGCCTAGCAAGCCGCTGGCACACGACGAGAAGCCCATTACCATCGAAGTGGTTTCCATGGACTGGAAATGGTTCTTCATCTACCCGGAACAGGGCATTGCAACCGTGAATGAAATCGCTTTCCCGGCGAACACTCCGGTGTACTTCAAAGTGACCTCCAACTCCGTGATGAACTCCTTCTTTATTCCGCGTCTGGGTAGCCAGATTTATGCCATGGCCGGTATGCAGACTCGCCTGCATCTGATCGCCAACGAACCCGGTACTTATGACGGTATCTCCGCCAGCTACAGCGGCCCGGGCTTCTCAGGTATGAAGTTCAAAGCTATCGCAACACCGGATCGTGCCGCATTCGACCAATGGGTCGCAAAAGCCAAACAGTCGCCGAACACCATGTCTGACATGGCTGCGTTCGAAAAACTGGCCGCGCCTAGCGAATACAACCAGGTGGAATATTTCTCCAACGTGAAACCAGATTTGTTTGCCGATGTGATTAACAAGTTTATGGCTCACGGTAAGAGCATGGACATGACCCAGCCAGAAGGTGAGCACAGCGCACACGAAGGTATGGAAGGCATGGACATGAGCCACGCGGAATCCGCCCATTAAAGGGGTTGAGGAAGAATAAAGATGTTCGGAAAATTATCACTTGATGCAGTCCCGTTCCATGAACCTATCGTCATGGTTACGATCGCTGCCATTATTTTGGGAGGTCTGGCGCTCGTTGGCCTGATCACTTACTTCGGTAAGTGGACCTACCTGTGGAAAGAGTGGCTGACCTCCGTCGACCATAAACGCCTTGGTATCATGTATATCATCGTGGCAATTGTGATGCTGCTGCGTGGTTTTGCTGACGCCATTATGATGCGTAGCCAGCAGGCTCTTGCCTCAGCGGGCGAAGCGGGCTTCCTGCCGCCTCACCACTACGATCAGATCTTCACCGCGCACGGCGTGATTATGATCTTCTTCGTGGCGATGCCTTTCGTTATCGGTCTGATGAACCTGGTGGTTCCGCTGCAGATCGGCGCGCGTGACGTTGCGTTCCCGTTCCTCAACAACTTAAGCTTCTGGTTTACCGTTGTTGGTGTGATTCTGGTTAACGTTTCTCTCGGCGTGGGCGAGTTTGCGCAGACCGGCTGGCTGGCCTATCCACCGCTATCGGGAATAGAGTACAGTCCGGGGGTCGGTGTCGATTACTGGATATGGAGTCTCCAGCTATCCGGTATTGGTACGACGCTAACTGGTATCAACTTCTTCGTTACCATTCTGAAGATGCGCGCACCGGGCATGACCATGTTCAAGATGCCAGTATTTACCTGGGCATCACTGTGCGCAAACATTCTGATTATTGCTTCCTTCCCAATTCTGACGGTTACCGTCGCGTTGTTGACCCTGGATCGCTATCTGGGCACCCATTTCTTTACCAACGATATGGGTGGCAACATGATGATGTACATCAACCTGATTTGGGCATGGGGACATCCGGAAGTTTACATCCTGATCCTGCCTGTTTTCGGTGTGTTCTCCGAAATTGCGGCAACCTTCTCGCGTAAACGTCTGTTTGGTTATACCTCGCTGGTATGGGCAACCGTCTGTATCACCGTGCTGTCGTTCATCGTCTGGCTGCACCACTTCTTTACGATGGGTGCGGGCGCGAACGTAAACGCCTTCTTTGGTATCACCACAATGATTATCGCCATCCCGACCGGGGTGAAGATCTTCAACTGGCTGTTCACCATGTATCAGGGTCGCATCGTGTTCCATTCCGCGATGCTGTGGACCATCGGTTTTATCGTCACCTTCTCGGTGGGCGGTATGACTGGCGTGCTGCTGGCAGTACCGGGCGCGGACTTCGTTCTGCATAACAGCCTGTTCCTGATTGCGCACTTCCATAACGTGATCATCGGCGGCGTGGTCTTCGGCTGCTTCGCAGGGATGACCTACTGGTGGCCTAAAGCGTTCGGTTTCAAACTGAACGAAACCTGGGGTAAACGCGCGTTCTGGTTCTGGATCATCGGCTTCTTCGTTGCCTTTATGCCGCTGTATGCGCTGGGCTTTATGGGTATGACCCGTCGTTTGAGCCAGCAGATTGACCCGCAGTTCCACACTATGCTGATGATTGCAGCCAGCGGTGCGGTACTGATTGCGCTGGGTATTCTCTGCCTCGTGATTCAGATGTACGTTTCTATTCGCGACCGCGACCAGAACCGTGATCTGACTGGCGACCCGTGGGGTGGCCGTACGCTGGAGTGGGCAACCTCTTCCCCGCCTCCGTTCTATAACTTTGCCGTTGTGCCGCACGTTCACGAGCGTGATGCATTCTGGGAAATGAAAGAGAAAGGCGAAGCGTACAAAAAGCCTGACCACTATGAAGAAATTCATATGCCGAAAAACAGCGGCGCCGGTATTGTCATTGCGGCTTTCTCCACCATCTTCGGTTTCGCCATGATCTGGCATATCTGGTGGCTGGCGATTGTTGGCTTCGCAGGCATGATCATCACCTGGATCGTGAAAAGCTTCGACGAGGACGTGGATTACTACGTGCCGGTGGCAGAAATCGAAAAACTGGAAAACCAGCATTTCGATGAGATTACTAAGGCAGGGCTGAAAAATGGCAACTGATACTTTGACGCACGCGACTGCCCACGCGCACGAACACGGGCACCACGATGCAGGCGGAACCAAAATCTTCGGATTCTGGATCTACCTGATGAGCGACTGCATTCTGTTCTCCATCTTGTTTGCTACCTATGCCGTTCTGGTGAACGGCACCGCAGGCGGCCCGACAGGTAAGGACATTTTCGAACTGCCGTTCGTTCTGGTTGAAACCTTCTTGCTGTTGTTCAGCTCCATCACCTACGGCATGGCGGCTATCGCCATGTACAAAAACAACAAAAGCCAGGTTATCTCCTGGCTGGCGTTGACCTGGTTGTTTGGTGCCGGATTTATCGGGATGGAACTCTATGAATTCCATCACCTGATTGTTAACGACATGGGCCCGGATCGCAGCGGCTTCCTGTCAGCGTTCTTTGCGCTGGTCGGGACACACGGTCTGCACGTCACTTCCGGTCTTATCTGGATGGCGGTGCTGATGGTGCAAATCGCCCGTCGCGGCCTGACCAGCACTAACCGTACCCGCATCATGTGTCTGAGCCTGTTCTGGCACTTCCTGGATGTGGTGTGGATCTGTGTGTTCACTGTTGTTTATCTGATGGGGGCGATGTAATGAGTCATTCTAACGTGAGCGGCGGCGCATCCCATGGCAGCGTAAAAACCTATATGACAGGCTTTATCCTGTCGATCATTCTGACGGTGATTCCGTTCTGGATGGTGATGTCAGGTTCTGCCTCTCCGGCCGTAATTCTGGGAACAATCCTGGCAATGGCAGTGGTACAGGTTCTGGTGCATCTGGTGTGCTTCCTGCACATGAATACTAAATCAGATGAAGGCTGGAACATGACGGCGTTTGTCTTCACCGTGCTAATCATCGCGATTCTGGTTGTAGGCTCCATCTGGATCATGTGGAACCTCAACTACAACATGATGATGCACTAAGAGCGGCGGTTATGATGTTTAAGCAATACCTGCAAGTAACGAAACCAGGCATCATCTTTGGCAACCTGATCTCGGTGATTGGGGGATTCCTGCTGGCCTCAAAGGGCAGCATTGATTATCCCCTGTTTATCTACACGTTGGTTGGAGTGTCACTGGTTGTGGCGTCGGGTTGTGTGTTTAACAACTACATCGACAGGGATATCGACAGAAAGATGGAAAGGACGAAGAATCGGGTGCTGGTTAAAGGCCTGATCTCTCCTGCTGTCTCGCTGGTGTACGCCACCGTGCTGGGTATTGCTGGCTTTATGCTGCTGTGGTTTGGCGCGAATCCGCTGGCCTGCTGGCTGGGGGTGATGGGCTTTGTGGTGTATGTTGGCATTTATAGCCTGTACATGAAACGCCACTCTGTCTACGGCACGTTGATTGGTTCTCTCTCCGGCGCAGCGCCGCCGGTGATTGGCTACTGTGCAGTGACAGGCGACTTCGATAGCGGCGCTGCAATCCTGCTGGCTATCTTCAGCCTGTGGCAAATGCCCCACTCTTATGCCATCGCCATTTTCCGCTTCAAGGATTATCAGGCGGCGAACATTCCGGTACTGCCGGTGGTGAAAGGCATTTCAGTGGCGAAGAACCATATCACGCTGTATATCATCGCCTTTGCTGTTGCCACGCTGATGCTCTCTCTTGGCGGTTACGCTGGATACAAATATCTGGTGGTCGCTGCGGCAGTCAGCGTCTGGTGGTTAGGTATGGCTCTGCGTGGTTATAAAGTTGCTGATGACCGAATCTGGGCGCGCAAGCTATTCGGCTTCTCTATCATCGCCATCACTGCCCTCTCGGTAATG
Organism: Escherichia sp. MOD1-EC6842; assembly: GCF_002965705.1. NCBI lineage: Bacteria > Pseudomonadati > Pseudomonadota > Gammaproteobacteria > Enterobacterales > Enterobacteriaceae > Escherichia > Escherichia sp. MOD1-EC6842. Next base: position 13,687 of record NZ_PTRF01000002.1, on the reverse strand, counting down.
ATGTCAGTTGATTTTATGGTGCCAGACTCGCATACGCTGCTGGCTGGCGTTTGGTAACTGCGACTTCCCTGTTAAAAAAGGTGCTACGGCACCTTTTTTCTTAGCATTAGAAACATATCCCTCACGAAATATTTACTAAAAAATCCGCATGTTTACCCCATTCGTTTGCCGCTTTACACTAGTCGCGAATTTAAAACAGAGGTGGTAATGAACGATTATAAAATGACGCCAGGCGAGCGGCGCGCGACCTGGGGTTTAGGAACCGTATTTTCATTGCGTATGCTGGGCATGTTTATGGTTCTGCCGGTTCTGACCACGTACGGCATGGCTCTGCAAGGCGCCAGTGAAGCGTTGATCGGTATTGCGATTGGCATTTATGGTCTGACTCAGGCCGTTTTTCAGATTCCATTTGGCCTGCTTTCCGACCGCATAGGCCGCAAACCGCTTATCGTTGGCGGGTTAGCTGTGTTCGTCGCGGGTAGCGTGATTGCCGCGCTTTCCGACTCCATCTGGGGGATCATTCTGGGTCGTGCGTTACAAGGTTCTGGCGCCATAGCCGCAGCCGTTATGGCGCTACTTTCTGATCTGACTCGCGAACAAAACCGTACCAAAGCGATGGCATTTATCGGCGTCAGTTTTGGCATTACCTTCGCCATTGCGATGGTGCTTGGTCCGATCATCACTCACAAACTTGGGCTACATGCGCTGTTCTGGATGATCGCTATTCTGGCAACGACCGGCATTGCGTTGACCATTTGGGTTGTGCCTAACAGCCGCACGCACGTACTTAATCGTGAGTCAGGAATGGTGAAAGGTAGTTTCAGTAAAGTGCTGGCGGAACCACGCCTGCTGAAACTCAACTTCGGCATTATGTGTCTGCACATGTTGCTGATGTCGACGTTTGTTGCCCTGCCAGGGCAACTGGCTGGCGCGGGTTTTCCGGCAGCTGAACACTGGAAGGTCTATCTGGCGACGATGTTAATCGCCTTTGGCTCGGTTGTGCCTTTCATTATCTACGCCGAAGTTAAGCGCAAAATGAAACAGGTCTTTATCTTCTGCGTCGGGCTGATCGTCATTGCGGAAATCGTGTTGTGGAACGCACAAACGCAGTTCTGGCAGTTAGTGGTCGGCGTGCAGCTTTTCTTTGTGGCGTTTAACCTGATGGAAGCCCTCCTGCCTTCACTTATCAGTAAAGAGTCGCCAGCAGGTTACAAAGGCACGGCGATGGGCGTTTACTCCACCAGCCAGTTTCTTGGCGTGGCGATTGGCGGTTCTCTGGGCGGCTGGATTGACGGCATGTTTGACGGTCAGGGGGTTTTTCTGGCAGGTGCAATACTGGCGGCGGTGTGGCTGGCGGTCGCCAGTACGATGAAAGAACCGCCGTATGTCAGCAGCTTGCGCATTGAAATCCCGGCTGAAGTTGCCGCAAATGATTTGTTAAAAGTTCGTTTACTGGAAACGGCTGGCGTCAAAGAAGTGTTGATTGCAGAAGAAGAACATTCGGCTTACGTGAAAATCGACAGCAAAGTGACGAATCGCTTTGAGGTTGAACAGGCAATTCGCCAGGCATAAAAACGAGGCTAAATTGCCTGATGCGCTACGCTTATCAGGCCTACAAAGTTGCTGTAATCTTTTGAAATCACAAACTTTTGCAGGCCAGTTAAGGCGATCATGCCGCATCCGGCATGAACAGAGCGCACGTTATCGAGATTAATCGCGGAAGTTTTTGAACTGGAACGGCTGGCCGAGATCGCCACCGCGTACCATCGCCATAACAGCCTGCAAATCATCACGGGATTTACCGGTCACACGGATCTCATCGCCCTGAATTTGCGCCTGCACTTTCAGTTTGCTGTCTTTGATCATCTTGACGATTTTCTTCTGGGTCGCACTCTCAATGCCCTGCTTCAGCTTCGCTTCCACAAACCAGGTTTTACCGCTATGAACGATATTTTCCGGTACATCCAGCGAACTGCCTTCAATGCCGCGTTTCAGCAGTTTGGCACGCAGAATATCCAGCAACTGATTGACCTGGAAATCGGACTCACTCAGCACTTTGATAGTTTTGTTAGCGTCGTTCAGCTCAAACGACGCTTCAACGTTACGGAAGTCAAAACGAGACTCTACTTCGCGACTCGCGTTATCGACCGCGTTACGCGCTTCCTGAAGATCAACTTCAGAGACAATATCGAAAGATGGCATCTTTTTCTCTCCCTTCATTTTTGATGCGAAGCATAATACCTGCAAAGTTAAATAACAGACAGTCCTGCGCCAGGACGTATCCCTTAATTGTGCATAGTCACAACACCATGCACAATTAAGGGATAGCCTTATTGAACACCCGGTGTGGTTGCGGGTGAGGAGGAACAATGAAAATTACCGTATTGGGATGCGGTGCCTTAGGGCAATTATGGCTTACAGCATTTTGCAAACAAGGTCACGAGGTTCAGGGCTGGCTGCGCGTACCGCAACCTTATTGTAACGTGAATCTGGTGGAGACAGATGGTTCGATATTTAACGAATCGCTGACCGCCAATGATCCTGATTTTCTGGCCACCAGCGATCTACTCCTGGTGACGCTGAAAGCCTGGCAGGTATCTGATGCCGTCAAAAGCCTGGCGTCGACGCTACCTGTAACCACGCCAATTCTGCTGATCCACAACGGCATGGGCACCATTGAAGAGTTACAGAACATCGGGCAACCGTTACTGATGGGCACGACCACCCATGCAGCGCGCCGCGACGGCAACGTCATCATTCACGTGGCAAACGGTATCACACATATCGGCCCGGCACGGCAACAGGACGGTGATTACAGTTATCTGGCGGATATTTTGCAAACCGTGTTGCCTGACGTTGCCTGGCATAACAATATTCGCGCCGAGCTGTGGCGCAAGCTGGCGGTAAACTGTGTGATTAATCCGCTCACTGCCATCTGGAATTGCCCGAACGGTGAATTACGTCATCACCCGCAAGAGATTATGCAGATATGCGAAGAAGTCGCGGCGGTGATCGAACGCGAAGGGCATCATACTTCAGCGGAAGATTTACGTGATTACGTGATGCAGGTGATTGATGCCACAGCAGAAAATATTTCGTCGATGTTGCAGGACATCCGCGCAATGCGCCATACAGAAATCGACTATATCAATGGTTTTCTCTTACGCCGCGCCCGCGCGCATGGGATTGCTGTACCGGAAAACACCCGCCTGTTTGAAATGGTAAAAAGAAAGGAGAGTGAATATGAGCGCATCAGCACTGGTCTGCCTCGCCCCTGGTAGTGAAGAAACCGAAGCGGTCACCACTATCGATCTGCTGGTTCGCGGCGGAATCAAAGTCACCACTGCCAGCGTCGCCAGCGATGGTAACCTGGCGATTACTTGCTCGCGCGGCGTGAAGCTGCTGGCGGATGCGCCGCTGGTCGAAGTTGCTGATGGCGAATATGACGTGATCGTGCTGCCTGGTGGCATTAAAGGCGCGGAATGTTTTCGCGATAGCACCCTGCTGGTTGAAACCGTTAAACAGTTCCACCGTTCCGGGCGTATTGTCGCGGCTATTTGCGCCGCGCCAGCCACCGTGCTGGTCCCGCACGATATCTTCCCGATTGGCAATATGACCGGCTTCCCGACGCTGAAAGACAAAATTCCCGCCGAACAATGGCAGGACAAGCGCGTCGTCTGGGATGCACGGGTAAAATTGCTGACCAGCCAGGGGCCGGGTACAGCTATCGACTTTGGTCTGAAAATTATCGACCTGCTGGTTGGGCGTGAAAAAGCCCATGAAGTGGCATCACAACTGGTGATGGCGGCAGGGATTTATAATTATTACGAGTAATGTCGGATGCGGTAAACGTCGCATCTGACCAGATGCGACGTAAAAACAACAAATTACGGGCGATATACCTTCACATTGTTAAAGCCCTGCTCGCGCAGATAGAGCGCCTGCAGTCGGCTCATCACCCCGCGCTCACACCACAACAGCCAGGTTTTGTTCTGGTCGAGATCGCCAAATTTGGTGCTCAGTTTATAGAACGGTAGAGAAACCACGTCGATACCTTCAACTTTCAGTGGCTTATCTTCCTGTTCGTCAACTGAACGAATATCGAGGATAACGTCATTCGGGCCGAAGCCATTGACGGTTTCCACTTCCACCACTTCCTGCTCGGCCTGCTGGGCGATTTCGCGGATATCAACGTTATTCGCTTCCTCAACCACTTTATCGAGAATGCTGAAGTCGAACTTCTCTTCTTCCGCTTCAATCTTCGATTTAACCGCTTTCACCGTCGGGCTTTTGGAGATCACACCGCAATATTCCGGCATAGTACGGGCAAAGTCTTCGGTGCCAATCTGGCGCGCCAGGTTGATGATGTGCTCTTTGTCGTAAGAGATCAGCGGACGCAGGATCAGCGTATCGGAGACGTTATCAATCAGGCGCAGGTTAGTCAGCGTCTGACTGGACACCTGGCCCAGTGCTTCGCCGGTGACCAGCGCCTGTACGCCGTAACGTTCAGCCACTTTAGATGCTGCACGCACCATCATACGTTTGAGGATAACGCCCATCTGACCGTCGTCGATTTTCTCGAGAATTTCCCCGACGACCGGTTCGAAATTAATAGCGACAAAACGCACGCGGTGCGAGCTGCCAAAGCGGTTCCACAGATAATGCGCCACCTGGCGCACGCCGATTTCATGCGCCGCGCCGCCGAGGTTAAAGAAGCAGTAATGCACGCGGCAGCCGCGACGCATCAACATATAACTGGAAACACCGGAGTCGAAACCGCCGGAAATGAGCGACAGTACATCTTCCTGGGTGCCGATCGGGAAACCACCAATACCTTCGTAGCGGCCTTTGATCAGCAGGAGACGATCGTCCTCAACTTCCAGATGGACAGTCACATCCGGATTGGTCAGCTTCACGCGCGCGGACTCAATATGCTGATTTAAACCGCCGCCGACGTAACGTTCCACATCAATCGAGCTAAAATCATGTTTGCCACGGCGCTTCACGCGTACACAGAAGGTTTTACCTTCCAGCTGATCGCGATACTGAACCAACGCTTTCTCAAAAATATCGTGCATGTCAGTAAACGGCACGTCTTCGACTTCGAGAATATGGTGGATACCCGGAATACGGGTCAGGGCATCGCGAATGGCCAGACGCTGATTTTCATCTTTTGCGCGAACTTCGATGTTATCCCAGTGGCGGACGACAGCGAGCGTCTCATCATAGTGCTTTAAAACGTTACGAATATTCCCGGTAAGGATTTTTATAAAGCGCAAGCGCACAGATTGGCTCTTGATGGTGATTTCCGGGAACAATTTAATGATAAACTTCATGGCGGCAATGGTTCGTTGGCAAGTCTTAAGCGACTTGTATAGGGAAAAATACAGCAGCCCACACCTGCGGCTGCATCCAGGCGCGGAAGTATACCACTAACATCGCTTTGCTGCGCACATCACCTTACCATTGCGCGTTATTTGCTATTTGCCCTGAGTCCGTTACCATGGCGGGGCGTAAAATATTGAGAGTCAGACATTCATTATGCCGAAGAAAAATGAGGCGCCCGCCAGCTTTGAAAAGGCGCTAAGCGAGCTGGAACAGATTGTGACCCGTCTGGAAAGTGGCGACCTGCCGCTGGAAGAGGCACTGAACGAGTTCGAACGTGGCGTGCAGCTGGCACGTCAAGGGCAGGCCAAATTACAACAAGCCGAACAGCGCGTACAAATCCTGCTGTCTGACAACGAAGACGCCTCTCCTACACCTTTTACACCGGACAATGAGTAATGGACTTTCCGCAGCAACTCGAAGCCTGTGTTAAGCAGGCCAACCAGGCGCTGAGCCGTTTTATCGCCCCACTGCCCTTTCAGAACACTCCCGTGGTCGAAACCATGCAGTATGGCGCATTATTAGGTGGTAAGCGTCTGCGACCTTTCCTGGTTTATGCCACCGGTCATATGTTTGGCGTTAGCACAAACACGCTGGACGCACCCGCTGCTGCCGTAGAGTGTATCCACGCTTACTCATTAATTCATGATGATTTACCGGCGATGGATGATGACGATCTGCGTCGCGGTTTGCCGACCTGCCATGTGAAGTTTGGCGAAGCGAACGCGATTCTCGCTGGCGATGCTTTACAAACGCTGGCGTTCTCGATTTTAAGCGATGCTGATATGCCGGAAGTGTCGGACCGCGACAGAATTTCGATGATTTCAGAACTGGCGAGCGCCAGCGGTATTGCCGGAATGTGCGGTGGTCAGGCATTAGATTTAGACGCGGAAGGCAAACACGTACCTCTGGAGGCGCTTGAGCGTATTCATCGTCATAAAACCGGCGCATTGATTCGCGCCGCCGTTCGCCTTGGTGCATTAAGCGCCGGAGATAAAGGACGTCGTGCTCTGCCTGTACTCGACAAGTACGCAGAGAGCATCGGCCTTGCCTTCCAGGTTCAGGATGACATCCTGGATGTGGTAGGAGATACTGCAACGTTGGGAAAACGCCAGGGTGCCGATCAGCAACTTGGTAAAAGTACCTACCCTGCACTTCTGGGTCTTGAGCAAGCCCGGAAGAAAGCCCGGGATCTGATCGACGATGCCCGTCAGTCGCTGAAACAACTGGCTGAACAGTCACTCGATACCTCGGCACTGGAAGCGCTAGCGGACTACATCATCCAGCGTAATAAATAAACAATAAGTATTAATAGGCCCCTGATGAGTTTTGATATTGCCAAATACCCGACCCTGGCACTGGTCGACTCCACCCAGGAGTTACGACTGTTGCCGAAAGAGAGTTTACCGAAACTCTGCGACGAACTGCGCCGCTATTTACTCGACAGCGTGAGCCGTTCCAGCGGGCACTTCGCCTCCGGGCTGGGCACGGTCGAACTGACCGTGGCGCTGCACTATGTCTACAACACTCCTTTTGACCAATTGATTTGGGATGTGGGGCATCAGGCTTATCCGCATAAAATTTTGACCGGACGCCGCGACAAAATCGGCACCATCCGTCAGAAAGGCGGCCTGCATCCGTTCCCGTGGCGCGGCGAAAGCGAATATGACGTATTAAGCGTCGGGCATTCATCAACCTCCATCAGTGCCGGAATTGGTATTGCGGTTGCTGCCGAGAAAGAAGGCAAAAATCGCCGCACCGTCTGTGTCATTGGCGATGGCGCGATTACCGCTGGCATGGCGTTTGAAGCAATGAACCATGCGGGTGATATCCGTCCTGATATGCTGGTTGTCCTTAACGACAATGAAATGTCGATTTCCGAAAATGTCGGCGCGCTCAACAACCATCTGGCGCAGCTGCTTTCCGGTAAGCTTTACTCTTCACTGCGCGAAGGCGGGAAAAAAGTTTTCTCTGGCGTGCCACCCATTAAAGAGCTGCTCAAACGTACCGAAGAACATATTAAAGGCATGGTAGTGCCTGGCACGTTGTTTGAAGAGCTGGGCTTTAACTACATCGGCCCGGTTGACGGTCACGATGTGCTGGGGCTAATCACTACGCTTAAGAACATGCGCGACCTGAAAGGCCCACAGTTCCTGCATATCATGACTAAAAAAGGTCGTGGTTATGAACCGGCAGAAAAAGACCCTATCACCTTCCACGCCGTGCCTAAATTTGATCCCTCCAGCGGTTGTTTGCCGAAAAGTAGCGGCGGTTTGCCGAGCTATTCAAAAATCTTTGGCGACTGGTTGTGCGAAACCGCAGCGAAAGACAACAAGCTGATGGCGATTACTCCGGCGATGCGTGAAGGTTCTGGCATGGTCGAATTCTCACGTAAATTCCCGGATCGCTATTTTGATGTGGCAATCGCTGAGCAACACGCAGTGACCTTTGCTGCGGGTCTGGCGATTGGGGGGTACAAACCCATTGTCGCGATCTACTCCACCTTCCTGCAACGCGCCTATGATCAGGTGCTGCATGACGTGGCAATTCAAAAGCTTCCGGTCCTGTTCGCCATCGACCGCGCGGGCATTGTTGGTGCTGACGGTCAAACCCACCAGGGCGCTTTTGATCTCTCTTACCTGCGCTGCATACCGGAAATGGTCATTATGACCCCGAGCGATGAAAACGAATGTCGCCAAATGCTCCATACCGGCTATCACTATAACGAGGGGCCGTCAGCGGTGCGCTACCCGCGCGGCAATGCCGTCGGCGTGGAGCTGACGCCGCTGGAAAAACTGCCGATTGGCAAAGGCATCGTGAAGCGTCGTGGTGAAAAGCTAGCGATCCTCAACTTTGGTACGCTAATGCCAGAAGCGGCGAAAGTCGCCGAATCGCTGAACGCTACGCTGGTCGATATGCGTTTTGTGAAGCCGCTTGATGAAGCGTTAATTCTGGAAATGGCCGCCAGCCATGAGGCGCTGGTCACCGTTGAAGAAAACGCCATTATGGGCGGCGCGGGCAGTGGCGTGAACGAAGTGCTGATGGCTCATCGTAAACCGGTGCCGGTACTGAACATTGGCCTGCCGGACTTCTTTATTCCGCAAGGAACTCAGGAAGAAATGCGCGCCGAGCTCGGCCTCGATGCCGCCGGAATGGAAGCCAAAATCAAGGCCTGGCTGGCATAATCCCTACTCCACTCCTGCTATGCTTAAGAAATTATTCATGGCAGGAGTGGCAGCATGCAATACAACCCCTTAGGAAAAACCGACCTTCGCGTTTCCCGACTTTGCCTTGGCTGTATGACCTTTGGCGAGCCAGATCGCGGTAATCACGCATGGACACTGCCGGAAGAGAGCAGCCGTCCAATCATCAAACGTGCGCTGGAAGGCGGCATAAATTTCTTTGATACCGCCAACAGCTATTCTGACGGCAGCAGCGAAGAGATCGTCGGTCGCGCACTACGGGATTTCGCCCGTCGTGAAGACGTGGTCGTTGCCACCAAAGTGTTCCATCGCGTTGGTGATTTACCGGAAGGTTTATCTCGTGCGCAAATTCTGCGCTCTATTGACGACAGCCTGCGCCGTCTCGGCATGGATTATGTTGATATCCTGCAAATTCATCGCTGGGATTACAACACGCCGATCGAAGAGACTCTTGAAGCCCTGAACGATGTGGTAAAAGCCGGGAAAGCGCGTTATATCGGTGCGTCATCCATGCACGCCTCGCAGTTTGCTCAGGCTCTGGAGCTGCAAAAACAGCACGGCTGGGCGCAGTTTGTCAGTATGCAGGATCACTACAATCTGATTTATCGCGAAGAAGAACGCGAGATGCTGCCGCTATGTTATCAGGAGGGCGTCGCGGTGATCCCGTGGAGCCCGCTGGCGCGGGGACGTCTGACTCGTCCGTGGGGAGAAACCACCGCACGATTAGTTTCCGATGAAGTAGGAAAAAATCTCTACAACGAAAGCGACGAAAATGACGCGCAGATTGCAGAACGATTAACGGGCGTGAGTGAAGAATTGGGGGCTACGCGAGCACAAGTGGCGCTGGCGTGGCTATTGAGCAAACCGGGCATTGCCGCGCCGATTATCGGAACTTCGCGGGAAGAACAGCTTGATGAGTTGCTGAACGCGGTGGATATCACGCTAAAACCAGAGCAGATTGCCGAACTGGAAACGCCGTATAAACCCCATCCGATAGTAGGATTTAAATAGATATCCAGGCCTGATAAGGCGTTCACGTCGTATCAGGCATCGGTGCGCAACCGCCGGATGCGGCGTGAACGCCTTATTCGGCCTACGACAGAATACCCATCGGCCAGTGATGGCCGATAAAATAGAGTATTCCAGCGGAAATCACCCCAGCGACAATATCATCGATCATGATCCCCATGCCGCCATGCACATTGCGATCAAACCAGCGGATCGGCCACGGTTTCCACATATCCAGAATACGGAAAATCACAAACCCGGCGGCAACCCACTGCCAGTCATTGGTCGGCAGCGCCATCAGGGTAATCCACATGCCAATAAATTCGTCCCAGACGATACTGCCGTGATCGTGCACGCCCATATCTTTCGCCGTCTGATGGCAAAGATAGACACCGATACAGATCCCCAGCATCACCACCAGCGAATAGAGCTGCCAGGGCAAAAAGGTCATCAGATACCAGAACGGAATCGCCGCCAGCGAGCCCATCGTACCAGGGACAATCGGACTTAACCCACTCCCGAACCCCGTAGCCAATAAGTGCCACGGGTTACTCATTTTCAGGCGACTTTTCGCGACATCTTTATGGCGTGGCAAAATGGTCATATCCTTTCCAGTCTAACGTGACAGGTTCGCCGTCACGAACAAAACAAAGCCCTTCGATATCGGCGGTCATTTGCCCGATACAGGTAAACGGTACGCCAAGATGTCCCAAAGCCACATCCAGCGCGCCTCGGTTAAGTTCTGGTACAGTGAAACACAACTCGTAATCTTCACCGCCAGACAGCGCCCAACGCAGCGCCTGTTCAGGTTCAACATGGTGAGAAAGCGCATCAGAAAACGGCAGCAATGCCAGGTCAATACGTGCGCCGCAGTCGCTGGCTTTCACGATATGCCCGAGATCGGAAATCAGACCGTCAGAGAGATCGATAGCTGAATTTGCCAGATCGCGCAGTGCCTGCCCCTGTAAAATACGCGGCGACGGACGGAGATGACGTTTGATTAAATACTCCGCATCTTTAGCATCGGCAACCTGCAAACGATTTTGCAAAATCGCCAGCCCGGCGGCGCTATCGCCCGGCGTACCGGTCACATAGATCCAGTCACCCGGTTTCGCCCCAGAGCGAGTTAAGGCTCGACCCATCGGAACAAAGCCGTGGATACCCAACGTCATTGATAATGGCCCACGCGTGGTATCGCCGCCAATGAGTTGCATATCGTAATAATTAAGCAGATCGAAAAGACTGTCGCTGAAAGATTCAAGCCACGCTTCGTCTACGTTCGGTAAAGTCAATGCCAGCGTCAACCAGGCCGGATCAGCGCCCATCGCCGCCAGATCGCTTAAGTTTACTGCCAGTGCTTTATACGCCAGATCCGCAGGATCGATATCAGGGAGGAAGTGGTTGCCCGCCACCAGCGTATCAGTACTGATCGCCAGGGTCTGTTTCTCGGGGATATTGAGAAGTGCACAATCGTCACCGATGCCAAGTTCGACATCAAGACGAGAGCTTCTTACACGGTCAAAATAACGGGCAATCAGGGAGAACTCGCCACATGCCATACGTTATGCCTCAGCAGGTAAAAAAGAAAAGGCCGGAGAGTACGGAAATGCTTTCCGTTACTCTGCCGGCCTGGATATCACTTTTTGTTAGGGCGAATCACTGGTGCTGCTTTATCGAGTACGCCGTTGACGAACTTATGGCTGTCTTCTGCGCCGAACGATTTCGCCAGTTCGATCGCTTCGTTAATGGCCACTTTATACGGCACATCGCTACGTTTAGACAGCTCGTACAGCGCAATGCGTAGTACTGCTTTTTCTACCTGGCCCAGCTCTTCCAGCAGGCGCGAAAGATATGGCTTCATCAGTCCGTCGAGGTATGCGGTGTTAGTCGCCACCCCGGCCAGTAGCTCACGGAAGTACAGGACGTCAACGTCTTTTACATCCTGTTCAGCCAGGAACTGGTATTCAACATCAGCGATGTCGTTCTGGGACAACTGCCAGGAGTAGAGCGCCTGGACGGCACACTCACGAGCGCGGCGACGAGCAGCAGGTTTCACGGATTTCCCCTTACTAATTTCAGGCCTTGATGGCTTTCAATACATTAATCATTTCAAGCGCGGTCAGTGCAGCTTCTGCACCTTTGTTACCAGCTTTGGTGCCAGCACGTTCGATCGCTTGTTCAATGCTTTCAGTGGTCAGAACCCCAAAAGCAACCGGAATTTCGCTGTCCTGGGCAACATGCGCCAGGCCGTTGCTTGCACCACCAGCGACGTATTCAAAGTGGGCAGTGCCACCACGAATAACCGTACCCAGCGCGATCACCGCATCGTATTTACCGGTTTTAGCCAGTGCACCAGCCGCCAGCGGCAGCTCATAGGCACCTGGCACCCAAACAACGGTAATGTTTTCATCTTTTACCTGACCAATACGTTTCAGTGCGTCAATCGCACCTTCCAGCAGGCTGTCATTGATAAAGTTGTTGAAACGCGCAATGGTGATGGCGACGCGAGCGTCCGGGGTAGCAACGTTAGCTTCAATAATGTTCATTTTTTTCCTTCGGGTTCGAGTATGGCCCCGCAGGGGGGCGGATTTTAGCATAATATTTCGTGCGCTGCTTCCCTTTCGAGCCGGGAGATCATGCACCCACTAAATGCAGGCAAACATCCGGGCCTACATGACGTATCTCTTTGAATTTAAATTGGGGGGCGTCAGCTAATTTCTCAAGCCCTGGCAGCGAGCATAATCCACGGGCGTCGCTGCCTAATAGTTTAGGTGCGATATAGACAATCAGCTCATCGACTAAACCCGCCTGCAGCAATGCGCCAGCGAGCGTTGGCCCCGCCTCTACCCACACACTATTAATTTGTTGCTTGCCCAGTTGCATCATCAGCACAACCAAATCCAGATAACCTTTATGTTCCGGGATCAGCAAAGTGCGCACTGTTTCCGGCCACTCGCGGGTGTCATCCTGCGTTCGGGCAAACCAGGTCTCGCCTGGCTGCTGCACGATGCGGTGTTCCGGCGTCACGCGATTCTGACTGTCAATGACGATGCGTACCGGCTGGCGGAGATTTTGTTGCGGATAGAGCGCCTGAGTTTGTTCATCCAGTTCAGACCAACGCACCGTTAAGGCCGGATCGTCCGCCAGCACCGTGGCGCTACTGGTTAAAATGGCATGACTTTGCGCACGCAGACGTTGTACATCGCGCCGCGCCTGAGGCGAAGTGATCCACTGGCTCTCACCGCTCGCCATCGCCGTGCGACCATCAAGCGATGCGCCAAGTTTTAACTGGATATAAGGAAAGCCAGTGCGCATCCGCTTGAGAAAGCCTTTATTCAATTGCTCGGCTTCACTCATCATCAGCCCGTGGCTGACGTCAATGCCAGCCTGTTGCAGACGGTAAAGTCCACGTCCAGCGACCTGCGGGTTCGGATCCTGCATCGCAGCGACCACGCGCGCTACGCCAGCGGCGATGAGTGCGTCACAGCACGGCGGCGTTCGACCATGATGACTGCAAGGTTCGAGTGTGACATAGGCGGTCGCACCTTTGGCTTTTTCACCCGCCATACGCAACGCGTGTACTTCGGCATGTGGTTCACCCGCACGGTGATGGTAACCTTCGCCGACAATTTCACCATCTTTCACAATGACACACCCAACATTTGGGTTTGGGTGAGTAGTGAAACGTCCTCGTTGCGCCAGCTTTAGCGCCCGCGCCATGTAATACTCGTCCTGCACGGTTTAATCCTCCAGGCGCGCGATCTCTTCGCCAAATTCTTTGATATCTTCGAAACTGCGATAGACAGAGGCAAAACGGATATAGGCGACTTTATCGAGTTTTTTCAATTGTTCCATCACCAGATTGCCAATCATCTTGCTCGGCACTTCACGCTCACCGGTGGCACGTAGCTGTGACTTTATATGGTTGATCGCCATTTCGACGTCGTCGGAACTTACCGGACGTTTTTCCAGCGCCCGCAACATTCCGCTGCGCAATTTCTCTTCATTAAACGGTTCGCGCACGTCGTTGCTTTTTACAACGCGCGGCATAACCAGTTCCGCCACCTCAAAAGTGGTGAAACGTTCATTAC
>NZ_PTRF01000029.1:0-29299 GCF_002965705.1 Escherichia sp. MOD1-EC6842 | reverse complement strand
CTGTTCCACTGCGCGCGCGGCAGGCTGTTGATATGCGCCAGCGCGGCTCTGTCCTGGTCGTGACCGGAAAGATACAGTCCGTAAGCGTAAACCTGCTCCGGGTCGTTCGGCTTCTGCTGCGCCAGATTGCGCATCAGAGTATCTGCCTGGCTGCGTTGTCCGGCCTGCCAGAGATCCTGCGAAAGCCGGTAAGTAATCCACACACTGCCGGGGTCCAGCGCCAGTCGCTGGCGCTGAAGTGCTGCTGCCTGCGCCCATTTGCCCTGATTTTCCAGTGCCTCCGCCTGCTGTGATAAGCGGTCGTTTTGCAGGCTGCGTTCGATGTCATCAACGCTGCGCCGCTGGCTGGCAGAAAGCGAGGCAATAAACGCTTCGGCTTTTTCCGGCGACTGCTGGCGATAAAGATTCGCCAACCCGCGCACGGCGTTGGTGTTGCCGCTGTCCATACGCAAGGTCTGCTGATAATAGCGTTCGGCAGCGGGGTAATCTTTGCGCGCCATCGCCACATCGCCCAGCCCCAGCACCGCATAGCTGTCGGCGTTATCGACATTGCGCGCCTGCTGGAACAGGCGTTCTGCCCGGTCGGGATTATTGGCTTTCAGCGCAGCATCGCCCTGCTGGATCGCCAGCCAGTAGCGATTCACCTTCAGCAGACTGTTCCATTTGTCGGTGTTGCTGTTGTGCGGATCCAGCGCGAGGGCTTTTTCCAGATTCGCCACCGCATTAGCACGATCGCCTTTCTGAGAATATGCCTGGCCCAGCGCCCCCAGAGCCTCACTGTCTTTCGGGTTCGCCCGCACCGCCTGTTGTAGTTCGGGAATGGCTTTACCCGCCATGCCAGAGTCCACCGCCGCTAAACCTTGCGCACGGGCGCGGAAATTAGGATCGGCCAGTTGCTTTTGTTGTTCTGCCAGTTGCGATTGCGCAGCCGCCACACTATCGCCATCGCTAAAAATAGAGAGATATTTTTTCAGTGCCGACACGCTGGCGTCGCTCACGGGCATGTCTTTAATCTGCCCGTACCAGATTTTAGAAGCCCCCTCGCGCCCGGCGTTAGATTTCGCCATCTGTTCCAGTACGGCAAAACCTTCGTCACGGCGATCGCTGCTAAACAGCAATAGCGCCAGATTATTTTGCAACCCCGTATTGCCCGGCGTATCCGCATTGATGCGTTTTAGCTGATTAATCGCTTCGCTACGGCGAGCCGGAATTTTCGCTACCGTACTCCAGTACTCGACGGCAATGTCACCTGCTGGCGGCGCTCCGTTGAACAGTTTGTTGTAACCCGCCACGGCTTCTTCCGCATGACCGGTAGTCGCCTGCAATCGTGCCTGCTGCAGTGCCTGGCGACCATCCGGCGTGGAAAGCAGCATTGTGGTACGCGATGATTTATACGCATTTGAACTCGGCGCTAATTGCGACAATCGGTCGAGCTGTTTTTGTGCACCATCAACATCGCCCTGGCGTAACAGAGAGCGAAAACGGGCGGCAACGACATCCGGGTTATTCGGATCAATAAGTTCCAGACGATATAGCGACTGCTGCACCAGGTCTTCGCGGTGGGTCGCTTCGCCCACA
This sequence comes from Escherichia sp. MOD1-EC6842, assembly GCF_002965705.1. NCBI lineage: Bacteria > Pseudomonadati > Pseudomonadota > Gammaproteobacteria > Enterobacterales > Enterobacteriaceae > Escherichia > Escherichia sp. MOD1-EC6842. Next base: position 27,721 of record NZ_PTRF01000029.1, on the reverse strand, counting down.
CGAACCTGTTCCAGCAACTGTTGCTGGGCGGTTGGTGCCGCCTCGACCATCGGCATCACGGCCAGACCGAGGGAAAGCGTAAGGATATTTAGTGTGAATTTGCGCATTCCTGGCCCCAGTCAGGTAATAACTCACCTTTTGTCGAGAAGCGGAAACGGTGTTGATCCCAGCCTTGTCCAAACAGGGTCAACACATAGTTGTAATAGGCATCACTACCAGGAAAGTTATCGGCAATACGCTGACGCTGTACGGCCTGGGCATCACGATCCTGAAGAAATGGCAACATAGCCGCAGAAAAACCGACTGGCCCTTTACCCTGCGCTTTACCCGTAGCGACATCGACTTTCTCCGGCGGATAGCCGTTTTTCTCGGTGAATGTCGCCATCGGTTTAAACCGGTTGAGCATCCGCGCTTTTTGCGGATCGCTGTCGGGCATCATGCCAACCCACATATAGACGCGAATAGCGTCGTAACTGCTGATCAGCGTTTTCTCCGGCTTTAACTGCCAACCTTTGTCTTTCTCATAGCGTACCCAGTCTGGCGAAAAGCCCTTCGGGGCGGTTTCCAGCAATAAACGTTGATTCGTTTCGCGCAACGTGGTCCACGGTGCACCAAAGCGGGTGAAATACTGCGCCAGCGTCGGAGGCGGATAACTCGGGTTAAAACGCCAGGTGTTATTCTCGGCAAAACCCACTTTGCCCGGTAACAGCATGGAGCCCAGCCCCGGCACTGTCACCACTTCCTCTTGCGCAATGCGTTTTAACAACGCGCTGCCGATGTCAGTATAACGTTGCTCTTTCCACAATCGACCGGCCTCCAGCAGTGACCAGGCCATCCAGATATCGCCGTCAGAAGCTGAGTTGCTGTCCAGCACTTCCCACTTCGCATTCTCTTTCTTGCCCCATAGCCAGGCGGGCAAATGTTCTTTTAATGAGCCCTGGGCAAGATTATTCTGCGTCCAGTCGAGAAGGTTATCGAAAGCCGCACGGTCGTTAGCCGCCAGGGCAAAGAACATGCCGTAGCTTTGCCCTTCGGAGGTGGTAATTTTGCGCGCGTCGCTGGGATCGATGACGCGCCCTTCCTGACTGATGTAATCCTTTTTGAACTGCTCCCAGGCAGGCCAACTGCAGGCTGCCTGAACACTAAAGGTAGCCAGCAGCAGCATCGTCACAATTCCACTACGCAAAACATTCATCATCAATTACTCATTATCCGGGTTAAGACGACGACGGCTGATGATACGCAACAGACGCCACAGTACCCAGGCCAGCAATACCACGCTGATTGCCGCCAGCACCGCCAACAGAATCGGGTGATTAGCCAGTGCATACCACAAACGTTCGAACCACGGCAGATGACCAACGTAATAGATGTCGCCGACCCGCAAACTGTTAACACCAGATTCACGGATCACCGCTACCGAGCCGAACATGGTGGCGCGTTTGCCGCTATCGTTCACCGCATCGTTAAGCATTTCGTAACCGCGCGGACTGTCGGCCAGGAGAGCAATCACGCTGCGCTGGTCGTTATACGGTGACTGGAAGCCAATCACCGCTGCCATCGCGCCAGAAGAGGTCAGCGTTGACTGAGTTTCTGCCGCACGGTCGTTTTCGTCCGGCACAATACCCGGGAATAGCGTCTGGCGCATTGGCGTTTTCACCCAGCTTTCGGTGGCCTGTACCAGCATGTCAATCTGCTTGTCGTCTTTTAATTTGTCCGGGATTCCGCCGACGATCATGATGTCGGCATCTTTCCCCTGAATGGTGCTGCCATCATCGGTCACGGTCAGGTTAATCGCCGGGAAGCCCGTCTGCGCGCCGATAAAGCCAACGGTATTCAGTAAGGTTTCCATCTGTGCTTCGTTGGGCGCTTTCGGCATTACGGTGATGGTTTGTGACAGATCCGCCATCCGGCTGAACGGGAAGCCCGCATTGGCAAACGCGCGCAGATCCGGCATCGGAATGAAGTGGTAATACTTCGAGAAGTCGATAGTGGAGTCGTCGCCAATCACCACATGGTTCTGCACCGGCTGGAAGGTAATACAGTTATCCACCGATCCGCCCGGCATCGGGTTCATGTACTCAAAGTCGAAGCGCAGCTGGTTGGTCGCCCCCAACTTCAACGCCGGAATAGAGACATCCGTTTTGCCGTCCAGCAAACCTTGTAACACAGGAATACGCAGCAGCAGGCGGTTCGCCTCCTGTTTGCTACTCAGGTTAAATGATTGCAGGAACTGGTTGTTCAGGCTGATATCCATCCGCGAGCTGTCTTTCACCGGCGGCATGGTGTAGCGGTAATTAATATCCATATCAATACCGGTACTACGCATCAGGTAGAGATCTGGCGGCAGATTTAGCGAAACGTTAATCGCTGCCGGTTCCAGACCGCTGGACTGTAACTGCTCTTCATAAGTTTTCAGTTCACCAAAGGTGACAGGACGATCGGTACGCACCCAGTTCGGCGCATCGTATGGCTTACGCGGCAGCAGCGGTTTGACTTCATTCACCACGACGCTGTCGCCACGGAACAAAATATTGCCCTGGGCGATACCTTTCGCTGCCTGCAACAGGTCTTTGTCGTCACGACCAAACACCACCAGCAGTTTGATGTAAGGATTTTCCGGGTGGTTGATCATCTCAATCACCGGGGCTTTTACCGCCGGATGATCGCGCAGGAAGTCCGGGCGTTTGTCGTTAGTCGCAAAAACAATCGCATTGCGATCGGGAAGCTGGTTATAGAGTACCGGGAAGTTCTGCCCACGCCAGCCAGAGCGCGAGCCAAACCACGAGGCAACAATGGCGGAAGCCTGTTGCAGCGCAACATCCGGCGCGCCCGCAAAGACCATCGGCAAGATGTTGGCACGGTTATCGCGTGGGTCAAAGAATGGAATCGGGAAGTGCGACAGGTCATTCTTCACATTCAGTGATTGATACGTCAGATCCAGTCCGCTACTGCGTCCGACATCCAGCCAGAGCGTTGTGCTGGCAGGGTTTTCGCACACATCCTGATAATGACCGACAAACTCCAGCCGCACGCGGTTGAAGTCGGTAATAAACAGTGGGTTAATCGGCATTTGCGCCAGCGTCTTTTTACCCAACTGCTCTTTAGTCACTGGCAGCACGCCCATCAGTTCATCATTGAGATAAACTTTTAACTGCGACTGAACTGGCAGCAATGACGGCGATGGCGTGTATTCGAGATTGAGCATCGCCTTCGTCACCACTTCGTCGCTGCGCATACCAAACTCAATGCTACCGTTCGGGTTGATACCTCGCAGCACCATGCTGCCCGGCGGCGGCGCGATTTGCGCAAAGGTCAGCTTCACATCGCGCGAAGAGCCGTTCTGCGCAACGACTGGCGCATCCGCTCCCTGCACGCCCGGCATCACCTGCCCCACCTGCGGATTTTGTTCCGTCTGGGCAGGAACAACTGGCTCAGCATTGATCAGTGGTTGCGTTGCTGGCGTCGCCTGCGTCATAAAAGAGGGGAATGCGCTCATCCCCATTGCCACTGCACAAATCCAGAATAGTTTTCTTTTCATCGCGTTATCATCATTGTTGAGCCAAAGCCTGATCCGATGGTTGTACCGTTTCGCTCCGCTCCGGGCGGCGCGGAATGAACGAAACAACCCAGGAAACCAGAGAAGTCAGCGCACGGAAAATGCCCTTCACTGAAGAAGGTGCAAATTCCGCCAGATGGCGGTAGCCACGGAAGCCGAGCTTCAGAATATCCAGCAGACTTTCCAGCGGCTTATCTTCCGGGTAGCTGTCCTGCCAGAGCGCCCATGTATCCGCACGGGCAAACGTACACTGCACAAAATCGATATGTTGCTGGGTGGTGAGCGGCATCAATTGCAGCCCGACTTCGTTACCCATCACGCGTGCCACCTGGGTCGGGAAGACGTATTCCTGTTGACCGCGTTTGAGTAGCAGATTCACTTTCTGCCCTTCCAGGATCTGCGCCTGACCGTGGATTTTGATCCCCAGCCCACCGTCGGAGAAGTCCTGAACGGTGCAGGAGAAAAGGTGACCATCTTCACGGGCAATTGCCGCTGGCATCGTCATCTCAACACGATGCGAACGACGAACCTGTTTACTTTCAACCGATACCGCTACCGCGCCACCGAGAATAATCAGGTTGTAGAACACCCACACCATACTGACGACGACGGTGAGCATTTCGGTTGGCGGACCGTAAAAGTAACGCCAGATGCCAACAGCGACACCAACCAGGTTGAGCAGTACGAGGAAGATGTACGGTCGCGAGATCACCCAATCGACATACTCTTCCTCCACCAGGCCACCTTTGGCGGTGACGTTAAATTTGCCTTTGTGCGGGTTAATCAGCGCCACCAGCGTCGGTGGTGCGATATACCATGCCAGCACTGTTTCGTAGATTTCACTCCAGAACGAGTGGCGATATTTGCCCTGAATCTTCGAGTTAGTCAGGCTGGCGTGGATCATATGCGGCAGCACAAACAGGGCGATCATCAACGCAGGTGCGTAGATGATATAGGCATGAAGCAGCAGGAACGCCAGCGGCGCAGTCAGGAAGATCAGCCGTGGAATGCCCGACAAGAAATGGAACATGGCGTTGACGTAGCACAGCCGTTGCGCGAACTTCAGCCCTTTACCGGTGAGCGGGTTATCAAGGCGGAAGATTTGCACCATCCCGCGCGCCCAGCGAATACGCTGACCGATATGCGCCGACAGACTTTCGGTAGCCAGCCCCGCCGCCTGCGGAATGCGCATATACGCGGAGGTGTAGCCACGACGGTGCAAACGCAAAGAAGTGTGCGCATCTTCGGTTACCGTTTCGACGGCAATACCGCCAATCTCATCCAGCGGCTTACGGCGGATCACCGCACAAGAACCGCAGAAGAAGGTGGCATCCCACATATCGTTACCATCCTGCACCAGACCGTAGAACAGCGTGCCTTCATTCGGCGTTTTACGAAAACGTCCCAGGTTGCGTTCAAACGGGTCCGGCGAGAAGAAGTGGTGCGGGGTCTGCATCATCGCCAGTTGTTTTTCTTTCAGGAACCAGCCCATGGTCATTTGCAGGAACGAGCGCGTTGGCACGTGGTCGCAGTCGAAAATCGACACAAACTCGCCTTTGGCATATTTCAGCGCATTGTTGATATTGCCCGCTTTCGCATGTTCATGAGTAGTACGGGCGATATATTTCACCCCAACGTTTTGCGCAAACTGGCGAAACTCCTCCCTGCCACCGTCATCGAGGATCCAGATGTTCAGCTTGTCTTTCGGCCAGTCGATACCCAGCGAGGCGTAAATCGTATTTTTCACCACGCTGAGATCTTCGTTGTAGGTCGGGACAAAGATATCCACCGACGGCCACAGCGACATATCCTTCGGCAGCGGTACGGGCTGACGATTCAGCGGCCATACGACCTGGAAGTAGCCGAGCACCAGCACAATCCATGCGTAGGTTTCGGCGAACAACAGAATTAAGCCGCACACCAGACTGACCGGATCATCCCAGTTCAGCGTGGAGGTGTAGCGCCACCAGATATAACGGCAAGAGACGGTCAGCGACAGCACAATCAGCATCAGTGCAGAGAAGCGTCCCGGCATTCGCCGTACCATTAATGCCACACCCCACAGCAACATCAGGAAGATAAACTGTGACAGCGGGTTAAACGGCTGGGTGACGCAAATCAGCGCCAGAATCAGCGAGAATGTCACAATGATGCCAAGAATAAAACGCCGTGCTCCGGCGCTCAGATGTCCCAGCTCTTTTTTCTCATCAAGATGTTGCGTGTTATGGCTGAAGCGAGCCGGCAATTCATCCATCCATTGATGATAACGCCCACGAATATTCTGCAAGCGTGAAAACGACCGCCAGCGCGGTTTCGGCGTTTCTCTGCGCGAAGCACTGACCAGCAACCAGCAGGTCTGAATGACATAGCGCACAGGATCCAACGGACGCGGGCGCGAGGCATTGATATGAGGGAACAGGATTTTATGTTGCGCACGAATACGCTGCCAGCGTGGGTGCTCCAGCGGAATAAAAATCCAGGCAAGGATCAGCCAGAAACAGCCGAGCGTCGCGCTGAAAGGCGACGCGCCATGACGACGATATTCCCGATAACGCCCGATAAGACGTGCGTTAACCGGCGGGATAAGCAACCACCGGGTCAGGATACTCATGATGCGCTCCCGACTGGCGTTTTCAGCCCGGAATAGTTCAACAGACACCAGTTCGCCAGCGTCAGAATTTCTTCTGCCGCCAACGCATCGCTACGGTATTCGCCCAACGGTTGTTTTGCCGCCAGACATTCAGCCATCGCTTCATCACGATGAATCAACATTGGCAACAAACGCCGCTGGCTTTGCAACCATAGCTGGTAAATATCGTCCTGAACCTGGCTGCCTACACGAAAATCATTAATCAAAATATGCGCGCCAGCGGGCAGTGCCTGCTGATGCAGCCGAATATGACAGTTGGCATCCACGTTGACGATCGCCAGGGTGTGATCGCACAGACTCATGATTTGATGCGTTATCTGCGAGGCGTCGCGTGGTAAATCGATCAAAATCCATTGATAACGTCCGCTGGTCTTTAGTTGCTGAATACCGGTGCAAATCTCGCCCAGCCGTGTTTGCCAGTGCTGGGGATTCTCGTGTTCTTCGAGAGTCAGTTGACCAAAGGGCAGCAGATCGAGCTGTGAGGTATAGCGTAGCCCGGCATCACGCCAGTCCTGGCCATCCAGCATGGCTCTTGCCCAGCCCTGGCGGTGAGAAAAATCAACGTTGAATGACAGGCGCAGCAAATTGTCCGGGCAGGCATCCACCAGCAGGACATTTTCTCCCAACATTTGCAATGACCAGCCTAACGCGGCGGTAATCGTTGTCGTCCCCACGCCACCCCGCATCCCCTGCAATCCCAGAACGGCCATTCACCACACCCCTACTTTTTTTGCGCAAACTCAGCCAATAACGGCCAACGTTTTAATGCCGCAGCCAACTGTTCTCGTTGGGAAATATCGGCATAATCAATATCAGGCAGTGAAAAAGCCTGTTTTAACGCCAAAATATCATTCTGGAAGATATAGCCTATCGCGGGATCAGGCAGAATATCGGGTTCGTTGTTATTCATTATGGTTGATCCCTATGAAATAAACATATTACACAGTAAGACAATTTCGCCGCTTTATTGCTAACGGCAGCACAGAAACCCGCTCATTTTTTGACTTTCCGTTACGCAACAGAAAAACTAAAAAACGAAAAGGCTGATATCACAAGGTTTCTGGCCTGTTAAATTGATTCACATGCTAAATCTGATAAGTTTTAATTTCAATGGTAGGTTTATTTCTTAGCTTTCGCTAGTAAACTGATAATCAGACAAAATGGCGACTTGAGGGACACTGTGGACCCCGTATTCTCTATCGGTATCTCATCCTTGTGGGATGAGCTGCGACATATGCCAGCAGGCGGCGTCTGGTGGTTTAACGTCGATCGTCAAGAAGATGCTATTAGCTTGGTGAATCAAACGATGGCTTCTCAAGCTGAAACCGCGCAAGTCGCGGTCATTAGCATGGATAGCGATCCCGAGAAAATTTTCAAATTAGATGATTCTCAAGGACCAGAAAAAATAAAATTATTTTCAATGCTAAATCATGAAAAAGGTCTATACTATTTGCCCCGTGATTTACAATGTTCAGTTGTTCCCAATAATTACCTGTTCATTCTTGTTTGCGCAAATAACGCATGGCAAAACATTCCTGCCGAGCGCCTTCGCCTATGGCTGGAAAAAATGAATAAATGGTGCAGGCTAAACCATTGTTCACTGCTGGTAATTAATCCCGGAAACAATAACGATAAACAATTTTCATTGTTACTGGAGGAGTATCGTTCGCTTTTTGGACTTGCCAGTTTGCGTTTTCAGGGCGATCAGCATCTGCTGGATATCGCTTTTTGGTGTAACGAAAAAGGTGTCAGCGCCCGTCAGCAACTGACCGTCCAGCACCAAAATGGCGTCTGGGCGTTAGTTCAGCGCGAAGAGGCGGAGATCCAACCACGCAGCGATGAAAAGCGTATTCTCAGTAATATTGCCGTACTGGAAGGCGCGCCACCGCTATCGGAACACTGGAAGCTATTCGACAATAACGAAACGCTGTTCAATGAAGCACGTACCTCTCAGGCCGCGACGGTCGTGTTCTCTTTGCAGCAAAATGGGCAAATTGAACCGCTGGCCCGCAGTATTCATACATTGCGTCGCCAGCGTGGTAGCGCGTTGAAAATCCTCGTGCGGGAAAATATTGCCAGCCTGCGCGCCACCGACGAACGTTTACTGTTGGCCTGCGGCGCAAATATGGTTATTCCATGGAACGCCCCGCTCTCTCGCTGTCTGACAATGATTGAAAGCGTGCAGGGACAGAAGTTCAGCCGCTATGTACCGGAAGATATCACCACGCTGTTGTCGATGACTCAGCCGATTAAACTGCGGGGGTTCCAGAAGTGGGATGTATTCTGTGACGCGGTCAATAATATGATGAATAACACCCTGTTACCTGCTCACGGCAAAGGCGTTCTGGTGGCTCTGCGCCCGGTGCCTGGCATTCGCGTTGAACAAGCTCTGACGCTGTGTCGCCCTAATCGTACCGGCGATATTATGACGATTGGCGGCAATCGACTGGTGCTGTTCCTCTCTTTCTGCCGGATTAACGATCTGGATACCGCATTGAATCATATCTTCCCACTACCTACTGGCGACATTTTCTCTAACCGCATGGTCTGGTTTGAAGATGACCAAATCAGCGCCGAGCTGGTGCAAATGCGTTTACTCGCCCCGGAACAATGGGGGATGCCGCTGCCTTTAACGCAGGGTTCCACGCCAGTCATCAATGCCGAACACGATGGTCGCAACTGGCGACGCATACCTGAACCACTGCGATTATTGGATGATGCTGTGGAGCGTTCATCATGATGACCATCAGCGATATCGTTGAAATTATTATCGTTTGCGCACTGATATTTTTCCCGCTGGGCTATCTGGCGCGGCATTCTCTACGGCGTATTCGTGACACTTTGCGTTTGTTATTTGCTAAACCTCGTTATGTAAAACCGGCCGGTACATTACGCCGTGCGGAAAAAGCCAGGGCAACCAAAAAATGACTCAATTTACCCAAAACACCGCTATGCCTTCTTCCCTCTGGCAATACTGGCGCGGCCTTTCTGGCTGGAACTTCTATTTTCTGGTCAAGTTTGGCCTGTTATGGGCGGGATATCTTAACTTCCATCCGCTGCTTAACCTGGTGTTTGCCGCGTTTCTGCTAATGCCTATTCCGCGCTATAGCCTGCACCGTCTACGCCACTGGATAGCCCTGCCAATCGGTTTTGCATTGTTCTGGCATGACACCTGGCTGCCAGGCCCGGAAAGCATCATGAGTCAGGGTTCGCAAGTGGCTGGTTTCAGTAGCGATTATTTAATCGACCTCGTTACTCGCTTTATTAACTGGCAGATGATCGGAGCCATTTTTGTATTGTTAGTGGCGTGGTTGTTCCTGTCACAATGGATTCGTATCACCATATTTGTCGTCGCTATTCTGGTATGGCTGAACGTACTTACGCTGGCTGGACCAAGTTTCTCCCTGTGGCCTGCCGGTCAACCGACCACGACGGTGACAACGACGGGCGGTAATGCAGCGGCAACGGTCGCAGCCGCAGGCGGTACGCCGGTGGTGGGTGATATGCCTGCGCAAACCGCGCCGCCGACAACCGCGAATCTTAATGCATGGCTGAATAATTTCTATAACGCCGAAGCGAAACGTAAATCGACCTTCCCATCCGCGCTTCCGGCAGATGCACAGCCATTTGAATTGCTGGTCATCAACATCTGTTCACTCTCCTGGTCGGACATTGAAGCTGCCGGGTTAATGTCGCATCCGTTATGGTCGCATTTCGATATTGAGTTCAAGAATTTCAACTCTGCGACCTCATACAGCGGCCCGGCGGCGATTCGTCTGCTGCGCGCCAGCTGTGGACAAACTTCGCACACCAATCTGTACCAACCAGCCAATAATGACTGCTATCTGTTCGATAACTTGTCAAAACTGGGCTTTACCCAGCATCTGATGATGGGGCATAACGGTCAATTCGGCGGCTTCCTGAAAGAAGTGCGCGAAAATGGCGGTATGCAGACAGAATTGATGGATCAAACGAATCTGCCGGTTATTTTGCTGGGCTTTGATGGTTCGCCGGTTTATGACGATACCGCCGTACTTAACCGCTGGCTGGACGTTACTGAAAAAGATAAAAACAGCCGTAGTGCCACGTTCTACAACACGCTTCCACTGCACGATGGCAACCATTATCCGGGCGTCAGCAAAACAGCGGATTACAAAGCGCGGGCGCAGAAGTTCTTTGATGAACTGGACGCATTCTTTACTGAACTGGAGAAATCGGGTCGTAAAGTGATGGTGGTAGTGGTGCCAGAACACGGCGGCGCGCTGAAGGGCGACAGAATGCAGGTATCTGGCTTACGTGATATCCCTAGCCCGTCTATCACAGACGTCCCCGTTGGCGTGAAATTCTTCGGTATGAAGGCACCACACCAGGGGGCACCGATTGTCATCGACCAACCAAGCAGTTTCCTGGCAATTTCTGATCTGGTGGTTCGCGTTCTCGACGGTAAAATTTTCACCGAAGACAATGTTGACTGGAAAAAACTCACCAGCGGATTGCCACAAACAGCACTGGTATCCGAGAACTCAAACGCGGTGGTGATTCAATATCAGGATAAACCGTACGTTCGCCTGAACGGTGGCGATTGGGTGCCATACCCGCAATAAACACGAAAAAGGCCGCAGAGTTTCACCCCTGCGGCCTGGTTCGGGCGCAAATTGCCATTACGGCAGCCGACACCCGCACGGCACGTTACTTCCTCTTATTCAGCCAGCCCACGATCAGACTGGCGAGAATGCCAGCAATGACCGGAGCCGCTAAATCGTGCCAGAAGGCCATGCCTAACTGCGCGAACGTCATATAGCCGCCTGTGTTGTAATGACAACGTTTCGCGGCTATTCTTGAATGGTCTAGATGCAAGAATGGCCCCCGTGATGTTGTCAGGTATATACCTGCAACGTGCGGGGGTTTTCTCTCTCCAGCAACCAATGCCACCAGGGATAAAGCCCCCGCAACATTGCGCCTCACCGGAACCCTTCCGGCTTGCCGCTGATTCTACGACTGTTTTTCTGTTCCGGAATCCGTCACGTCTTCACTCTGTGCTGCGCATTCCGCAGAATATTATCCGCGTGCAATCGTTGCATTTTTCTTACGAAAAAGGCCGCAGAGTTTCACCCCTGCGGCCTGGTCCGGGCGCAAATTGCCATTACGGCAGCCTGACGCCCGCATGACACGTTACTTCCGCTTGTTCAGCCAGTTCACGATCATACTGGCAAGAATGCCAGCAATGACCGGAGCCGCTAAATCATGCCAGAAGGCCATGCCCAGTTCTGCGAGCGTCATATAGCCGCCTGTGTTGTAATGACAACGTTTCGCGGCTATTCTTGAGTTGTTCAGGTTCAAGAATGGCCCCCGTGATGTTGTCAGGTGCATACCTGCAACGTGCGGGGGTTTTCTCTCTCCAGCAACCAATGCCACCAGGGATAAAGCCCCCGCAACATTGCGCCTCACCGGAACCCTTCCGGCTTGCCGCTGATTTTACGATTGCTTTTTACTGTCAGCACCCGGCAATCTTCCTCATTGCGTGATGCCTTCCAGCTTAATTTCTTAATTTGCAATAGTTGCAGTTCATATCCGGGCTGACTCCAGACTGGTAGTGAAATGCGCAATTTTGTAGAATTGCGCCTCCTCGCGACCTCCCCAGTGAATCTGTTGCCTCATTTTTTACATACTGCGTATTCGACTTCTCCACCTGTTGCGCAAGAGAAACTGGGTTTATTCATTTTTGCGAGGCCGACTTCTTTCTGGACAGGACTTTATGCAGCACAACACACTACCGAAACACGATCAGAAAATGCCGTTTACACGCTACGACTTCGGCTGGGTTTTATTATGTATAGGCATGGCGATTGGTGCCGGAACCGTGCTGATGCCAGTACAAATTGGCTTGAAGGGAATTTGGGTATTTATTACCGCAGCGATCATTGCTTATCCTGCCACCTGGGTAGTGCAGGACATTTATTTAAAAACCCTTTCTGAAAGCGATTCCTGTAATGACTACACCGATATTATCAGTCATTACCTGGGGAAGAACTGGGGAATTTTCCTCGGGGTTATCTACTTTTTGATGATTATCCACGGGATTTTTATCTACTCTCTCTCCGTGGTTTTCGACAGCGCCTCGTACCTGAAAACCTTCGGTTTAACCGATGCCGATCTTTCACAATCTCTACTTTATAAAGTCGCTATTTTCGCCGTACTGGTGGCGATTGCGTCTGGTGGTGAACGATTACTGTTTAAGATTTCCGGGCCAATGGTGGTGGTCAAAGTAGGGATTATTGTCGTGTTCGGTTTTGCGATGATCCCGCACTGGAATTTCGCCAATATAACCGCCTTCCCGCAAGCCTCCGTCTTTTTCCGCGATGTCCTGCTTACCATTCCATTTTGCTTCTTTTCTGCAGTATTTATTCAGGTACTTAACCCAATGAATATTGCCTATCGTAAACGGGAAGCGGATAAAGTACTGGCAACCCGGCTCGCGCTGCGTACCCACCGAATTAGTTATATCACGCTCATCGCGGTGATCCTGTTTTTTGCCTTTTCGTTTACCTTCTCAATTAGCCACGAAGAAGCCGTTTCTGCCTTTGAACAAAATATCTCGGCACTGGCACTGGCCGCGCAGGTGATCCCTGGGCATATCATTCATATCACCTCTACGGTGCTGAATATCTTTGCCGTACTGACCGCATTCTTTGGCATTTATCTCGGTTTCCACGAGGCTATTAAAGGCATTATTCTCAATCTGTTAAGCCGAATTATTGATACCAAGAAAATTAACTCACGCATGCTGACTCTGGCGATCTGCGCTTTTATCGTCATTACGTTGACGATTTGGGTTTCGTTTCGTGTATCGGTGCTGGTGTTCTTTCAGTTGGGAAGCCCGTTATATGGCATTGTGTCGTGCCTCATTCCATTTTTCCTGATCTATAAAGTCGCACAACTGGAAAAACTTCGCGGGTTTAAAGCCTGGCTGATTCTGCTGTACGGCATTTTGTTATGCTTGTCGCCACTGTTGAAGCTGATTGAGTAAACCGGAGCGCATGGCCCCGGTTTTGTGAGTTAACGCTGCGGATTTTCATCCTGATCAACAGCAAAACAAGCTACCAGTTGACCGCCGTAGTCTTTTAGCTGCGGCTGCAACTGGGTGCAGGGGCCGAAGCGCCGACGACAGCGGGCGTTAAACGCGCAGCCCGGCGGTGGATTGAGCGGGCTTGGCAGTTCACCGGTGAGCTTGATGCGCTCGCGGCGATCGTCCGGGTTCAGGCGCGGCGTCGCGGAGAGTAGCGCCTGAGTGTACGGATGACGCGGGTTATTGAAGATTTGGTCCTTCGTTCCCTTCTCCACGCAGCGGCCCAAGTACATCACCATCACTTCATCGGCAATGTGCTCAACCACTGACAGGTCGTGCGAGATAAAGACATAAGACAGCCCCAACTCCTGCTGCAAATCCATCATCAGATTCAGCACCTGCGCACGCACTGAAACGTCCAGCGCGGAAACCGGTTCATCGGCAATCACCACATCCGGGTCGAGCATCAGACCTCGGGCAATGGCGATACGCTGACGCTGACCGCCGGAGAACATATGCGGATAGCGGTCGTAATGCTCGGTTTTCAGGCCGACTTTCGCCATCATCGACAGGGCTTTTTCCCGACGCTGTTCTTTGCTTAAGCTGGTATTAATAAGCAGCGGCTCTTCAAGAATTTGCCCAACTTTTTTACGCGGATTCAGCGAACCATAGGGATTCTGAAAGACGATCTGGATTTTCTGCCGACGCAACTTCTGCGCCTGCGGATCGTGCTTGAGCAGATCCTGCCCCTGGTAATACAGCTCACCACCGGTGGGCGTTTCAATCATCGTCAGCAACCGACCGAGGGTCGATTTACCGCAGCCAGATTCGCCCACTACTGCCAGCGTTTTGCCACGTTCAAGGTTAAACGAAACGCCATCCAGCGCCTTCACCAGACGTTCCGGTGCGAACATACCTTTCTTCACCGGATAATGTTTTTTCAGGTCGATTGCCTGCAACAGCGGTTGTTGCGAGGTGGCCTCTTGCGTACTCATAGTGTGGGCCTCCCGGCATCATCAAGTGGGTAATGGCATTTGGACTGACGCCCGTCAGCGAGCATATTCAGCGCCGGTTCTTCAGCACGGCATTTGTCAGTGGCGTAGGGGCAGCGCGGGTTAAGCAGGCAGCCGTTCGGGCGGTCATACTTGCCAGGAACAACACCTGGCAACGACGCCAGACGTTCTTTGTCCTGAGCAAATTCCGGCAGCGCACGCAGCAATGCCTGAGTATACGGGTGACGCGGCGCATGGAAGATGGCGTGCGCATCGCCCGTTTCCACCACCTGACCTGCATACATCACGATGATTTTATGTGCCGCTTCCGCCACCAGCGCCAGGTCATGAGTGATCAACACCAGCGCCATGTTCTCTTTCTGCTGTAGCTCCAGCAGCAGTTCGATAATTTGCGCCTGAATGGTCACGTCCAGCGCAGTGGTTGGTTCATCGGCAATCAGCAGCTTTGGCCGACAGGCAATCGCCATGGCGATCATCACGCGCTGGCTCATGCCGCCGGAAAGCTGATGCGGGTAAACATCCAAACGCGAAGCCGGATCGGGAATACCGACCAGATTCAGCAGGTCAATCGCTCGCTGACGGCGGGTACTTTTGTTGCCGCCCTGATGCACCTTAATCGCTTCCATGATCTGGAAACCCACGGTGTAGCACGGGTTAAGGCTGGTCATCGGGTCCTGGAAGATCATCGCCACTTCGGCACCCACCAGGTTGCGGCGCTCTTTTTCTGAGATACGCTGTAAATCCTGACCGTTAAACTCCAGCTTTTCCGCCATTACGCGGCCCGGATAATCAATCAGCCCCATAATCGCCAGCGAACTGACCGATTTACCAGAGCCGGACTCACCCACAATCCCGACCACTTCGCCCTGTTTTACGCTGTAGCTGATGCGGTCTACGGCGCGGAACGGTGCGCTTTCGTCACCGAAATGCACCGATAATTTATCTACATTTAATAACGCCATCTCGAACCTCTTACTGCTTCAGTTTGGGATCGAGCGCGTCACGCAGACCGTCACCCATCAGGTTAAATGCCAGCACCGTCAGCAGGATCGCCAGACCCGGGAAGGTCACGACCCACCAGGCGCTTTGCGCGAACTGCAACACGTCGGAGAGCATGGTGCCCCACTCCGGCGTTGGCGGCTGCGCACCCATGCCGAGGAAACCAAGAGCAGCCATATCGAGAATGGCGTTAGAGAAACCGAGCGACGCCTGAACAATCAGCGGCGCAAGGCAGTTCGGGAAGATGTTAATAAACATCTGACGCATCGCCCCGGCACCTGCCACGCGAGACGCGGTAACGTAATCGCGGTTAACTTCCACCAGCACGGCGGCGCGGGTTAAGCGCACATAGTGCGGCAAGGCAACAAAGGTCAGCGCCAGCGCTGCGTTACCAATCGACGGGCCGAAAATCGCCACCAGCACCAGTGCCAGCAACAGGCTTGGCAGCGCCAGCATGATATCGACCACGCGCATGATGATGTTATCGACCAGGCCGCCAAAGTAACCGGCGATCAGGCCGAGAATAACGCCCATAATCAGCGATAACACCACCACCAGACAACCGACCAACAGCGACAGCCGTGCACCGTACATCAGGCGCGACATCACATCGCGACCAACATCATCAGTGCCCAGCAAGTGCGCCATGCTGCCGCCTTCCTGCCACGCTGGCGGGGCGAGCAGTGCATCGCGGAACTGTTCCGCCGGGTTATAGGGTGCAATCCAGTTGGCAAAGATCGCGATAAACAGCACGATGACGACGTAAACCAGCCCGACAACCGCGCCTTTGTTGCGTTTAAAATAGTGCCAGAACTCCTGTAACGGGGTCATCGGCACCGGTGCAGTAATCACTTTATTTTCAGTAACCTGTGACATGATGTTCCCTTACTTCTTATGACGAATACGCGGGTTCACCACGCCGTACAGCAGATCGACCAGCAGGTTGACGAGGATAATCATCGTCGCCACCAGCAATACGCCGCCCTGCACCACCGGATAATCGCGGCGTTGCAGCGCGTCAATCAACCAGCGCCCAAGACCGGGCCACGAGAAGATGGTTTCGGTCAGAATCGCCCCCGCCAGCAGCGTCCCCACCTGCAGGCCAATAACGGTTACCACCGGCAGCATGGCGTTACGCAGCGCATGGACGATAATCACCCTAAGGCGGGTCAGCCCTTTGGCTCGCGCGGTGCGGATATAATCTTCACCCAGCACTTCCAGCATCGAGGAGCGCGTCATACGCACAATGACCGCCAGCGGGATAGTACCCAGCACAATAGCGGGCAGGAGCATATGGGCGACGGCATCGATAAAGTTACCGTCTTCCCCCCAGATGGCGGTGTCGATCAGCATAAAACCGGTTAACGGATTGGAATCATCGAGAAACACCATGTCGCTCACGCGACCGGAGACAGGCGTCAGGTTCCAGTGTACTGAAACCAGCATGATCAACATCATGCCCCACCAGAAGATTGGCATGGAGTAGCCGGTCAGCGCCAGACCAACCGCCGTGTGATCGAAAATGGAACCGCGTTTAACCGCAGCCAGTACACCAACCGGAATACCGACCGCAGTCGCAAAAATCATCGCGCAAACACCAAGTTCCAGCGTAGCCTGGAAGCGTGGCACGAACTCTTCCCAAACCGGGATGCGGCTTTTCATCGAAATGCCTAGATCGCCGTGCATAACGCCCCAAATGTAATGGAGATACTGCTGCCACATCGGCTTATCTAAGCCGAGTTCTGCCAGCAATTGCGCATGGCGCTCTGGGGAGATCCCACGTTCGCCCGCCATGATCATCACCGGATCGCCGGGGATCATGTGAACAAAGGCAAAGGTGAGAAGGGTAATACCGATAAACGTGGGGATGACGAGTCCCAAACGTCGGAGAATAAACTGCAACATAACCCGGATTCTCTATAGTGACCCGCAGCCTGGAACTGCGTGTCTGTATTGCTCACCAATCAATTCCCGCCCGTGCCGGACAGGGAATGAAGTATTGCTGCCGGATGGCGCTGTGCGCAGAGGCACAGCACCACCGGGTATGCAGATTGTTGACAAAGTGCGCTTTGTTCATGCCGGATGCGGACTGAACGCCTTATCCGGCCTACAAAATCTGGCAAACTCAATACATTGCAGAATTTTCGTAGGCCTGATAAGCGGAGCACATCAGGCAGTTTTGCCTTTGCCATCAGTCTTGTACGGCTTTTAATTATTCAATAGAGACATTTTCGAAGTGATGTTTTCCTAATGGATCAACCACATAGCCTTTAACTTCTTTGCGTACCGGTTCAAACACGGTGGAGTGAGCGATGATCAGTGCCGGAGCCTGATCGTGCATCACGACCTGTGCTTGTTTGTACAATTCAACACGCTTGTTGTGGTCGTCGGTAGCACGCGCCGGTTGAATCAGATCTTCAAACGGTTTGTAGCACCATTTTGAGTAGTTGGAACCTTGTTCAGAGGCGGCGCAGCTGAACAGGGTGGCGAAGAAGTTATCCGGATCCCCGTTATCGCCAGTCCAGCCCATCATTACCGTCTGGTGCTCGCCATCTTTCGCACGCTTGAGGTACTCACCCCATTCGTAGGTGACGATTTTGGCCTGTACGCCCACTTTCGCCCAGTCCGCCTGAATCATCTCCGCCATGCGGCGAGCGTTCGGGTTATACGGACGCTGTACCGGCATTGCCCACAGATCGATGGAGAAACCTTTTTCCAGACCGGCTTCTTTCAGCAAGGCTTTCGCTTTTTCAGGATCATAGGTGTAATCCTGAACGTCGTCGTTATAGCCCCACATGGTTGGCGGGATCAGGTTTTTCGCTGCCACGCCCGCGCCCTGATAAACCGCTTTGATTATCGCGTCTTTGTTCACCGCGTAGGTCAGTGCCTGGCGAACTTTCACGTCATCTAGTGGTTTTTTCTGCACGTTATACGAGAGATAACCGACGTTCAGCCCCGGCATTTCCATCAGGTTGATGGATTTATCCTGCTTCATACGGGCGATATCTGCCGGGTTCGGGTACGGCATCACCTGGCATTCGTTCTTCTGCAATTTTGCGTAACGCACAGAAGCATCAGGAGTAATAGAGAAGACCAGCGTATCGATCTGCGGTTTGGTGCCCCAGTAGCCATCAAATGCTTTGTAGCGAATACGGGAATCTTTCTGGTACTGCTGTAACTGGAACGGGCCGGTGCCGATTGGGTTGAGGTCCAGTTTTTCCGGTGTACCAGCTTTCATCATCGCGTCAGCATATTCTTTTGACAGAATAGAGGCGAAGTCCATTGCCAGGTCAGCGAGGAACGGCGCTTCCGGACGCGTTAGCACGAACTGAACGGTGTTGTCGTCCACCTTCTTCACTTCGCTGATCAGCTCCGGCAAGCCCATGCCTTCGAAGTATTCGTAGCTGCCGCCAGAAACTTTATGGTACGGGTTTTGCGCGTTTTTCTGACGATCGAACGAGAACACCACGTCATCGGCATTCAGTTCGCGCGTCGGTTTGAATTCTTTATTGTCATGCCACTTCACACCTTTACGCAGATGGAAGGTATAGGTTTTACCGTCTTCGCTGATTTCCCACTTTTCAGCGAGGCCTGGAATCACTTCGGTGGTGCCGATTTTAAATTCAACCAGGCGGTTATAAAGCGGTACGGAAGAGGCGTCATAGGTGGTGCCGGAGGTAAACAGCTGCGGGTTAAACCCTTCAGGCGAACCTTCTGAGCAATAAACCAGAGTTTTAGCCTGAACACTTGCTGCAACGGTCATAGCCACCAGGCTGAGACCAAGCTTCAGCATCCCTGACTTTTTCAAGGAAATACGCATTATTCTGCTCCAATTGTGATGTTTGTTGTTTTAACCCTTTGCAGTGGGTTGTCGTTGCCTGACCTTTTTTGTTTTTTACCCGGTCGGGTCAACGTTATGAGGTGGGGATGCCGTACTAATTAACATCAGTGTAACAGTGCGGATCCTCCATAAAATGCCCCTCGTGACCTACAATCTGTCAACAGAATGTGAAAACGTCAATACAGCCAACCGGGATTTACACCAACGGTGAGAATCCACAAACAAAGATTAAAAAAACTTCAAACCGCTATTTGCAGCAGAGAAATTTGTGCTACTCCAACATAACCAGAACAATCACCTTAATATTTCGCAACAATTGGTGATTAAGTTTTATGCTTTTAATGAAAAAAATCTGAGGAAAAGGTGGATATCTGAGCGATTAATACCATGAACGCTAAAACGCACAGCGGAAAATGCCAGCGCCAGCCATAAGTAACGCAAAAAAAGATTTAAGCAAATATAAAAAAAGACAATGGATTCTGTCACAAATCCGTTAATGGATAGTGAGATATGGGGCGCAAATTTGGCAGGGAAATGTGTGGTGTGGGGGGGATAAGGCGGTCGCGCCGCATCCGACAATGGGTCGGCACATTTGCCTGATGCGACGCTGGCGCGTCTTATCAGGCCTACGTCGAGTCGAACCTCCTGCCCCCGGAGGTTCTCATCCTCTTCAGGCCGCAGAAAGCAAAAAACCAGCCCGTAGGCTGGTTTTTCTAAATTGGTCGGTGATAGAGGATTACTCGCCACTTCGTGGCTCGCCCTGCGGGCCGTTGCTGGCGCAACGTTCTCTCGCTTCGCTCGAGTCGAACCTCCCTCCCCCCGGAGGTTCTCATCCTCATAGGCTACAAATGCAAAAAAGCCTGCTCGCTGAGCAGGCTTTTCGAATTTGGTCGGTGATAGAGGATTCGAACCTCCGACCCCTTCGTCCCGAACGAAGTGCGCTACCAGGCTGCGCCAATCACCGAATGCGGGGCGCATCTTACTGCGCAGATACGCCCTCGTCAATCCCTTAATAGCAAAATGCCTTTTGATCGGCGAGAAAGTCAGCAGGCCGCTTAGTTAGCCGCAACAGCCTTCGCCTGTGGGATGTGGCACCAGTTGTTATTTTCGTTAATTCCACCATCCGGTGAAGTATAGCCGAGACAGCCCATGATGGTGTCGTACAGCTCTACGTGACGGCGCGGTACTTTCATATCGGCTTCTTTTTTCAACTGCGCGAATGCCTGCGCATTGGCCGGATTTTCCAGATATTTATCTGACATCCAGACCATCATCGGCACGCGGAACTGCTCCGGCGGTGCATATTCACGTGGTGTACCATGCAAGTGCTCACGCTCGTTAATCGACTCACCGTGATCCGCCGCGTAGAACACAATTGCTTTCTTATCGCGGAATCTGTCGATCACCGAGTCGATAAAATGATCTACGTAGGTGATGGAGTTATCGTATGAGTTGATCATCGGCGCTTTTGGACATTTGCGATCAATTGCATAACACTCTGGCTTCCACTGGGCAAACTCACGTGGATAACGCTGAGTATAATTGTAGTGCGACCCTTTGGTATGCAGCACAATCAGATGCTTACCTTCTGGTTTTTTCTCCAGAGAACGTTCAATTTCATTCACCAGCAACATGTCGTCTACCGCTTTTCCACGGTTACGTGGCTCAGCCGCGATTTGCTCACGGTAGGCAATGTTGTCAGCCATGGTATTGCTGTAGAACCACATCTCGCTCTGCATGGCGTACAAATCGGAGCTAAAACCCAACTGTTTGAGAACCGCAAATACGTTCTGTTCTTTAAGAGTACGTTGTGGGTTATCTTCCGTTCCACCTTCACGCACAAACATACAGCGTAGTGATAATTTAGTCGCGGTATCGCAAGAATAACCACGATACATCACCAGGTTTTTCTCTTTTGCCAGCTTCGGCGTTGTATCACGCTCGTAGCCCAACATTCCCATATGATCCCAACGCGTGGTTTCACCAATAATGAAAATCACATAGGTGTCGTCGAGATTTTGCGTCGGGGTATAGGTGAATTTTTTCGCCGGATTCATCAGCGAACGATTGTCTGAAGATTCATCCACTTGCGCCCAGGCATACAGCCCCAACGCAGAAAGCCAGTTCGAAGGTAAATAGGAGTTCGCCAACACCCCGCCATAACTAGGCATATCCACCCCAGCCATGCGGTCGGCACGCTTTTGCGCTACATCCATCAGACGTATTGGCCCCCATACCAGCAAGCCCGCTAACAGCACAGTAAGCGCGCTACGCCAGCGTGTTTTCGGGGTACAAAGCTGACGCCAGAAGGTGTCTTGTGAGCGGTTCATCCAGATAAATAGCAACGGGATAATACTCACCAGTACAACCCATGCGATAAGCGTCCAGCCAACCACTTCTTTCGACAGGTCAATGTCGGTGGTCATCACCGAAGCGACAATCCCGTAGCCAATCATGACATTCATAAATGTCATGTAGTAGCTAGCTCCGGCAGAAATCAGCACCAGCAATGAAGCCAGCACTTTCCAGGCCGTTCTGCCAAAAAGTGAAATTAAGCGTAAAAAGAAGAAGGTTGCCAGAACCGTCCCTGCCAGTTCGATAACCGCCGAAACGCCATTAAGAAAAGTGAAGTTATGCGCGTAACCGTCAAACCGACGGAAATAGACTGCGCAATTCATAAACAAACCAATATAGACAGCGAGAAAAAAGCTTAGCTTTTGCTGCGTTATCGTTTTGATGTATCTCATGCAAACAAACCCTGGGATAAAGGGGAAAAAATATCCAGCACTCCGTTTTTGCAGTGGGAGTATCAGGAAAAAATGCAGGAGTAGTGAACGCCATCCCCTGCTCATGTCGTTAAGTAGACCACAGAGAGAAGGAAAAGTGGCAATGAAGTGAGTTTTAGCTACAGATATTTACAAAAAGCAAGTCAGAATGCAGACCAATAATTAACTGTTCTTGTAAAAAAGAGGAGTAATCTCCTCTTTTTCTGCCAAAAGTCCGAAACTGGTTACTCATACTCCACGGAGAAATTGACCATGGCATTTGCATGTCCAGACGTTGCATTGGCGTTTACAACGACATAACTCGCTTTGTAGTTCAGTTGGGTTGTTGTTCCATTTACTGGCCACTCTATCGCCGTTCCACCAGCGACTTTCGGAATCTGTTTTGTGCCCTTGCCGTCAACAATTTGCAGGGCTATTCCCGTTGCGCCTCCGGCATCCAGAGCAAAAAGAGAGTTATCATTGGTGTCAGGAAGGCCGTCCATTGTTACTTTAGCTTTTGATATTCCGTCACAATCTTTTAATTCGATTACGAAATTTTTTTCGTTTATGACTCTTCCGACCGTGACTGGCTTCATTAACATCATTTTCCCCATGACAACTTCTAAATCAGCGGCTTCAAACTCACACCCTTTGGCCACGACTGAAAGAGAAAACGTCAGTTTTCCTGCTTCACCGAGGCTTATTTTGGCTTCAGCGCCGGGAAAATATGCCAGAGCTAAAAAGGGTAACAGGCAACGTATACTATTTCTCCACATGATGACTAATCCATATCCAGAAAGATTGTTGCAACCCCACTATATTGCCCTGCCGCTGGAGCATTTCCGGTCGTGCTGATTGGTGCTGCTTTCAGTTTAATTGTTGCATCGCGATGTTGTTGGGAATCGTTCGAACCGAGGTTTAAGTTAACACTGCTGTTGGTATCGTTAGGCCTTAAGACATTGCCGTTTGGATCCATAACCAACACACCAATGTCTGGGTTACCCATATCGATGGCACGCTCGTCAGCCTGACTTGTGTTTCCTTCAATCCTTAGAGATACCTGAATGCCATCGGTAATATTTTCACAATCGAACTGGAGGTTAATCTCTTTTTCAGTGCCTCCAACTGGAATGGTTCCTTTTTTATTTTTAAATGCCGAAGATGGGTACTCGCCGAAGGGGACATCCAATACCGTACCGGCGTCAATTTTACAGCCTTGTGTAAAGGTCAATTTTCCTGCAATACTGACCGTAGAAAGTGGATCCCTGTATGTATTTTTTTTCTTTGAGGCATACATTGTTGCAATAAGCGTGTAGGGAATTTCCACCTCACCCTGAACAGGCTTTGCTATATAAAATGACAGATAGCCATTACTGCCAAATTGCCCCAGATTATTACCTTTACAGTCTTGAGAAGAGTTATTTAAATTAGGGATCTGACTATTGGCCTCCGGAACACGGAACAACACGCTTGGACCTTGAATCATGGTCATTACTTCCAGCTCATCGGTTAACCGGTAGTATTGCTCACTGTTTATTTTTCGCGTTGCCGTAGATAAGTTACTCACGACTTTAATCAGTGTATCCTTTTCCGTTTTATAAGTATCCGGACACTCACAAATAAAACTAAAAGGCTGCCCAACACCAGCCCATGAGTAAATTAATCTTAATTCAGTACCCGCTTTATTTTTGCTGGCATCCATAATATCAATATCAAAATTGACTGGGTAATCATGAACACCTGAAGTCGATGTACAGGGTCCCCAATCTGCAGCCATAACATTATTGGCCGTAAACAACATGCTTCCAACAAAAAACAGACTTGAAATTTTCATCATATTATCTATCCCTGATCATTGGCAATTTGTTGTCACAGAAATAATACCTGACGATTTTTCCTTAATCGGCAGTTCATATTTCGCAACGCATTGTTGTGAAGTATCTTTACCCCATACGATCTTCACATCCCCTTTTTTAGGCATCCCGCTGATATATAACTGCCCATCTTCACCAACAATACCGCTAATCTGTTCACTTTTATCTGAAACCAGCGTTGCAGTTGCACCAAAGGGGACGCTCACTTCATTTTGCCGAATTAATGTCATAAGAACTCGATAACCCACACGGGTATCGAAATGCGCCCGTACGACAGCTCCTCGCGTTGGCACAACTGTCTGGAATGCGCTGTTCATATCAACACTGTCATTCAACGTTTCACTGCGAATGGACACATCATTTTCACGGTAGATGCTCAGATAAGGAACGACCGCATTACCTTGCCAGTCAACACTCACACCACTATTATTTAATACTTTCGCCCCCCGGGCACCTGGTGCTGAAACTATACCAATGGTTTCACCCAAAGGTTGGGAAAGCGAGATCCCTTCACTGTGCGCTACAATGCCACCACGCAGGCTGTAGTTAGTCTGCTGGTAGTCTTTACCATAGCTGTAACCCACGCTGATATTACCGGCGCCGCCCTGGTACGACAAACTAGCATTACCGCTATTACCAACACCATTACTGGAATACCCTTCCTGAACGTTATAGCTGAGATTGCGATCTTCTAACAGAGTGCCATTGACGCCAAGCTGTTGTGTCGTACGACCATCCTGATCGGTTGTCACGCGGTAGTTACTCCATGCCCGACCAAACGGAATGGAAACATTAAATGACCACAACTGGTCGTTTTCATCCCATTCAGGGCTTTTATTCCAACTGTAAGCAATACTGTAATTAACACGTCCAATACGACCGTTGTACCCGGTAGCCAAAGAAAGGCGCTTACCGTCATCATTCCAGTAATCCTGCTGGGTCATATTGAAATAAACCGACCCATAGGTGCCCAATTGCTGTGTCAAATTACCCTGAATTTCACTACGCTTATGGTAACGGCCGTAATCGCTGTCAGCACCGCTACGCACATCTGTTGCTTCCTGGAAGGTATAAAAACCACTGGTAGAATACTTGTAACCCAATAAACGGAAATCTGTGCCGCTGGCAAAGCTTTTTGAATAAAGAAAGCGGTACGATTGTCCCTGATCGGTTGCATTATTATTTAATGTACTTTTTGCCTGAGTAATATCAACCGATATTGCACCAATAGAGCCAAAGTTTTTTCCCAATCCCAGAGCAAATGCGTTGTAATCCTTAGAAATTAATGCGCCACCATAGGTGGTCATACCAAACGGTAAACCATACATCGCATTAAACTGACCAAAGCGTGGGTTGGCGCTATCGTAATTACCAGCACGGTATTCACCAGCAGAAAGGCTATATTTGAGATGCCCTTCACGTTGGAAAATAGCGACTGAAGAGAATGGCTGAATAAATCTTTGTTCACTACCATCAGCCTCTTTAACAATTACGGTTAAATCACCGCTGTTCGCTGTGGAGTATAAATCGTTAATTTCAAACGCACCTGGCTGAACAAATGCTCGATAAATCACGTAACCATTTTGTTCAATACTGACTTCCGCGTTACTTTTCGCTATCCCTCGAACTACCGGAGCAAAACCACGTTGGCTGTCTGGCAACATTTCTTCATCAGAGGCCAGTAATGCCCCGCGCATCTGCACACTGTCAAAAATATCTGAAGGTGTTGCTGTATCACCCAATGTCAGTTGCGCTTTCAGCGGAACAATGGCCCGTGTTACATAGGTGCCAATATTGTCCCACTGCTTCTCGCCGTTACTATAGCTCCAGTTACTGTAATTTCGCAGACGCCATGCCCCAAGGTTAAGGCCGCTTCGCATACTTAAGTAGTAGCTATCGTTAGTCTGGCTAGTTTCGTTTTTATCCTGGTGATGATTACCATTTTCATCAATGTAGCGATTATAACTTTTTGTATCATGAGAACTGTTACTACCGCTGAAACTGTAATCAAGAAGCAACGCGGGCACACCATCGTCCCAGCGAGATTCAGGTACTGTACCGCGAGCAACCTGCTGCATTGCCGCCTGAGGAAAACTCATCACCAGCTTTTGTTCGCTAAAATCAAAATGACTGGTCGCCTGAGGGATAATTTCATTAAACGCCACACAGGCTTCTGCTGGTATAAGGTTAAGTGCTGAAAAACTGTCTACACGAACGCCCATATCAGCCAGTTGTGTCCGGCTTAAACAAGGTATGAGAAACTCCCCCATCTCCTTTCGTTGGGATTCTGTAGCCGCCTTAAACTCCAGAGTGCGCGTTTCCATTTTTTGTTCATTGACGATTAAAGAAACGCGATATGTTCCAGGCAACTGCGCGCCATGGTCAGTTTCGTACATGGAAAGGTCAACATGCTGGTTGATCCCTGCGGTATCTTCCAGAAAACGCGGATTAAATTTTCCAGCTGTCGCAGAAAAAGAGCCTGCAACCGTAAGCGCCAATACAGATAAAGAAAAGGGCAAAGAAGTGTAAGTGCGCGAAACGACCATCCATGACATTAAGTTGGTTCCCCTGAAAACTATTAATTAATTTCGCGAGTCAGATATTCACCTGAAGAGCCAAAATCATTAATTGTATTATATTTTATTTGCGAAGCACTGTTCACACCTGCAGGCAAATTGATATTCAAAGACCCTTTTGCTGGCACCATACCGGACTTTTCAATTTCGTGTCCGTTAATAAATACATCACTGAACGTGATGTTAAAAACAGTTGGATTGTCAACTTTTATCTGTTTACCGTTTCGCGTAAAACGTAGTTCTCCTGGCGAAGATTTAATATCCCCTTTTAGACCTGCTGGGCGATAAAAAAGCTTGATGCGAGTACGAACTGCAATCTGCAAGACATTTTTCCCTTCATTTTCTTCATTTTGAGAAGGAATCGCTTTGACGTTTACCCAGTAAACAGATTCACGATCCTGAGGTAAGGACGGATTCACATTTACGATACGTAAGATGTTGTTTTTTCCTGGCTCAAGTTTGAATAATGGCGGAGTAATGATGAATGGTGTTTTTTTACTACCCGTTGCATCATCAACCCATGACTGAATAAGAAATTCTTCTGATTTATTTTTGTTTTGTACGGTTAGCGATGCTTCTTTCTTATTACCGTCATAAATCACCCGAGTAGAACTAAGCCCAACCCCACTCGCTAGTGCAGACTGCGAAATTAACACCCAAAGAGTTAACGCAATGAATTTTTTTTTCATCATTCTATCCATGAACTTTGAACACAATTGGCGGAGAATTCATCTTCGCCAATTGTGAAACTAACTATTACTCGTAAGACAGATTGAAATCAACCTGAGCATTACCATAACCAGTAGTTACAGCAGCTAAAGTAGAAACATAGTTTGCGGTGAAATAAAGAACTGTCTGACCTTTTTTCAGGTCAGTGCTGGATTCACCACTATTCATCGCAACCAGGGTGTTGCTGTTATCATAAATACCGATACCTACGCCTTTCGCCGCGCCTGCTTCGGTGCTAACAGAGATAAGTTCAGGTTTATCGGTATCACCAACGCCACTAAAGCTGACTTTCGCCTTTTTCAAAGTGGTGATATCACAATCTTCCAGCTTGATTTCGAAAGGTTTTGATGGTGATTTATCACCGACTGCAGCAAATACAGATTTTTGCACCTGACCCAGTACAACTTCCTGATTCTGAGAATCAACTGACAGTACGCAAGCTGCATCGACGATTTCACCTGTAAATTTCACAGTGCCATCACCGGAATCCGCTGCAAATACGGAACCAGAAGTTAACGCCAGTGCTGACAAGGCAAAAACAACCTTTTTCATGAATAACTCCATTTATATAGATAAATATGCTTAATGTTGTTCACACAACGGGGCGCAGATTATACAAATGGCACTAAAAAATAAAATTATTTTTACT
>NZ_PTRF01000028.1:0-31007 GCF_002965705.1 Escherichia sp. MOD1-EC6842 | reverse complement strand
GACGGTCTGCGTTTCGCAATCCGTGAAGGCGGCCGTACCGTTGGCGCGGGCGTTGTAGCTAAAGTTCTGAGCTAATTGCCGATAACATTTGACGCAATGCGCAATAAAAGGGCATCATTTGATGCCCTTTTTGCACGCTTTCGTACCAGAACCTGGCTCATCAGTGATTTTCTTTGTCATAATCATTGCTGAGACAGGCTCTGTTGAGGGCGTATAATCCGAAAAGCGAATACGCGTTTCGATTTGGTTTGCCTCGCTATCGCGGGGTGAAAATGTTTGTAGAATACTTCTGACAGGTTGGTTTATGAGTGCGAATACCGAAGCTCAAGGAAGCGGGCGCGGCCTGGAAGCGATGAAGTGGGTCGTTGTGGTGGCATTGCTCCTGGTGGCAATCGTCGGCAACTACCTTTATCGCGACATTATGCTGCCGCTGCGTGCGCTGGCCGTAGTAATTCTGATTGCTGCAGCGGGGGGTGTCGCGCTGTTAACGACAAAAGGTAAAGCAACCGTTGCTTTTGCCCGTGAAGCGCGTACCGAAGTCCGTAAGGTCATTTGGCCGACTCGCCAGGAAACATTGCACACCACGCTGATTGTGGCTGCGGTTACCGCAGTAATGTCACTGATCCTGTGGGGACTGGATGGTATTCTGGTTCGCCTGGTATCCTTTATCACTGGCCTGAGGTTCTGAGATGTCTGAAGCTCCTAAAAAGCGCTGGTACGTCGTTCAGGCGTTTTCCGGTTTTGAAGGCCGCGTAGCAACGTCGCTGCGTGAGCATATCAAATTACACAACATGGAAGAGTTGTTTGGCGAAGTCATGGTTCCGACTGAAGAAGTCGTTGAGATCCGTGGCGGTCAGCGTCGCAAAAGCGAACGCAAATTCTTCCCTGGCTACGTCCTCGTTCAGATGGTGATGAACGACGCGAGCTGGCACCTGGTGCGCAGCGTACCGCGTGTGATGGGCTTCATCGGCGGTACTTCCGATCGTCCTGCGCCAATCAGCGATAAAGAAGTTGATGCGATTATGAACCGCCTGCAGCAGGTTGGTGATAAGCCGCGTCCGAAAACGCTGTTTGAACCGGGTGAAATGGTTCGTGTTAATGATGGTCCGTTCGCTGACTTCAACGGCGTCGTTGAAGAGGTGGATTACGAGAAGTCTCGTCTGAAAGTCTCTGTTTCTATCTTCGGTCGTGCGACCCCGGTAGAGCTGGACTTCAGCCAGGTTGAAAAAGCCTAACCCAGCGATCAAAAAAGCGGCGATTTAATCGTTGCACAAGGCGTGAGATTGGAATACAATTTCGCGCCTTTTGTTTTTATGGGCCTTGCCCGTAAAACGATTTTTTATATCACGGGGAGCCTCTCAGAGGCGTTATTACCCAACTTGAGGAATTTATAATGGCTAAGAAAGTACAAGCCTATGTCAAGCTGCAGGTTGCAGCTGGTATGGCTAACCCGAGTCCGCCAGTAGGTCCGGCTCTGGGTCAGCAGGGCGTAAACATCATGGAATTCTGCAAAGCGTTCAACGCAAAAACTGATTCCATCGAAAAAGGTCTGCCGATTCCGGTAGTTATCACCGTTTACGCTGACCGTTCTTTCACTTTCGTTACCAAGACTCCGCCGGCAGCAGTTCTGCTGAAAAAAGCGGCTGGTATCAAGTCTGGTTCCGGTAAGCCGAACAAAGACAAAGTGGGTAAAATTTCCCGCGCTCAGCTGCAGGAAATCGCGCAGACCAAAGCTGCCGACATGACTGGTGCCGACATTGAAGCGATGACTCGCTCCATCGAAGGTACTGCACGTTCCATGGGCCTGGTAGTGGAGGACTAAGAAATGGCTAAACTGACCAAGCGCATGCGTGTTATCCGCGAGAAAGTTGATGCGACCAAACAGTACGACATCAACGAAGCTATCGCTCTGCTGAAAGAGCTGGCGACTGCTAAATTCGTAGAAAGCGTGGACGTTGCTGTTAACCTCGGCATCGACGCTCGTAAATCTGACCAGAACGTACGTGGTGCAACTGTACTGCCGCACGGTACTGGCCGTTCCGTTCGCGTAGCTGTATTTACCCAGGGCGCAAACGCTGAAGCTGCTAAAGCTGCAGGCGCTGAACTGGTAGGTATGGAAGATCTGGCTGACCAGATCAAGAAAGGCGAAATGAACTTTGACGTTGTTATTGCTTCTCCGGATGCAATGCGCGTTGTTGGCCAGCTGGGCCAGGTTCTGGGTCCGCGCGGCCTGATGCCGAACCCGAAAGTGGGTACTGTAACCCCGAACGTTGCTGAAGCGGTTAAAAACGCTAAAGCTGGCCAGGTTCGTTACCGTAACGACAAAAACGGCATCATCCACACCACCATTGGTAAAGTGGACTTTGACGCTGACAAACTGAAAGAAAACCTGGAAGCTCTGCTGGTTGCGCTGAAAAAAGCAAAACCGACTCAGGCGAAAGGCGTGTACATCAAGAAAGTTAGCATCTCCACCACCATGGGTGCAGGTGTTGCAGTTGACCAGGCTGGCCTGAGCGCTTCTGCAAACTAATACCTTTACGTGGGCGGTGATTTTGTCTACAATCTTACCCCCACGTATAATGCTTAATGCAGACGTATATCCGAGATATTCGGGTTGTGGCAAGGCGGCAACTGAGTGAGTCGCCAGGAACATAGCTAACTATGTGACTGGTGCGAACGAAGGAAGCCAACGCCGGCACAAGCTGAATAGCGACGGATAGAAAAGATTTGTTCGTTGGAGCCTGGCCTATCCAGGCCTCCGTCGAAGACCGCAGGAGTTTCGTAAGAAACTTAATCCCCTGCGTAGACGGTGACAGAACGCTAAGATTATTCTTTTATATTCTGGCTTGTTTCTGCTCACCGTAATTAAGACGCTCTCTCCATTTGGAGGAGTGAAGTGAGTTCCAGAGATTTTCTCTGGCAAACATCCAGGAGCAAAGCTAATGGCTTTAAATCTTCAAGACAAACAAGCGATTGTTGCTGAAGTCAGCGAAGTAGCCAAAGGCGCGCTGTCTGCAGTGGTTGCGGATTCCCGTGGCGTAACTGTAGATAAAATGACTGAACTGCGTAAAGCAGGTCGCGAAGCTGGCGTATACATGCGTGTTGTTCGTAACACCCTGCTGCGCCGTGCTGTTGAAGGTACTCCGTTCGAGTGCCTGAAAGACGCGTTTGTTGGTCCGACCCTGATTGCATACTCTATGGAACACCCGGGCGCTGCAGCTCGTCTGTTCAAAGAGTTCGCGAAAGCGAATGCAAAATTTGAGGTCAAAGCCGCTGCCTTTGAAGGTGAGCTGATCCCGGCGTCTCAGATCGACCGCCTGGCAACTCTGCCGACCTACGAAGAAGCAATTGCACGCCTGATGGCAACCATGAAAGAAGCTTCGGCTGGCAAACTGGTTCGTACTCTGGCTGCTGTACGCGATGCGAAAGAAGCTGCTTAATCGCAGTTATCTTTTTAACGCATTCGCTTACGTATAAACTTATTCTGATATTCAGGAACAATTTAAATGTCTATCACTAAAGATCAAATCATTGAAGCAGTTGCAGCTATGTCTGTAATGGACGTTGTAGAACTGATCTCTGCAATGGAAGAAAAATTCGGTGTTTCCGCTGCTGCTGCTGTAGCTGTAGCTGCTGGCCCGGTTGAAGCTGCTGAAGAAAAAACTGAATTCGACGTAATTCTGAAAGCTGCTGGCGCTAACAAAGTTGCTGTTATCAAAGCAGTACGTGGCGCAACTGGCCTGGGTCTGAAAGAAGCTAAAGACCTGGTAGAATCTGCTCCAGCTGCTCTGAAAGAAGGCGTGAGCAAAGATGACGCTGAAGCACTGAAAAAAGCTCTGGAAGAAGCTGGCGCTGAAGTTGAAGTTAAATAAGCCAACCCTTCCGGTTGCAGCCTGAGAAATCAGGCTGATGGCTGGTGACTTTTTAGTCACCAGCCTTTTTGCGCTGTAAGGCGCCAGTAGCGTTTCACACTGTTTGACTACTGCTGTGCCTTTCAATGCTTGTTTCTATCGACGACTTAATATACTGCGACAGAACTCCCGTTCTGTGTAAATCGCAATGAAATGGTTTAAGCGTGATAGCAACAGGCATTGCGGAAAGTATCCATTTTCCGGTCAACAAAATAGTGTTGCACAAACTGTCCGCTCAGTGGACAGATGGGTCGACTTGTCAGCGAGCTGAGGAACCCTATGGTTTACTCCTATACCGAGAAAAAACGTATTCGTAAGGATTTTGGTAAACGTCCACAAGTTCTGGATGTACCTTATCTCCTTTCTATCCAGCTTGACTCGTTTCAGAAATTTATCGAGCAAGATCCTGAAGGGCAGTATGGTCTGGAAGCTGCTTTCCGTTCCGTATTCCCGATTCAGAGCTACAGCGGTAATTCCGAGCTGCAATACGTCAGCTACCGCCTTGGCGAACCGGTGTTTGACGTCCTGGAATGTCAAATCCGTGGCGTGACCTATTCCGCACCGCTGCGCGTTAAACTGCGTCTGGTGATCTATGAGCGCGAAGCGCCGGAAGGCACCGTAAAAGACATTAAAGAACAAGAAGTCTACATGGGCGAAATTCCGCTCATGACGGACAACGGTACCTTTGTTATCAACGGTACTGAGCGTGTTATCGTTTCTCAGCTGCACCGTAGTCCGGGCGTCTTCTTTGACTCCGACAAAGGTAAAACCCACTCTTCGGGTAAAGTGCTGTATAACGCGCGTATCATTCCTTACCGTGGTTCCTGGCTGGACTTCGAATTCGATCCGAAGGACAACCTGTTCGTACGTATCGACCGTCGCCGTAAACTGCCTGCGACCATCATTCTGCGTGCACTGAACTACACCACAGAGCAGATCCTCGACCTGTTCTTTGAAAAAGTTATCTTTGAAATCCGTGATAACAAGCTGCAGATGGAACTGGTGCCGGAACGCCTGCGTGGTGAAACTGCATCTTTTGACATCGAAGCTAACGGTAAAGTGTACGTAGAAAAAGGCCGCCGTATTACTGCGCGCCACATTCGCCAACTGGAAAAAGACGACGTCAAACTGATTGAAGTTCCGGTTGAGTACATCGCAGGTAAAGTGGTTGCTAAAGACTATATTGATGAGTCTACCGGCGAGCTGATCTGCGCAGCGAATATGGAGCTGAGCCTGGATCTGCTGGCTAAGCTGAGCCAGTCTGGTCATAAGCGTATCGAAACGCTGTTCACCAACGATCTGGATCACGGCCCATATATCTCTGAAACCTTACGTGTCGACCCAACTAACGACCGTCTGAGCGCACTGGTAGAAATCTACCGCATGATGCGTCCTGGCGAGCCGCCGACTCGTGAAGCTGCTGAAAGCCTGTTCGAGAACCTGTTCTTCTCTGAAGACCGCTATGATCTGTCTGCGGTTGGTCGTATGAAGTTCAACCGTTCTCTGCTGCGCGAAGAAATCGAAGGTTCCGGTATCCTGAGCAAAGACGACATCATTGATGTTATGAAAAAGCTCATCGATATCCGTAACGGTAAAGGCGAAGTCGATGATATCGACCACCTCGGCAACCGTCGTATCCGTTCCGTTGGCGAAATGGCGGAAAACCAGTTCCGCGTTGGCCTGGTACGTGTAGAGCGTGCGGTGAAAGAGCGTCTGTCTCTGGGCGATCTGGATACCCTGATGCCTCAGGACATGATCAACGCCAAGCCGATTTCCGCAGCAGTAAAAGAGTTCTTCGGTTCCAGCCAGCTGTCTCAGTTTATGGACCAGAACAACCCGCTGTCTGAGATTACGCACAAACGTCGTATCTCTGCACTCGGTCCAGGCGGTCTGACCCGTGAACGTGCAGGCTTCGAAGTTCGAGACGTACACCCGACTCACTACGGTCGCGTATGTCCAATCGAAACGCCTGAAGGTCCTAACATCGGTCTGATCAACTCCCTGTCCGTGTACGCACAGACTAACGAATACGGCTTCCTTGAGACTCCGTATCGTAAAGTGACCGACGGTGTTGTAACTGACGAAATTCACTACCTGTCTGCTATCGAAGAAGGTAACTACGTTATCGCCCAGGCGAACTCCAACCTGGATGAAGAAGGCCACTTCGTAGAAGACCTGGTAACTTGCCGTAGTAAAGGCGAATCCAGCTTGTTCAGCCGCGACCAGGTTGACTACATGGACGTATCCACCCAGCAGGTGGTATCCGTCGGTGCGTCCCTGATCCCGTTCCTTGAACACGATGACGCCAACCGTGCATTGATGGGTGCGAACATGCAACGTCAGGCCGTTCCGACTCTGCGTGCTGATAAGCCGCTGGTTGGTACGGGTATGGAACGTGCTGTTGCCGTTGACTCCGGTGTAACTGCGGTTGCTAAACGTGGCGGTGTTGTTCAGTACGTGGATGCTTCCCGTATCGTTATCAAAGTTAACGAAGACGAGATGTATCCGGGCGAAGCTGGTATCGATATCTACAACCTGACCAAATACACCCGTTCGAACCAGAACACCTGTATCAACCAGATGCCGTGTGTGTCTCTGGGTGAACCGGTAGAACGTGGCGACGTGCTGGCAGACGGTCCGTCCACCGACCTCGGTGAACTGGCGCTCGGTCAGAACATGCGCGTGGCGTTCATGCCGTGGAATGGTTACAACTTCGAAGACTCCATCCTCGTATCCGAGCGTGTTGTTCAGGAAGACCGTTTCACCACTATTCACATCCAGGAACTGGCGTGTGTGTCCCGTGACACCAAGCTGGGGCCGGAAGAGATCACCGCTGACATCCCGAACGTGGGTGAAGCTGCGCTCTCCAAACTGGATGAATCCGGTATCGTTTACATTGGTGCGGAAGTAACCGGTGGCGACATTCTGGTTGGTAAGGTAACGCCGAAAGGTGAAACTCAGCTGACCCCAGAAGAAAAACTGCTGCGTGCGATCTTCGGTGAGAAAGCGTCTGACGTTAAAGACTCTTCTCTGCGCGTACCAAACGGTGTATCCGGTACGGTTATCGACGTTCAGGTCTTTACTCGCGATGGCGTAGAAAAAGACAAACGTGCGCTGGAAATCGAAGAAATGCAGCTCAAACAGGCGAAGAAAGACCTGTCTGAAGAACTGCAGATCCTCGAAGCGGGTCTGTTCAGCCGTATCCGTGCTGTGCTGGTAGCCGGTGGCGTTGAAGCTGAGAAGCTCGACAAACTGCCGCGCGATCGCTGGCTGGAGCTGGGCCTGACCGACGAAGAGAAACAAAATCAGCTGGAACAGCTGGCTGAGCAGTATGACGAACTGAAACACGAGTTCGAGAAGAAACTCGAAGCGAAACGCCGCAAAATCACCCAGGGCGACGATCTGGCACCGGGCGTGCTGAAGATTGTTAAGGTATATCTGGCGGTTAAACGCCGTATCCAGCCTGGTGACAAGATGGCAGGTCGTCACGGTAACAAGGGTGTAATTTCTAAGATCAACCCGATCGAAGATATGCCTTACGATGAAAACGGTACGCCGGTAGACATCGTACTGAACCCGCTGGGCGTACCGTCTCGTATGAACATCGGTCAGATTCTGGAAACCCACCTGGGTATGGCTGCGAAAGGTATCGGCGACAAGATCAACGCCATGCTGAAACAGCAGCAAGAAGTCGCGAAACTGCGCGAGTTCATCCAGCGTGCGTACGATCTGGGCGCTGACGTTCGTCAGAAAGTTGACCTGAGTACCTTCAGCGATGAAGAAGTTATGCGTCTGGCTGAAAACCTGCGCAAAGGTATGCCGATCGCAACGCCGGTGTTCGACGGTGCGAAAGAAGCAGAAATTAAAGAGCTGCTGAAACTTGGCGACCTGCCGACTTCTGGTCAGATCCGCCTGTACGACGGCCGCACTGGTGAACAGTTCGAACGTCCGGTAACTGTTGGTTACATGTACATGCTGAAACTGAACCACCTGGTCGACGACAAGATGCACGCGCGTTCCACCGGTTCTTACAGCCTGGTTACTCAGCAGCCGCTGGGTGGTAAGGCACAGTTCGGTGGTCAGCGTTTCGGGGAGATGGAAGTGTGGGCGCTGGAAGCATATGGCGCGGCATACACCCTGCAGGAAATGCTCACCGTTAAGTCTGATGACGTGAACGGTCGTACTAAGATGTATAAGAACATCGTGGACGGCAACCATCAGATGGAGCCGGGCATGCCAGAATCCTTCAACGTATTGTTGAAAGAGATTCGTTCGCTGGGTATCAACATCGAACTGGAAGACGAGTAATTCTCGCTCAAACAGGTCACTGCTGTCGGGGTAAAACCCGGCAGCGGATTGTGCTAACTCCGACGGGAGCAAATCCGTGAAAGATTTATTAAAGTTTCTGAAAGCGCAGACTAAAACCGAAGAGTTTGATGCGATCAAAATTGCTCTGGCATCGCCAGACATGATCCGTTCATGGTCTTTCGGTGAAGTTAAAAAGCCGGAAACCATCAACTACCGTACGTTCAAACCTGAGCGTGACGGCCTTTTCTGCGCCCGTATCTTTGGGCCGGTAAAAGATTACGAGTGCCTGTGCGGTAAGTACAAGCGCCTGAAACACCGTGGCGTTATCTGTGAGAAGTGCGGCGTTGAAGTGACCCAGACCAAAGTACGCCGTGAGCGTATGGGGCACATCGAGCTGGCTTCTCCGACTGCGCACATCTGGTTCCTGAAATCTCTGCCGTCCCGTATCGGCCTGCTGCTCGATATGCCGCTGCGCGATATCGAACGCGTGCTGTACTTCGAATCCTATGTGGTAATCGAAGGCGGTATGACCAACCTGGAACGCCAGCAGATCCTGACTGAAGAGCAGTATCTGGACGCGCTGGAAGAGTTCGGTGACGAATTCGACGCGAAAATGGGTGCGGAAGCAATCCAGGCTCTGCTGAAGAGCATGGATCTGGAGCAAGAGTGCGAACAGCTGCGTGAAGAGCTGAACGAAACTAACTCCGAAACCAAGCGCAAGAAGCTGACCAAGCGTATCAAACTGCTGGAAGCGTTCGTTCAGTCTGGTAACAAGCCAGAGTGGATGATCCTGACCGTTCTGCCGGTACTGCCGCCAGATCTGCGTCCGCTGGTTCCGCTGGATGGTGGTCGTTTCGCGACTTCTGACCTGAACGATCTGTATCGTCGCGTCATTAACCGTAACAACCGTCTGAAACGTCTGCTGGATCTGGCTGCGCCGGACATCATCGTACGTAACGAAAAACGTATGCTGCAGGAAGCGGTAGACGCCCTGCTGGATAACGGTCGTCGCGGTCGTGCGATCACCGGTTCTAACAAGCGTCCTCTGAAATCTTTGGCCGACATGATCAAAGGTAAACAGGGTCGTTTCCGTCAGAACCTGCTCGGTAAGCGTGTTGACTACTCCGGTCGTTCTGTAATCACCGTAGGTCCATACCTGCGTCTGCATCAGTGCGGTCTGCCGAAGAAAATGGCGCTGGAGCTGTTCAAACCGTTCATCTACGGCAAGCTGGAACTGCGTGGTCTTGCTACCACCATTAAAGCTGCTAAGAAAATGGTTGAGCGCGAAGAAGCTGTCGTTTGGGATATCCTGGACGAAGTTATCCGCGAACACCCGGTACTGCTGAACCGTGCACCGACTCTGCACCGTCTGGGTATCCAGGCATTTGAACCGGTACTGATCGAAGGTAAAGCTATCCAGCTGCACCCGCTGGTTTGTGCGGCATATAACGCCGACTTCGATGGTGACCAGATGGCTGTTCACGTACCGCTGACGCTGGAAGCCCAGCTGGAAGCGCGTGCGCTGATGATGTCTACCAACAACATCCTGTCCCCGGCGAACGGCGAACCAATCATCGTTCCGTCTCAGGACGTTGTACTGGGTCTGTACTACATGACCCGTGACTGTGTTAACGCCAAAGGCGAAGGCATGGTGCTGACTGGTCCGAAAGAAGCAGAACGTATTTATCGCGCTGGCCTGGCCTCTCTGCATGCGCGCGTTAAAGTGCGTATCACTGAATACGAAAAAGATGCTAACGGTGAATTAGTAGCGAAAACCAGCCTGAAGGACACGACCGTTGGCCGTGCCATTCTGTGGATGATTGTACCGAAAGGTCTGCCTTACTCCATCGTCAACCAGGCGCTGGGTAAAAAAGCAATCTCCAAAATGCTGAACACCTGCTACCGCATTCTCGGCCTGAAACCGACCGTTATTTTTGCGGACCAGATCATGTACACCGGCTTTGCATATGCAGCGCGTTCCGGTGCATCGGTTGGTATCGATGACATGGTCATCCCGGAGAAGAAACACGAAATCATCTCCGAGGCAGAAGCAGAAGTTGCTGAAATTCAGGAGCAGTTCCAGTCTGGTCTGGTAACTGCGGGCGAACGCTACAACAAAGTTATCGATATCTGGGCTGCGGCGAACGATCGTGTATCCAAAGCGATGATGGATAACCTGCAAACTGAAACCGTTATTAACCGTGACGGTCAGGAAGAGAAGCAGGTATCTTTCAACAGCATCTACATGATGGCCGACTCCGGTGCGCGTGGTTCTGCGGCACAGATTCGTCAGCTTGCTGGTATGCGTGGTCTGATGGCGAAGCCGGATGGCTCCATCATCGAAACGCCAATCACCGCGAACTTCCGTGAAGGCCTGAACGTACTCCAGTACTTCATCTCCACCCACGGTGCTCGTAAAGGTCTGGCGGATACCGCACTGAAAACTGCGAACTCCGGTTACCTGACTCGTCGTCTGGTTGACGTGGCGCAGGACCTGGTGGTTACTGAAGACGATTGTGGTACTCATGAAGGTATCATGATGACTCCGGTTATCGAGGGTGGCGATGTTAAAGAGCCGCTGCGCGATCGCGTACTGGGTCGTGTAACTGCAGAAGACGTTCTGAAGCCGGGTACTGCCGATATCCTCGTTCCGCGCAACACGCTGCTGCATGAACAGTGGTGTGACCTGCTGGAAGAGAACTCTGTCGACGCGGTTAAAGTACGTTCTGTTGTATCCTGTGACACCGACTTTGGTGTATGTGCGCACTGCTACGGTCGTGACCTGGCGCGTGGCCACATCATCAACAAAGGTGAAGCAATCGGTGTTATCGCGGCACAGTCCATCGGTGAACCGGGTACTCAGCTGACCATGCGTACGTTCCACATCGGTGGTGCGGCGTCCCGTGCGGCTGCTGAATCCAGCATCCAGGTGAAAAACAAAGGTAGCATCAAGCTCAGCAACGTGAAGTCGGTTGTGAACTCCAGCGGTAAACTGGTTATCACTTCCCGTAACACCGAACTGAAACTGATCGACGAATTTGGTCGTACCAAAGAAAGCTACAAAGTGCCTTACGGTGCGGTACTGGCGAAAGGTGATGGCGAACAGGTTGCAGGCGGCGAAACCGTTGCAAACTGGGACCCGCACACCATGCCGGTTATCACTGAAGTAAGCGGTTTTGTTCGCTTCACCGATATGATTGACGGTCAGACCATTACTCGTCAGACCGACGAACTGACCGGTCTGTCTTCGCTGGTAGTTCTGGATTCCGCAGAACGTACCGCAGGTGGTAAAGATCTGCGTCCGGCACTGAAAATCGTTGATGCTCAGGGTAACGACGTTCTGATCCCTGGTACTGATATGCCTGCGCAGTACTTCCTGCCGGGTAAAGCGATTGTTCAGCTGGAAGATGGCGTACAGATCAGCTCTGGTGACACCCTGGCGCGTATTCCGCAGGAATCTGGCGGTACTAAGGACATCACCGGTGGTCTGCCGCGCGTTGCGGATCTGTTCGAAGCACGTCGTCCGAAAGAGCCGGCAATCCTGGCTGAAATCAGCGGTGTCGTTTCCTTCGGTAAAGAAACCAAAGGTAAACGTCGTCTGGTTATCACTCCGGTAGACGGCAGCGAACCTTACGAAGAGATGATTCCGAAATGGCGTCAGCTCAACGTGTTCGAAGGTGAACGTGTAGAACGTGGTGACGTCATTTCCGACGGTCCGGAAGCGCCGCACGACATTCTGCGTCTGCGTGGTGTTCATGCTGTGACTCGTTACATCGTTAACGAAGTACAGGACGTATACCGTCTGCAGGGCGTTAAGATTAACGATAAACACATCGAAGTTATCGTTCGTCAGATGCTGCGTAAAGCCACCATCGTTAACGCGGGTAGCTCCGACTTCCTGGAAGGCGAACAGGTTGAATACTCTCGCGTCAAGATCGCAAACCGCGAACTGGAAGCGAACGGCAAAGTGGGTGCAACTTATGCCCGCGATCTGCTGGGTATCACCAAAGCGTCTCTGGCAACCGAGTCGTTCATCTCTGCGGCATCGTTCCAGGAGACCACTCGCGTACTGACCGAAGCAGCTGTTGCGGGCAAACGCGATGAACTGCGCGGTCTGAAAGAGAACGTTATCGTAGGTCGTCTGATCCCGGCAGGTACGGGTTATGCGTATCACCAGGATCGTATGCGCCGCCGTGCTGCGGGCGAAGCTCCGGCTGCACCGCAGGTGACTGCAGAAGACGCGTCTGCCAGCCTGGCAGAACTGCTGAACGCAGGTCTGGGCGGTTCTGATAACGAGTAATCGTTAATCCGCAAATAACGTAAAAACCCGCTTCGGCGGGTTTTTTTATGGGGGCGATTCAGGAAAAGACCATTTATCAGAATATTTAACGAATTTCTGGATGCTCATAATAAATGTAAAGCTGGCTAACATCCTGAAACTGACTGAACTAATTGAGTCAAAGTTGGCAAGGATTCGATACTATTCCCGTGTAACTTTCTTAAGGAACGAGAATGAAATAGGAAGTAGAGAAGTGGCGGCCTTTTGAACATCCGGATGGTAACGTTCGTGATTTATCGTTTCTTGATGCTCATCAGGCCGTCTACGTTCAGCATCATGAGGGCAAAGAGCCTTTAGAGTATCGCTTTTGGGTTACCTACCCTCTTCACTGTTTCACAAAAGATTATGAACATCAGACGAACGAAGAAAAACTATCGTTAATGTATTATGCGCCTAAAGAATCTCGCCCCTTCTGCCAGCATCGCTATAACTTAGCGCGTATGCACTTAAAAAGAGCTATTTTGGCGCTGCCAGAATGCAAAGTTATTCATGCCGGGTATGGTAGTTATGCCGTGATTGAAGTGGAGTTAGAGGGAGGAGAAAAGAAATTTTACTTTGTTGCGTTCAAAGTTTTTAGAGAAAAGAAAAAACTACGCTTGCATGTAACTAGTGCTTATCCCATTTCTGAAAAACAGAAAGGTAAAGCAGTGAAATTTTTTACCATCGCCTACAACCTATTAAGAAATAAGTCGCTTCCTCAGCCCTCAAAATAACAAAACCCACCTTAAGGTGGGTTTCGCCAGAGAATCATCTCTGGTATTCAGAACGCCATTACCGGACTTTGCCTTGACCTTGCGATAATCGCAGGTTGCGGGATGTCTGAATTTCTTCAGTCTGCTGCATCCAGGAAGATGAGAACATGTGTTCTTATTTTCGTCTGTATCATAGTCGGGTATTTACTCTCTTACAATCAGATCTCTTTCATTGTTCAACAGGTAGTGACTCCAGACTTTGCATTGTGAAATTTTTAAGAAAGGCAGGGCGAAACGAGGAAGAAGCTTTTCGCCCTGGACAACATTCCTGCTGACGGTACTACCATAAAAAAACGCAACGCTTTCAACAACCTTCCGTTTTTCATCTTCCGTAGCAGCTCGGAATAAATTTACGTTCTTACATTCTGTCTCATGGCCTTTGCGAGGCGCGTCCCAGATAGCTGTCCCAGTCTTTCCATACCGGCTGCAAACCCTGAGCGATTAATGCGGCAGCAACCGTTTCAGGTCGGCGATCGTCGTGCGGTGAGAACTGTTCCAGCTCGGGGTGATTGTCGGCATAGCCACCTGGTTGCGTTTTCGAGAAGGCGCTGACGTTATTAATTGCCAGCGGAATAACGCGATCGCGAAACCACGGTGATTCCCGCGTGGAGAGTGAGAGTTCAATCTCCGGCGCAAGCAGACGGAAGGCGCAGATGGTTTGCACTAACTGGCGTTCATCCATAATCGACGCTGGCTCAATCCCGCCAGTACACGGGCGCAGGCGCGGGAAGGAGACGGAATAACGACTTTGCCAGTAATGCTGTTGCAGCCACAGTAAATGCTCGGCAACCATATAGCAGTCAACGCGCCAGCTGTCAGAAAGGCCGATTAGCGCGCCGAGGCCTATCTTATCAATCCCCGCGCGACCCAGCCGATCCGGCGTTTCCAGTCGCCAGAAAAAGTCCTGTTTTTTACCTTTCAGATGATGGCGGGCATACGTCGCCTCGTGATACGTCTCCTGATAAACCATTACCCCATCGAGACCAAGTTGCTTTAACTCGGCGTATTCCGCTTCCGCCAGCGGCTGTACTTCCATCTGTAGTGAAGAGAACTGTTCACGCAGGGCAGGGAGATGACGACGAAAGTAATCCATTCCCACTTTTGCCTGATGTTCACCAGTGACCAGCAACAGATGCTCAAAGCCCATTTCCCGAATAGCGGCGCTTTCTCTGGCGATATCTGCTTCATCCAGCGTTTTGCGCTTGATGCGATTGCTCATGGAAAATCCACAGTACGTGCAGTCGTTAGCGCAAAGATTGGAAAGATAAAGCGGGACGTAGAAGCTGACGACGTTGCCAAATCGCTGACGAGTCAGACGCTGCGCCCGTTGAGCCAGTGGTTCCAGGTATTCACTGGCGGCTGGCGATAACAGCGCCATCATGTCGTCGCGGGTAGGTGGCGCTGTACTCAGCGCCCGCTCTACGTCAGCAGCCGTTTTGCTGTTGATACGCAGGCGGATGTCGTCCCAGTCCAGTTGCCGCCAGCGGTCGCTGAAGGTTTTCATGCCGATGCCTCCAGAAATCCGGTCAGTGGGCTGGTGGCATGAGCAAAATGACTGCGGCTGCCAGGTCCGGCCTGACGTGCCAGCAGGCCCGCTTCTACCGCCAGGCGAAATGCCTTCGCCATGGTGACGGGATCGTCCGCGACGGCAATTGCCGTATTCACTAACACCGCATCGGCGCCCATTTCCAGCGCCTGCGCGGCATGGCTTGGAACGCCGATGCCAGCATCAACGACTACCGGAACCGTGGCCTGCTGGATAATAATCTCCAGCATGGCGCGGGTTTCTAGCCCCTGATTAGAACCAATCGGTGCACCGAGCGGCATCACCGCTGCACAGCCCACTTCTTCCAGACGTTTGCACAACACCGGATCGGCACCGCAGTAAGGCAGCACGACAAATCCTTGTTGCACCAGCGTTTCGGCGGCTTTCAGCGTTTCGATGGGATCGGGCAACAACCAGCGGGCGTCAGGGTGAATCTCCAGCTTCAGCCAGTGTGTTCCTAACGCTTCACGTGCCAGATGGGCAGCGAAAATGGCTTCTTCCGCCGTTTTCGCCCCAGAAGTATTCGGCAGCAGTGTCACACCCGCCGCGATAAGCGGGGCGAGGATAGCGTCATTGTGCTGGCGCAAGTCGACGCGTTTCATTGCCAGCGTCACCAGTTGGCTGCCGGAAGCGCGGATCGCCTCCACCATCAGTTGTGAAGAGGCGAATTTCCCGGTGCCGGTAAACAGATGTGAATCAAACATTTTGTCCGCGATACGTAACATTTCAACCTCCTGCAATAACCTGAAAAAGCAGGATCTGGTCGCCATCCTGCACGATATGTTGCGCCCATTGCTCGCGCGGGACGATTTGCTGATTAATCGCCAGCGCCGCGCCTGCTTTTAGCTGATCGAGTTGTTCCAGCAGTTCGTGAACAGTTTGTCCGGTGGCACACTGCATCGGTTGATCGTTAAACAGAATCTGCATTGCGCTCTCCGCATACCGGACATCCGTTGGCGCGGCGCAACGACAGGCTGCGCCACTGGCTGGATTTACCGTCGAACAGTCGGAGTTCTCCTGTAGGCGTCTCTATACCGCTCAATAACTTAATCGCTTCCAGTGCCTGTAACGTGCCCATCACTCCGACCACCGGACCAACCACGCCTGCCGTGCGGCAGTTGCGTTCTGGCTCCTGGTTATCTGGCCACAGGCAGCGGTAACACCCCTGCTCCCAGGGCGGCGTCAGTACCATCAACTGACCGCCAAATCCGACCGCGCTGGCGGTGATAAGCGGCGTGTTGAGTGCCACGCAGGCGGCATTAATCTCCTGGCGAGTCGCCATATTGTCTGTACAGTCGAGCACCACATCGGCTTGTGCAACCGCATCTTTTAACGCCTCACCCGTTAACCGTTGTTGTAGTGCTATCAGTTGAATATCGGGATTCAACAGTGTCAGTCGCTGATGGCTGACCTGCGATTTCGGGCGATCGATATCTTCAGTGGTAAAGAGGATTTGTCGTTGCAGATTGCTTAAATGCACATCGTCGTCATCTGCCAGTACCAGCGTCCCGACGCCAGCGCCCGCCAGGTATAGCGCAGCAGGTGTACCCAGCCCGCCAAGACCGATAATCAGCACCTGGCTGTCGAGCAGTTTTTGCTGCCCGTCAAGAGCGATATCGTCGAGCAGGATTTGGCGGCTATAACGCATAAAATCACGGTCATTCATTGCCAACTCCTGCAATTTCCAGCAACTGTGCCGTTGCCAAACGCCAGTCTGCGGCTTGAGTAATGGCGCTGACGACGGCGATACTGCCGACACCCGTTGCTATCACCGCAGGCGCGCGTGCCAGACTGATACCGCCAATCGCCACGGTGGGATAATCCGCCAGTCGCTCAATGTGCCGTGTCAACTGCTCTAGCCCCTGCGGTGCAGAAGGCATCTGTTTGGTTTGTGTCGGAAACACATGTCCCAGCGCGATATAAGAAGGTCGTGCTGCCAGCGCAACGTCGATTTCCATATCGTCATGGGTCGAAACGCCAAGCCGCAGACCAGCCGCGCGGATGGCGCTGAGATCGGTAGATTGCAAATCTTCCTGCCCCAGATGGACGCCATACGCCTGATGCTTGATCGCCAGCCGCCAGTAATCATTAATAAACAGCCGCGCGTTATAGCGGCGACCCAGCTCAATTGCCGCTACGACATCGGCTTCCACCTCTTCATCGCGCTGATCTTTGATGCGTAGCTGGAGGGTTCGCACGCCAGCGTCCAGCAGACGTTCGATCCACTGTACGCTGTCCACCACCGGGTACAGCCCTAAACGAAAAGGTACAGGAGGAAAATCAGGCTGATACATCACGCTTCCTCCTTACGCAGATAGATTTCTCCGCCTCTGGCGCGGAAGTTCTCCGACATATCCGCCATTCCCACTTCAATGGTTTGCGCG
This sequence comes from Escherichia sp. MOD1-EC6842, assembly GCF_002965705.1. Classification (NCBI taxonomy): domain Bacteria; kingdom Pseudomonadati; phylum Pseudomonadota; class Gammaproteobacteria; order Enterobacterales; family Enterobacteriaceae; genus Escherichia; species Escherichia sp. MOD1-EC6842. The sequence goes on along the minus strand of NZ_PTRF01000028.1, from coordinate 13,767 downwards.
GCGGCGTAATCACGTACTTCCTGGCTGATTTTCATCGAGCAGAATTTCGGCCCACACATGGAGCAAAAATGGGCGACTTTACCGGACTCTTGCGGCAGGGTTTCATCGTGGTAAGCGCGAGCGGTAAATGGGTCGAGAGCCAGATTAAACTGGTCTTCCCAGCGAAATTCGAAGCGGGCTTTCGACATGGCGTTATCGCGAATTTGCGCGCCCGGATGCCCTTTTGCCAGGTCGGCAGCGTGGGCGGCAATCTTATAGGTGATAAGCCCTTGCTTAACGTCTTCTTTATTGGGCAGACCCAGGTGCTCTTTCGGCGTTACGTAACAGAGCATCGCGCAGCCAAACCAGCCGATCATCGCCGCACCAATCCCCGACGTGAAGTGGTCATAGCCTGGTGCAATATCGGTGGTCAGCGGCCCGAGGGTATAGAACGGCGCTTCATGGCAGTGCTCTAACTCCTCGGTCATATTACGGCGAATCATCTGCATCGGCACATGCCCGGGGCCTTCAATCATCACCTGTACGTCATATTCCCAGGCGATTTTGGTCAGTTCGCCCAGCGTATGCAGCTCGGCAAACTGCGCTTCATCGTTGGCGTCCTGAATAGAACCGGGGCGCAGACCGTCGCCCAGCGACAGCGAAACGTCATAAGCGGCACAGATTTCACAAATTTCGCGGAAATGTTGATAAAGGAAATTTTCCTGATGATGGGAGAGGCACCATTTCGCCATAATCGAACCGCCGCGCGAGACGATACCGGTCAGGCGTTTCGCGGTCATCGGTACATAGCGCAGGAGAACGCCTGCATGAATCGTGAAATAATCCACGCCCTGTTCGGCCTGTTCCAGCAGCGTGTCGCGGAACGCTTCCCAGGTAAGATCTTCAGCGATCCCATTAACCTTCTCCAGTGCCTGGTAGATCGGCACAGTACCGATTGGCACCGGGCTGTTACGCAAAATCCATTCGCGGGTTTCGTGAATATAGCGACCGGTGGAAAGATCCATCACCGTATCCGCTCCCCAGCGCGTAGACCACACCAGCTTTTCCACTTCTTCTTCGATGGAAGAGGTGACCGCCGAGTTGCCGATATTAGCGTTCACTTTCACCAGAAAGTTGCGGCCGATGATCATCGGCTCTGATTCAGGATGATTAATGTTGGCGGGGATAATGGCGCGTCCGGCAGCGACTTCATCACGGACAAATTCCGCAGTGATATTTTCCGGCAGACGTGCGCCAAAGCTCATTCCCGGATGCTGGTGGCGCAAAACTTCGCTGCGGATGCGCTCGCGTCCCATATTCTCGCGAATGGCGATGAATTCCATCTCCGGTGTGATGATGCCTTGACGGGCGTAGTGCAATTGTGTGACGCGGTGGCCTGCTTTGGCGCGTTTTGGCGTTAATACGCCGCTAAAACGCAGCTCTTCGAGGCCATCATCTGCCAGCCGCGCTTTAGTGTAATCGGAACTGCGCACGGTAAGTTCTTCGCTATCGCCGCGTGCGTCGATCCACGGCTGACGCAGTTTTGCCAGCCCTTGCTGAACGTTAATGGCGATTTGCGGATCGCCATATGGGCCGGAGGTGTCATAAACCGGAATCGCTTCGTTTTCTTCGTACTGCGGCTGTTCTTTGCTGCCGCCGATTAGCGTCGGGCTAAGCTGGATCTCACGCATCGGCACGCGCACGCCGGGTTGTGTGCCAGTGATATAAATGCGTTTTGAGTTGGGAAAGGCGGTGCCTTCCAGGGTGTCGATAAAATGTTGCGCCTGGGCGCGTTGTTCGCGGCGGGTCAGTTTTATTGCAGACATAGCTCATTCCAAAAGTTAAGGACGTGGCTTGTCAGACGACGGATGAAGCAAGAGACGATCGCCGCAAAGGCGATACGGTAGCAGATTAACTCTTGTTCCCTTCGCAGGTATTAGCCTGATCAGGTTCCGCGGATCCCGAATGAACGGTCTCAGCCAGTTAAGGCACTCCGACAAGAAATTAGCCCCGAAAACGGGGCGTTGAATGTAAATTACGCGTTAACAGCGCAGAACTCAAGCAAGATGTTTGACGCGGGCGGCGTCAAGCACCAGCAGAATCAGCTTATCTTCCAGCACAAAGCGCGCTTCCAGCGCCTCGCCGATGTCAGATAAAACCTGTTGAAATTCAAGGTAATTATCATGATCGATGGCGGTTTCCAGGCTGGAATCGTAGTAATCCATAATCTGTTGCGTATTGGCTTCGAGTTGCGGCCAAATCTTCGCGGCATGAGCGAGCTGCCCGTTGCCTTCCAGCTTATGAAGAATGCGCTCATAAATGCTGAAATGTCCGGCAGACAAGTAATCGACCAGACTCTGGCAAAAATCATCAAGGGCTTTTTCGTTTAGCCTCATGTACGATTCTTTGCCAGGCTTAATGCCAACCAGATTGTAGTAAGCCACGAGCAGATGCTTACGTACATGTAGCCAGCGATCAACCAGTTTGTTACTTCCTCTGACGTGCTCCGTCAGGTTATCGAGCTGGTTAAGCATGATTGACTCCGCAAGTTTGTATTCAAAAACTGCTCAGTGAGAAATGTAAAAACCATGTTAAACATGCCAGTGATGCAAAGGTAGTGCAAGAGCTATGGATCGTATAATTGAAAAATTAGATCACGGCTGGTGGGTCGTCAGTCATGAGCAAAAATTATGGTTGCCGAAGGGAGAATTGCCATATGGCAAAGCGGCAAATTTCGATCTTGTGGGTCAGCGCGCACTGCATATCGGCGAATGGCAAGGAGAACCTGTTTGGCTGGTGCAACAGCAGCGCCGCCATGATATGGGTTCGGTGCGCCAGGTCATTGATCTGGACGTCGGGCTATTTCAACTAGCCGGACGCGGCGTGCAACTGGCGGAGTTTTACCGCTCGCATAAATACTGCGGGTATTGCGGGCATGAAATGTATCCGAGCAAAACAGAATGGGCGATGCTGTGCAGCCACTGCCGTGAGCGTTACTACCCGCAAATCGCCCCCTGCATTATTGTTGCCATCCGTCGTGATGATTCGATTCTGCTCGCTCAGCATACCCGCCATCGTAACGGTGTCCATACGGTACTTGCCGGATTCGTCGAAGTGGGCGAAACCCTCGAACAGGCGGTCGCGCGGGAAGTGATGGAAGAGAGTGGCATCAAAGTCAAAAACCTGCGTTACGTGACTTCTCAGCCGTGGCCATTTCCTCAGTCATTAATGACTGCGTTTATGGCGGACTATGAGAGCGGCGACATCGTGATTGATCCAAAAGAACTGCTGGAGGCGAACTGGTATCGTTACGACGATTTACCCTTACTGCCACCTCCTGGCACCGTGGCGCGCCGCCTGATAGAAGATACGGTGGCGATGTGTCGGGCAGAGTATGAGTGATGATACACTGACCGCCTGACGCACTAAGGAACAGCCAAAATGACCGAACTTAAAAACGATCGTTATCTGCGGGCGCTGCTGCGCCAGCCCGTTGATGTCACTCCAGTATGGATGATGCGCCAGGCGGGTCGCTATCTACCAGAATATAAAGCCACGCGTGCTCAGGCGGGCGATTTTATGTCGCTTTGCAAAAACGCCGAACTGGCGTGCGAAGTGACTTTGCAGCCGCTGCGTCGCTATCCGTTGGACGCGGCGATCCTCTTTTCCGATATCCTCACCGTTCCGGACGCGATGGGATTAGGGCTCTATTTTGAAGCCGGAGAAGGTCCTCGTTTTACCTCGCCAGTCACCTGCAAAGCTGACGTTGATAAACTGCCAATTCCGGATCCGGAAGATGAACTGGGTTACGTGATGAACGCGGTGCGTACCATTCGCCGCGAACTGAAAGGCGAAGTGCCGCTGATTGGTTTTTCCGGCAGTCCGTGGACGCTGGCGACCTACATGGTGGAAGGCGGCAGCAGCAAAGCCTTCACCGTGATCAAAAAAATGATGTATGCCGATCCGCAGGCGTTACACGCGTTACTCGATAAACTGGCGAAAAGCGTCACCCTGTATCTGAATGCGCAGATTAAAGCCGGTGCCCAGGCGGTGATGATTTTCGACACCTGGGGCGGCGTGCTTACCGGGCGCGATTATCAACAGTTCTCGCTCTATTACATGCATAAAATTGTTGATGGTTTATTGCGTGAAAACGACGGTCGCCGCGTGCCCGTCACGCTGTTTACCAAAGGTGGCGGACAGTGGCTGGAAGCCATGGCAGAAACCGGTTGCGATGCGCTGGGACTGGACTGGACAACCGACATCGCCGATGCGCGCCGCCGCGTGGGCAATAAAGTCGCATTGCAGGGCAATATGGACCCGTCGATGCTGTACGCGCCACCAGCCCGAATTGAAGAAGAAGTAGCGACTATACTTGCAGGTTTCGGTCACGGTGAAGGTCATGTCTTTAACCTTGGTCACGGCATTCACCAGGATGTGCCGCCAGAACATGCTGGCGTGTTTGTGGAGGCAGTGCATCGGTTATCTGAACAATATCACCGCTAAGGAGTAATTATGGATCTCGCGTCATTACGCGCTCAACAAATCGAACTGGCTTCTTCTGTGATCCGCGAGGATCGACTCGATAAAGATCCACCGGATCTGATCGCCGGAGCCGATGTCGGGTTTGAACAGGGTGGAGAAGTGACGCGAGCGGCGATGGTGCTGCTGAAATATCCCACTCTTGAGTTGGTGGAGTATAAAGTGGCACGCATTGCTACCACCATGCCTTACATCCCGGGGTTTCTCTCCTTCCGTGAATATCCTGCCCTGCTGGCAGCGTGGGAGATGCTGTCACAAAAGCCGGATTTAGTGTTTGTTGATGGCCACGGGATCTCGCATCCGCGCCGCCTTGGCGTCGCCAGCCATTTTGGCTTATTAGTGGATGTACCGACCATTGGCGTGGCGAAAAAACGACTATGCGGTAAATTCGAACCGCTCTCCAACGAACCGGGCGCGCTGGCGCCGCTGATGGATAAAGGTGAGCAGCTGGCCTGGGTCTGGCGCAGCAAAGCACGCTGCAACCCGCTGTTTATCGCTACGGGTCATCGGGTCAGCGTGGATAGCGCGCTGGCGTGGGTACAACGCTGCATGAAAGGCTATCGTCTGCCAGAGCCAACGCGCTGGGCGGATGCCGTGGCCTCGGAACGTCCGGCATTTGTGCGCTATACAGCAAATCAGCCCTAATTCAGGTAAACTGCGGATAATTTCCGTATTTGAGAACTCAACATGTTACAAAACCCGATTCATCTGCGTCTGGAGCGCCTGGAAAGCTGGCAGCACGTCACTTTCATGGCTTGCTTATGCGAACGCATGTACCCCAATTACGCCATGTTCTGCCAGCAAACCGGTTTTGGTGATGGGCAAATTTACCGCCGTATTCTCGATCTCATCTGGGAAACACTGACCGTCAAAGACGCAAAAGTGAATTTCGACAGCCAACTGGAGAAATTTGAGGAAGCGATTCCTTCAGCGGACGATTTCGATCTGTACGGCGTTTATCCGGCAATTGATGCCTGCGTGGCGTTAAGTGAACTGGTTCATTCGCGTTTGAGTGGCGAAACGCTCGAACACGCGGTGGAAGTGAGTAAGACCTCCATCACTACCGTTGCGATGCTGGAAATGACTCAGGCTGGTCGCGAAATGAGCGATGAAGAGCTGAAAGAAAACCCAGCCGTTGAGCAAGAATGGGACATTCAGTGGGAAATATTCCGACTTTTAGCCGAGTGTGAAGAACGCGACATCGAGCTGATAAAAGGCCTTAGGGCAGACCTGCGTGAGGCGGGTGAGAGCAATATTGGTATAATTTTTCAGCAATAAGACCAGAAAACGTGAATTAACGCCTGATTTGTCGTACCTGGAGTCTTCCCTTTCGCCCCCCGTCTGGTCTACATTTGGGGGGCGAAAAAAAGTGGCTATCGGTGCGTGTATGCAGGAGAGTGCTATTCTGGCATTTCCGTCGCACTCGATGCTTAGCAAGCGATAAACACATTGTAAGGATAACTTATGAACAAGACTCAACTGATTGATGTAATTGCAGAGAAAGCAGAACTGTCCAAAACCCAGGCTAAAGCTGCTCTGGAGTCCACTCTGGCTGCAATTACTGAGTCTCTGAAAGAAGGCGATGCTGTACAACTGGTTGGTTTCGGAACCTTCAAAGTGAACCACCGCGCTGAGCGTACTGGCCGCAACCCGCAGACCGGTAAAGAAATCAAAATCGCCGCAGCTAACGTACCGGCATTTGTTTCTGGCAAGGCACTGAAAGACGCAGTTAAGTAAGATTGCGTGGCAGTGAACAGTTTTAACGAAGGGGTGGTTTCACCCCTTTTGTCTTTCTGGCGTCACTCATTGATGCTGGCAGGTGTACTGTTTCTCACTGCCTGTAGCCACAACTCTTCACTTCCTCCCTTTACTGCCAGTGGTTTTGCTGAAGACCAGGGCGCGGTACGTATCTGGCGAAAAGACAGCGGTGACAATGTGCATTTGCTTGCTGTGTTCAGCCCGTGGCGCAATGGCGATACCACGACGCGAGAGTATCGCTGGCAGGGCGATAACCTCACACTTATCAATATCAACGTCTACAGTAAACCGCCGGTGAACATTCGCGCGCGTTTTGACGATCGCGGCGACCTGAGCTTTATGCAACGTGAATCCGACGGGGAAAAGCAGCAGCTTTCTAACGACCAAATCGATTTATACCGTTATCGCGCTGACCAAATCCGCCAGATTAGCGATGCTTTACGCCAGGGGAGAGTGGTGCTGCGTCAGGGACGCTGGCATGAGATGGAACAGACCGTAACCACCTGCGAAGGGCAAACCATTAAACCTGATTTAGATTCGCAGGCGATAGCGCATATCGAGCGCCGCCAGAGCAGCTCTTCTGTTGATGTCAGCGTGGCATGGCTGGAAGCGCCCGAAGGTTCGCAATTACTGTTAGTGGCAAACTCTGATTTCTGTCGCTGGCAACCCAACGAGAAAACGTTCTGATTTACCAGTGACCCATACCCATATGACCGCCACCACCGCAGCCGCCGTAACCCATGCCCATTCCTGCACCGCGCGGAATACCCGCTTCAGCCATCGCGATATCCCGTTTCACCCGTAACTCATCTAACGACTGACGCAAAGTCTCCATCTCTTTGGCGACCGCATTAATTTTGCTGCTATCCGGTGGGTTAGCGGCTAACAGAGCGTTGTATTCATAACGCTTCGTCACCAGTTGCTGTTGCAGCGCGCTGCTTTGAGCATAAAAGTCATTATGGATTTTCTGCCACGCCGTCTGTTGTTCGCTGGTCAAAGGCGCGGAATTTTGCTGCCACATACCGTGTCCGCCGTGAGCAAATGCAGATGTTGATTCCATAGCCATTGCTGAAAGCGCCATCATCACCAGGGCAATTTTCGTGTTCCGTTTCATGGTTAATCCTCCAGTGGTTGTCTTACTTTGGGTATTGCATCTTCCGTGCCAACGACGAAACGCTGACGTGACGGGAAATCAGGCATGATAAGCGAGTAAAAATGACTCGCCTGATGTGGGTGGCGAGTCATTTTTACTCATTGAAACATAAGCGTTTGTGTTACAGCGCAGGGTAAACGCTGATCAAAGATGGCATGATTTCTGCTGTCAAAAAGGGATGAACAGGCAAAAAAGAAGAAGATGCGTTTTATGCAACGTTCTAAAGACTCCTTAGCCAAATGGTTAAGCGCCATCCTCCCCGTGGCCATTGTTGGGCTGGTGGGGCTGTTTGCGGTGACAGTGATTCGCGATTATGGGCGCGAGACTGCCGCCGCCAGACAAACGCTTCTGGAAAAAGGCAGTGTACTTATCCGTGCTCTCGAATCCGGCTCGCGCGTCGGCATGGGGATGCGCATGCATCATGCGCAGCAGCAGGCCTTACTGGAAGAAATGGCCGGACAGCCTGGAGTACGTTGGTTTGCGGTCACGGATGAACAAGGAATAATCGTGATGCATAGCAACTCCGGCATGGTGGGAAAACAGCTTTATTCCCCGCAGGAAATGCAGCAGTTACATCCGGGAGATGAAGAAGCGTGGCGGCGGATCGATAGCGCAGACGGCGAGCCTGTTCTGGAAATTTATCGCCAGTTTCAACCGATGTTTGCTGCTGGAATGCACCGGATGCGCCATATGCAGCAGTATGCCGCGACACCACAAGCAATTTTTATCGCTTTCGACGCCAGTAACATTGTGAGTGCTGAAGATCGTGAGCAGAGAAACACCCTGATTATCCTCTTCGCCCTGGCGACGGTCTTGCTGGCAAGCGTGTTGTCATTCTTCTGGTATCGCCGGTATCTGCGCTCGCGCAAGCTTCTACAGGATGAGATGAAGCGCAAAGAGAAGCTGGTGGCGCTGGGGCATCTGGCGGCAGGTGTTGCCCATGAAATTCGCAATCCGCTTTCCTCAATTAAAGGGCTGGCGAAATATTTTGCCGAACGAGCACCAGAGGGTGGGGAAGCGCACCAACTGGCGCAGGTAATGGCGAAAGAGGCCGACCGTTTAAACCGCGTGGTCAGCGAGTTACTGGAACTGGTTAAGCCAACGCATCTGGCTTTGCAGGCGGTGGATCTCAACACCCTGATTAACCACTCATTACAGTTGGTAAGCCAGGATGCAAACAGCCGGGAAATTCAGTTGCGCTTTACCGCCAACGACACATTGCCGCAAATTCAGGCAGATCCGGATCGGCTGACCCAGGTTCTGTTGAATCTCTATCTCAATGCTATTCAGGCGATTGGTCAGCATGGGGTGATTAGCGTGGTGGCCAGCGAAAGCGGCACAGGCGTGAAAATCAGCGTTACCGACAACGGTAAGGGAATTGCGGCGGATCAGCTTGAAGCCATCTTCACTCCGTACTTCACCACCAAAGCCGAAGGCACCGGACTGGGGTTGGCGGTCGTGCATAATATTGTTGAACAACACGGTGGTACAATTCAGGTCGCAAGCCAGGAGGGGAAAGGCGCAACGTTCACTCTATGGCTTCCGGTCAATATTACGCGTAAGGACCCACAAGGATGACGCACGATAATATCGATATTCTGGTGGTGGATGATGACATTAGCCACTGCACCATCTTGCAGGCATTGCTGCGCGGTTGGGGCTATAACGTCGCGCTGGCGAACAGCGGGCAACAGGCGCTGGCACAGGTGCGGGAACAGGTTTTTGATCTTGTGCTTTGCGATGTGCGAATGGCGGAGATGGACGGCATCGCCACGTTGAAAGAGATCAAAGCGTTAAATCCGGCGATTCCGGTACTGATTATGACCGCTTACTCCAGCGTCGAGACGGCGGTAGAAGCACTGAAGACCGGGGCACTGGATTATCTCATTAAGCCGCTGGATTTCGATAACTTGCAGGCGACGCTGGAAAAGGCGCTCGCGCATACGCAGATTCTCGCTTCTGAAACGCCTGCGGTGTCTGCCAGCCAGTTTGGTATGGTCGGTAAAAGCCCGGCGATGCAACACCTGCTCAGTGAAATCGCCCTCGTCGCGCCATCGGAAGCCACGGTGCTGATCCACGGCGATTCCGGCACCGGTAAAGAGCTGGTCGCCAGGGCGATTCACGCCAGTAGCGCACGTAGCGAAAAACCGCTGGTAACGCTCAACTGCGCGGCACTCAACGAATCCTTACTGGAATCTGAATTGTTCGGTCACGAAAAAGGGGCGTTTACCGGCGCCGACAAACGGCGGGAAGGGCGCTTTGTTGAGGCAGACGGCGGCACGTTGTTTCTCGATGAAATTGGCGATATCTCGCCGATGATGCAGGTTCGTCTGCTGCGTGCGATTCAGGAGCGCGAAGTTCAGCGTGTCGGCAGCAACCAGACTATTTCGGTTGATGTTCGGCTGATTGCCGCGACCCATCGCGATCTTGCCGCTGAGGTAAAGGCCGGGCGTTTTCGCCAGGATCTCTACTATCGCCTGAACGTGGTGGCAATTGAAGTGCCGTCGCTGCGGCGACGGCGGGAAGATATTCCCCTGCTGGCTAATCATTTTCTTCAGCGATTTGCCGAACGCAATCGCAAGGCGGTAAAAGGCTTTACGCCCCAGGCGATGGATCTGCTGATTCACTACGACTGGCCGGGCAATATTCGTGAGCTGGAAAATGCGGTAGAACGAGCGGTGGTGCTGCTGACCGGGGAATATATTTCCGAACGCGAGCTGCCGCTGGCGATTGCCAGTACGCCGATTCCGTTGGCGCAAAGTCAGGATATTCAGCCGCTGGTGGAAGTGGAAAAAGAGGTGATTCTGGCGGCGCTGGAGAAAACGGGCGGCAACAAAACCGAAGCCGCCCGTCAGTTAGGGATCACGCGCAAAACGCTATTGGCAAAACTGTCGCGTTAGTTCTGCTCGCGTTCGATGGCGCGCCAGCCGATATCTTTCCGGCAGAAGCAGTCATCCCAGTGGATATCAGTCATTAAGTCATAGGCGCGTTTCTGCGCTTCTGCCACGGTATGACCCAGCGCGGTGACGCACAGTACGCGCCCGCCGCTGGTCACCACCTGCTCGTCATCTGCCAGTTTTGTGCCCGCGTGGAACACTTTGCCGCCTTCGACTTCTTTCAGTGGCAGGCCGTGGATCACATCGCCAGTGCGGTAATCGCCCGGATACCCGCCCGCAGCCATCACCACGCCGAGAGAAGCGCGTTCATCCCACTCGGATGTTTTCTCGTCCAGCTTGCCTTCACAGGCGGCCAGGCAGAGTTCAACCAGATCGGACTTCATGCGCAGCATAATCGGCTGGGTTTCTGGATCGCCAAAGCGGCAGTTAAATTCGATAACCTTTGGATTGCCCTGTTTGTCGATCATCAAACCTGCATAGAGAAAACCGGTGTAGGTGTTTCCTTCCGCCGCCATGCCTTTCACGGTTGGCCAGATGATACGTTCCATCGTGCGCTGATGAACTTCATCGGTTACTACCGGCGCTGGAGAGTAAGCGCCCATTCCGCCGGTGTTCGGCCCGGTATCTTTATCGCCTACGCGTTTGTGATCCTGGCTGGTGGCCATCGGCAGCACATGCTCGCCGTCCACCATCACGATAAAGCTCGCTTCTTCGCCGTCGAGGAACTCTTCGATAACAATGCGATGACCCGCGTCGCCAAAGGCGTTGCCCGCCAGCATATCGTGAACAGCCGCTTCGGCTTCTTCCAGCGTCATCGCGACGATAACGCCTTTCCCGGCAGCCAGACCGTCAGCTTTAATGACGATTGGCGCGCCTTTCTCACGCAGATACGCCAGCGCAGGTTCTACCTCGGTGAAGTTCTGGTATTCCGCCGTAGGGATCTTATGGCGGGCCAGGAAATCCTTGGTAAACGCTTTCGAGCCTTCAAGTTGCGCGGCACCTGCGGTTGGGCCGAAGATTTTCAGTCCGGCGGCGCGGAAAGTATCGACCACGCCTTTCACCAGCGGCGCTTCCGGGCCGACGATGGTCAGATCTACCTTTTCGTTTTGCGCGAAATCCAGCAGTGCCGGGATATCGGTCACGCCGATAGCGACGTTTTGCAGCGCAGGTTCCAGTGCCGTTCCCGCATTACCTGGTGCGACAAATACTCTCTCAACCAGCGGCGACTGTGCCGCTTTCCAGGCCAGCGCGTGCTCGCGCCCGCCGTTACCAATCACTAATACTTTCATCTGTCGCTCCATTAATGGCGGAAGTGGCGCATGTCGGTGAAGAGCATCGCAATACCGTGCTCGTCGGCGGCGGCAATCACTTCGTCATCACGGATAGAACCGCCAGGCTGGATTACGCAGGTCACGCCCGCAGCGGCGGCGGCATCAATACCGTCGCGGAACGGGAAGAATGCGTCAGAAGCCATCGAGGAACCTTTCACTTCCAGGCCTTCATCAGCAGCTTTAATACCGGCGATTTTTGCGGAGTACACGCGGCTCATCTGGCCTGCGCCAATCCCGATGGTCATATTGTTTTTGGCATAGACAATGGCGTTGGATTTCACGAACTTCGCCACTTTCCAGCAGAACAGCGCATCACGCAGCTCTTGTTCAGTCGGCTGACGTTTGGTGACGACGCGCAGTTCTTCCGCACCGACCATGCCCAGATCGCGATCCTGAACCAGCAGACCGCCGTTCACGCGTTTGAAATCAAGACCCGGAATACGTTCGCCCCACTGACCACAGGTCAGGACGCGAACGTTCTGTTTGGCGGCGGTGATTTTCAGGGCTTCTTCGCTGGCGGACGGCGCAATAATCACTTCGACAAACTGACGAGAAATGATGGCCTGTGCTGTTTCAGCATCCAGCTCGCGGTTAAAGGCAATGATGCCGCCGAATGCGGAGGTCGGGTCGGTTTTGTACGCGCGATCGTAAGCATCAAGAATGGAATTGCCGATAGCCACGCCGCAAGGGTTGGCGTGCTTCACAATGACACATGCCGGCTCGGCGAACTCTTTCACGCACTCCAGCGCCGCATCAGTATCGGCGATGTTGTTATAAGAGAGGGCTTTACCCTGAACCTGGGTTGCGGTGGCAACGGAGGCTTCTTTCACATTCTCTTCTATATAGAAGGCAGCCTGCTGGTGGCTGTTCTCGCCGTAACGCATATCCTGCTTCTTAATGAAGTTCAGGTTCAACGTGCGCGGGAAGCGACCGGCAGCTTCTTTGCTTTCACCGTGGTAAGCCGGAACCATGCTGCCGAAGTAGTTGGCAATCATGCTGTCGTAAGCGGCGGTGTGCTCGAAGGCTTTGATGGCGAGGTCGAAACGGGTTGCAAGCGTCAGCGATCCTTCGTTGGCATCCATCTCATTAATAATGGCGTCGTAGTCGCTGCTCTTTACTACGATTGCGACATCTTTATGGTTCTTCGCTGCGGAGCGCACCATCGTTGGGCCGCCGATATCGATGTTCTCAACCGCATCTTCCAGCGAGCAGCCTTCACGAGCCACGGTCTGGGCGAACGGATACAGGTTAACAACCACCATATCGATAGGCTGGATCTGATGTTCTTCCATAATGGCATCGTCCTGGCCGCGACGGCCCAGAATGCCACCATGTACTTTCGGATGCAGAGTCTTCACACGTCCATCCATCATCTCCGGGAAACCGGTGTAATCGGAAACTTCGGTCACCGGCAGACCCTTTTCTGCTAACAGTCGGGCAGTGCCTCCTGTAGATAGCAGTTCCACACCGCGTGCGGAAAGTGCCTGAGCGAATTCGACGATACCGGCTTTGTCAGAAACACTGAGCAGAGCGCGGCGGACTGGACGACGTTGTTGCATGGTAAATCCCCTGGATTTGACTATTACAGAGAGCGTTAGCTGAATTTTTCGCGAAAAACTCAGCTAACGCCCCTAACGGGGCATCTTTATTTTTCGCCCGCATTGTAACGAAAACGTTTGCGCAACGCTCGCGAATTTTTTTGTTTCGATGGTGAGCAGCATTTCGATTGTGGTTAGCAGGTCAGGAATACAGAAATAACGCTTATGATTGTGGATAACTCTGTGCGTAAAAAGGTATAAATAGGGGTTTTGCTGGGGAATGCAGCAGTCAGTCATTTTTTTGCAATTTTTCTATTGCGGCCTCAGGAGAACTCCCTATAATGCGCCTCCATCGACACGGCGGATGTGAATCACTTCACACAAATAGCCGGTTCGGTTGAAGAGATAAAATCCTGAAATTCAGGGTTGACTCTGAAAGAGGAAAGCGTAATATACGCCACCTCGCGACAGTGAGCTGAAAGCCGCGTCGCAACTGCTCTTTAACAATTTATCAGACAATCTGTGTGGGCACTCGAAGATACGGATTCTTAACGTCGCAAGACGATAAA
>NZ_PTRF01000027.1:0-33346 GCF_002965705.1 Escherichia sp. MOD1-EC6842 | reverse complement strand
CATAATATTCCGTCATAATGGAAAGAGTCCCTTTGAATAAAATATTTAATAATGGTTGTGATTTATTTTTCAGTCATGAAGGTGATATCTATCGCCGTCTGAAGAGTAGTTTTCTCTAATGTGCCAGGCGGCGATATATCTGCCTTTCTGTCATTCATGTTTAAATCAAGCTGCCCTGATTGTGTATTTATTTTTCCGTTCTCTGTTGCAGTAATATTAAAGTTCTTACAGGTTATATTAAATATTCCGTCACTGGTCATTTGTAGGATAGTTTCTCCGCAGCTAAGAATAATGGAATCTCCCGCTGCAAAGCGTAAATTCTGTACGGTCTGAATTGTTTTATCTCCTCCGGCAAGGGAAGTATCATCCGTCTGAACTGTAAGAGAACGTTTCTCACCAATAATCGCTGTTTCTGTTTTATCAATAACTTTAAGTCGATTATTCCCCACCCAGTGGCTTTCATTATTATTTACTTCAATGCGCTGATCTTTCTCGGCATGCAACCAGACCTCTTCCCCACCAGGTTTATCCTCAAAACGCAGGGCGTTGGCATTCGTCGGCCCCCCACCAATTGTGTGGCTGTAAAACCCACTTTGCGTCGCTGCACCAGGCAATCCCCACGGCGGCATCGTGTCCTGGTTGTATGTCCGCCCCACGATGATGGGTAAATCCGGGTCACCATTTTTGAAATCCACCAGCACTTCCTGGCCAATACGCGGGATCTGGATCATGCCGAATCCTTTTCCCGCCCACGGATAGCTAACACGGACCCAGCAGGAGCTGTTTTCGTCATTGTTACCATAACGATCCCAGCCAAACTGCACCTTCACCCGGCCATATTTATCCGTCCAGATCTCCTGCCCCGCCGGACCGGTGACGATGGCGCTCTGCGGGCCTTTGGTATGGGGTTTGCTCAGGGTTCGCTGTGGGCGGTAGACTTCACTGGTAGGGTGCAGTTCGAACGTGGTGACATAGGTAAAATGCTGGTCCTGGCCGCTGTACTGCGCATTGTCCCGTAAAAACAGTGTGGTCTGCACCAGCAGATATTCCTGGTTGACCTCCGCCGTCGGATGATTCATCAACGTAAAGGTGTAACCAGTCATGAGGGTGCGGATATTCCCCGCCCCTCCAACCCGGCTGCCAGGGCTGCGCTGCGCTTCCATACGAATGCGCGTCAGCATCTCGCCTTCCCCCATAGTGAAGTAATCACCAGGCCATTCGTAATGCTCATATTCAGCATGACCGGTATCACGCGGATTAGCCACGGTACTTTTCAGCAGTGAACGCGGCTTCATAAAATCAAAATCGTCCAGCACCCACTTTCCAGTACGCAGCCTCTCACTGGCCGTAATGGTGTGGATAAATTCCTTATCGAGCTTCAGTCCTTCCTGGTGCCACTCTACCAGCGGCGAGTCCGGGCACGTTTTATGACCATTGATGGCATCAGCCAGTACCAGCGTGTGGCTGTTCTCGCTGTGCTCAAACCACCAGTAGATACCCCATTCCTGCATCAGGCGCTGGATGAAATCAAAATCGGTTTCACCATACTGCACCTGCCAGGCGCGGGGGGGATAATTTTCCACCAGCCGTTTTTCCACCGGAAAAGAATATTCAGCCAGGACTTCATCGAGAATCTCCACCACGGTTTTGTTCTGGAAGGCTTTGTAGTCGCTGGTGTGGGTCAGCAGCTTCAACCACGGTTCAATGCGCAATTCATACGTGACTGAGCGCCCCTCGTGACCGACTACCCTCGCAGCCGTCACCAGCCCGCTGATATGCCGTTTGCCACCACCGTCCAGTTCGATATTGACACACATGTCTTTGCCCACCATCGGTTTGAGCGGCAGATTGGCAGCAGGGGAGACATATCCGAGGTTCAGGGTGTCAGGCGTTTTAAGCTGTACTGTATAGGAAAACAGATTCCCAAGCCCTTCCGAACCATTCATACCTGCAAACAGCAGAATCTGCGCCGGCACCGCACTACCACTTACTGTGACGTTATGCGCCCCCGAACCAGCGGCAGCAAGCGATGCCGCCGCATCCTGAGCTGCACCAGCCATATCCGAGATCCCTGACGCGGCGGCGGCGGCCTGCGCAGCAGCTACTGCAGCTTTAACCAGTCCTGACGGTTCTGGAAGCGCACCAAATAGATCTGCAACTGCCTGTTCTGCCATCTGTTCGGCTGCATCAGCTACATCGGTTGCGGCTGAACTTGCGCTTATAGCACTACTTTCTCCGGCTATCGGTGGCGTGGAGATAGCTGGCCCACCGTTACTGCCAGATTTATTACCCGCAGATACAAAACTCATGATATTTATTCCTTTAATATCGGATTAGAATTTAGCGCCCGGCGACCAGAAAAAATAAGAAATAACCCGCCACTGTCCATCTTTATAATGAAAAAAACATGTAAGATTTAAATCCTGCCGCAAATGCCAAAACATTTCTTTGATGGAGATATTTTTGAATTCAGGATTTGTTGAGCGATAGGTATTTTCAATTTCGATATAATACTCGCCGACAAGTTTATAACGAGGCTTTATAAATTCATGCTCTGGCTTACCATAGTTATTTAATAAAACATTCTCTTCAACTCCATTATACACACCACTCGCATTCAGATAAGCATGTTCAGGGATATCAGACATGCTATTTTTCGCCCCACCCACTATCAAAAAAATAATCACAGCGTATATTAGCTTCATTTTTTTACGCTTTTCACAAAAAATTCAGAACCCGGAACCATTCTATTTAACCGCTCAATGACATTTTCCATATAACGAGAGCGCAGTTCCATACCAATATTCATTAACGCACTGGCGTCGCCGGAGAATGGTGTAGTTGCTTTATCTGCATCGTCACTATAGTATTCATCAGTAAGATATCCAATAATATGCCCAAGCTCGTGAGACAGCCCTATTTGCTCATGGCAAACTTTTGATGAGCCAAGACATTTAGCTGCTGCAACTATATCTTTAGAGTCAAATTCAACGTATCGACTATTCCAGACAATGTTACTCTGACGAAAGCTATTTGGATCATCATTATCAATTTTAAACACTACTACATCCCAATACCCATGACGATCAGTCTGAATTATTTCTATTGTGAAGGGTAAGTCCTTACCATTAAACTTACTAACAAACTCAGACTTCCCAGAAACGGATAAAAAAACCTTATTATTCCATGTTTGATTAATGACAAAAATAACCTTCCCATGAAAGGCATTTTTCTCCATATCTGTCCAATCAGTTTTTGCATCCCATCTTTTTATCCAATTATATTTCCATCTCAGCAATAATGAGATTGCACCATTTTCACGGTCAATTCTTAAATCGCCCCAGGCATCATTGTCCCTGATATATCGTTTATCCAGCATTAAATCGTCATAAGCATCATATGCCTGCTGAATAGCCTCATCATGAGAGTTACCCATGTTCACCTCCGTATATTGCTATATATCCAATAAACCTGAAGATGCTTGCTTATCCACCAACGCAGACGGGACCAGGGATAGCCTGAAGATAGCAATCAACTTGAATTTCATGGGTATATTTGTTTCCCATCTACACGTTTATCGTCATATTTTTGTATAGCTATTCTCAGCATTCGTGGCACATGATTTTTTCTCCAGCCGCAGCGCATCCACATACCGCCCCTCGCTGTTCTGCTGCCAGAACCACCCCTGCCCTTGTTGTGCCTGTGTCAGCATTTTGTCCGGCCAGCCCGGCCACGGCAGGTGCCGCACGCCGGGCAGTTCCACTACCGGTGCGTCCGGCAGGTCGGTGAGTTCCCGGCTGCGCTGCGGTACACGCCGCAAACCACGCAACCACTGCGCCCAGCGCGGCCCCGGTCGCCACATCGCCCACAGCTGGTCTGCCTGCTCCGCCAGCCGCCCACAGCGTTCTGTCTGTGGTGAGACATGTACTGCCGCCAGTCTTGCCAGCCAGTACAGCCAGCCTTGCGTTTCATCCAGACTCTCTTCCAGCCATTCCCGTCCGGCACGCTGGTAAATCACCAGCGGCCACGGCCTGCCCGTGCTGTCTCGCGAGGCGGTCAGTACCCCTGTCATCCATTCATCACGCCCGCCAATGGGTAAAAACCCCGGCGACAGGACGAAGCTCCACGGCAGCGGATGGTGCTCCGGCAGCACCGACTTTTCACGCGGTGATAAGTGCATCCAACCGTCATTCTCTCCCGTCGTCACGGCATCCGTTCCTTCCGGCAGTACAATATGCCGCCCCTGCCCAAGCCACGTCTGCTGGTTCAGCCACGCCTGCCACACCTGTCCTTCGTTCGCGCTCACCCGCCAGCGCACATAATCACGCTGGTCCGGCAACCTACCGAACATCGACGGGGTCGATACTGCCGTAGCACGGCGCATTAGAGCGCCCTCTCCGGGCAGGCGAAACGTTGCAGTAGTCCCCGGTTCACCGGGTCAAAGTCTCTCCCGGCGGTGATTTCCAGCACTACCCGTCGCCCATCAAAACTGTACTCCACCTGCTGCGTTCCCCGTACCGCTGTATCCTGCGCGTTACCCGCGTCCAGCAGGTGAAACAGCGCCCACGGCCCGTTCGTCAGCAGCGTCGAGGTGTCCTGGCGGATGCGCGGGCTGGCGGTGATTTCCGCCATTGAGCCATTACGCGGCCCCGGCCAGTTCACTTTTAGCGGCCTGACCGGGCCGTGAGCGTAACGCAGCACCTGCCCATCAATGTCAATCACCAGCTCGGTGATGGCCGGATCCATATCCACGACGCGGACCTGCATCGCCCAGGAAAACTTTTTCCCGCCTTCCCCGTTAAAAAAGACGCGGCGGATTTGTTCTGCCTCCTGAAACGGCACCAGATCTGGCCCGTGCAGCGTCATGTTGCCTTCGGTCGGTTTGTAACGCCACGGATTGCTGGCAATGTCCGCCAGCGGGGCCAGTTGTTTCGTCCAGAAGGCATCCAGCACGCCGCCGCTGGCAAAGATACGGTTAAAATCGTCCGCGCTGACCTCCTGCGGGCTGTCGGTAAAGGGATAGCGCCCGTCAATGGCGTCACGGCACTCATCACCGATCACCGCCTCCATTTGCGCATTCAGCACTTCACCCGTTCCGGCATTGATTTTGCGTGTCCCCTGTAGTGTTAAATCCAGCAGAATATTTTTCAGCGGCGCGGGTAGTTTTGCTGCCTCCAGTTGAAGTTTATCCGCAGCCGAAATGCGGCCCGGTAATGTGCTTGCCGCCAGTGCACTGTCTGCAATGGTGAGCTGGGTGTAATATTCATTGAGCATCGTCAGCAGCGAATTAAGCTGTGGTGCACCGCCCCCTTGTCCGCTGTCCATACGCCCGGAAACAACTTCCCGCAATGCGGCAAAACGATCATCCACCAGCGTTTTCTCCAGACGTTCTTCTGGATGGATGTCCAGGAACAGCTTCGCCGTCTGTACCGCTTTTCCCGCATTACCGGAAAGCCGATCCTGCGCTCGCTGGGCCATCTGCTTTTGTCTGGCCTGTGCATCCAGCGGCGGTACCAGGGTGGTCTGCTCCACCACGGCTTTACTCAGCCGCATCAACGGTGAATCTGGCGAGGCCAGGGTACGGAGCACCTGAAGATCATAGGCCAGCCCCGGACCACCGTCCTCCCCGGCGCTGTTGATGCTGTGAATACTGACCAGAAAATCCTGCCACCGGCGGGCATATTCAGTCAGGTACAGGCGACGGACTTCACGGGTAACCGGGAGTTCCTGTCCCGGTAGCTGACTCATTACACTCTCAGTCGTTTTTTTTTGCGCATTTTCCCGCCCCATCACCCAGGCATCATTCGCTGACGCTGCGGCAACAAATTCAGGCAGTCGTTTGTCGAATAAGTCCCGGTAGCCTTCGCGGGTGAAGATGCCCGGTACGCCCCGATCCAGCGGCGCGCCATCCGTGCGAACAAAGACGGTTCCAGCATCTGCCCCTACAGCGCGCACCAGCGAAAACTCCTGCGGTGCTTCACTCTCCATAGAAGCCAGTGCACGGGCATAGATACGCTCAGTGCTGGTGTGTCCATCGAGGAAAGTTCGCGCCTGGCGGATCAACCCCTCATCTTTTTCGTAGGGCGAATGCACTACGCGGCTACCGTCAAACAGAGCGTCGATATGTTCCAGCACGGCTGCACGACCACCAAACTCCGCCACGCTGTCGCGGTTGTCCAGGTCATTCAGTACCCATGAGTGAATTTCCGCCGCGTTGTATTTGTCCTCGTGGTCTTTATCGAGGTTCAGCAGCAGATAAACATGCAGGGTGTCATAGGCGGCTTTGCTGTTCTGACGTGCTATCGCATCCGAAAGCACATATTCCATGCGTTTCACCAGCGGCGGCAACAGCAGCTGGTCCAGCAGGCGGTCGTACAGAGAGGCCACACTCTCCATCACCGGCGGAACGCTGTACAGCCCGTAACGCCAGGCCAGCGGCGGTGAGTCCGGATCCAGCCCCGGCCAGGCAGAGAGCGCCCGCGCCTGGTTCAGTAATGCGGGAACCGGGGGCATCGCAGGTTTTCCGGTATAGGCTTTGACATCAGTATCCAGTTTAGCCGTCCGGGTGGCGATTTCATTCAGATACCCGTTGTTACCCTGCTGGCTGCCCTGCATTCCCTGCCATAACCAGAAAGCCAGCGCCAGTACCAGCAGATGCCCGCCGGTACGCAGTAGCCGGTAACGCCATGCCCACTGGAGATTCGGCTCCACCAGGTGCGCTTCGCGGAAGATTAACTGTTTCAGTAGATCGTGGAGAAAATAGCTGCGGTTGCCGTCCGGCAGGGTATGAGACGGTGAATCCGCCTTCCCTTTTATTGCCCGGACAAAACGCGGCCAGATGCCCGTATGGTCTGCCACGGCGTCCGCCTGCGCCTGTGCCGCGCTGGTGAAAAATACGCCGCGCAAGGTGTTGTTAAGCTGGGTGGCATCGAATTTTGAATCGAGGAAGATCTGTTCAATGGCTTCCAGCAATGGCGCGCCCAGCGCGGCAAATTCACGCGGGAAGCGATACAGCCGCTGGCGGCTTTTAAGGTCGTACTCTTCCTGCAACCGGGTATCCAGCCCCTGATCCAGCCGCAGCGTCAGATTTGCCAGTTCCTGCCCACAGAGCGCATGTCGCGACTGCAGATCTGCGGAATTACGTTTCCGGCTGTAAGGCAAAGTGAAGCCCCATACCTGGGTACGAAGGTGACTGGTAAGACCACGAAAATACTCCGTAAAGCCCGGCAACAGATCCATTTTTGTGACAATAAGATACACAGGAAAACGGATCCCTAGCGTCTCTCTCAGTTCTGCCAGCCGTGCACGCAGGGCTGCACAAGTAGCCAGGCGTTCTGCCGATGACTGCGCGGTTAGATCTGCCACGTTCAGCGTCAGAAGCACGCCGTTCAACGGCGCGTTGGGGCGGTGTTTTCGCAGCAACCCCAAAAATCCTTGCCACTCTCCGGCGTTACGCTGTGTCGCGTTCGTTTCGCCGCCATCATCGTGGCGGGCATAGCGCCCAGCGGTATCGATAAGTACCGCTTCGTTGGTAAACCACCAGTCGCAATGCAGCGTGCCGCCACCAGGTACATTCAGGATATGTACGGTCTGTTCCATCTGTTCTGCTAGTGGGAACTGCAATCCAGTGTTGAGCAACGCGGTAGTTTTACCATCGCCCGGACTGCCGATGACCATAAACCACGGTAACTCGTACAGAAAACGCTTTCCTTCCAGTGCCTTACGCCAGAATGGCTGATCTACTCGTAGTTGTTTTAGTTGCCGGATGGCGCGGGTGACAATATTGCTGACGGTGCGCAAATCAGCTTTAATTTCCCCGGCCACCGGCACGTCTTCCCCGCGTGGATGCAGGAAACGGCGCAGCAATTGTTCATCCAGGCGCAGCGCCCGCCACAGGCGGTACAGGCCGTATAGTGCATAAGTCAGCAGGATCAGGCCGATAAGCGTCAGACGCAGCCACAGTGGCGCAAACGGGCGAACGTCGCCAAAGGCCAGCAACGGTGACACAAAACCGATGATCAGGCACAGAACCGTAACGCCAATAATGCTCATTGACCAGTTCACCAGCCACAGGATGAGCAGCATCAGTAATAGAACGATGGTCACCCCCCTACTGCTCACGGACACCAGCGGATGCAGGGTGTCAAACGCCACCAGCGGTCCGATAAACCAGACCAGCAGCGCAAGCATCACCACGCCGACAATCGCCAATGCGCGGCGGGAAAACAGCAGACTGAGAAATTTTTGCATTATTGTTCAGAGCTCCATGCGATAATCAGTAATAGCAAAATACCCAGGACTGAAACCCCCTTTCCTGTACGTGATACTGAAAGAAAATAAAGAACAATCTGAATAGCCGCTGAAATAAAATAAATTAATCTTCTGATTACCTCTCTATTTCCATTTCTCTGAGGCAATGCTGTTATTGAAGGCTCCATATCCTGCATCCACTGATACTCATTCCCGGAAAAAAGCATGATAGTGACCAACCCCATAATGAATAATAACCATCCTGTTATCTTAATTATTTTTCTCATGAGGACTCCCAGACAGTCATTAATAAACCAGAGAAATGCAACCAGTTGTTGATAATAAAATCGCCATAGCTGGTATCTTGCTTTATTTTTTCCAGACTAAGAGAAATACCTCGATTATAACGAGCTTCAATAATTCTTATTTGTTCTTCTGTCAGGTGAGGTAAGGATACCTGAAAGCCATCTTTTTCAGCCAATTGATAGCGATGCCTTGCAGCTAATTTTATATTAAAGACATCATGTTGGAGGTAATTTTCCAACTCACGCAACTGAGAATTATCCATTTTAGTCTCATCAAGCCCGAGTGTTTTGGCTGCAGTTCGCAATTGCATACTCACCGCACCAAAAGATGTTTTTTCTGGTTTCGAAGCTATTGTGATATGTTCATCAACCCACTCAGGCCCACTCCAACTCATAGCACGAAATTCAAATGCCAACGTGTCTACAATCTGAGGATCTCCCACTACTTCAATCCAACAAACTCCAGCAAGCAAGGGAGCAGGTAAATGCCAGGCATTTGCAGCTGCATTGATCAAAAGGCTGTTATGCTTCATCCAACCATCTTTAAAATAACGCCCAAATGCTACTCCTCCCCCCCATTTTTTAGGCGCCAGTTTCCAGAATATAAATTCTGTTACT
Organism: Escherichia sp. MOD1-EC6842; assembly: GCF_002965705.1. Classification (NCBI taxonomy): domain Bacteria; kingdom Pseudomonadati; phylum Pseudomonadota; class Gammaproteobacteria; order Enterobacterales; family Enterobacteriaceae; genus Escherichia; species Escherichia sp. MOD1-EC6842. The sequence continues at coordinate 24,173 of NZ_PTRF01000027.1, read as the reverse complement.
CCCCACACTGGCGAATGGTTAGACGCATTACACTCCAGCTTTTCCATTATTAATTTACTCCACCACCAGAATTTCTACCCGGCGATTCTGCGCTCGTCCGGTTTTAGTGCGGTTATCAGCCACCGGCACGGTATCCCCCTTCCCGACAACCCGGATTCGACTGGTAGAAACACCACCGGACTTCAACAGCGTAGCCACTTCCGTCGCCCTTTTTTCCGATAACTCCTGGTTAGATGGGAATTCCGCAGAATGGATCGGCTGGCTGTCAGTGTGACCAGTCACCGTCACTGCGCCCCCCACTCGCGCAATCTCGCGCGCGGCCTTATCAATCACCGGGCGGAGCGCGTCATTCACGGTTTTCTGCCCCGGCACAAACATCGTGTCGCCCCGGAAGACCACCCGACTGTGATGCTCATCTTCCTCCACCGTCAGCAAGCCACGGGTGATTTCATTCGCCAGCAGAATTTTCAGCCGCAGTTTATGTACCGGAACCGGTGGCGGTGGAAGGTGTTTACCAATGGCATCAATACGCTGCTGTACGGCTTCTGTGGCGAGACTCATCCGGTAGTTGTAAAAACCAAATAAGGTCAACATCACCAGCAGGGCTATTCCGCCACTCAGCCAGACAGGCACTCGCTGCATCCGCCGAATCCGACCGCCGACGGCACCGGTGAAACCAGGCGAAAGTGTTGGTGTTACCGGATCGCGGCGCTGGATCAGTTGAGTCAGCAGTTGCTGGCGGATATCGTCCAGTTGTTTACGCCCGTCGGGGCGCACGCTGTAACGCCCCTCAAAACCCAGCCCCAGTATGTGGTAAATGATTTCCAGCACATCGCTGTGCTCCTGGAAGCTGGAGGCCAGACGACCAATTATCTGAAACAGCTTGATGCCACCTTCACTTTCGCCATGAAAGGTGATCAGCAGGCTTTTTCCAGCCCAAACCCCACGTCGCCCCCAGCTTGTATTGTTGGCAGCTTCATCCAGCGCCGTACACAAGCAATAGCGAACCGCCAGCACATGCTCGCGGCGCAGGTTTGCCTGGTCGCACAGCGTCTGATATCGGCGAACCTCCCGCTCTAGCAGGGCGCGGTAATGTTCGATAAAACCAGGGGCGAGTTCGCGGGGCATCTGCGCCAGTGCACATAACAGAGGACTTGCCTGGTAGTTCACCACTGGCGGGATCAAATCTTTGTCAAGCTCGATCCGACCATCGGGATGCAGAGCCGTAATGCGCGTCAGCGGCAGGCCGATCCACGCATCCGTCACTGCTTTTTCCGGCAACAGGCGCAGGCGCAGGTGGCTGAGCTGCAACAATTGTGCGCCACGCCCCAGCGAGTTGGCATCGCGAATTTCATTTTCATGCACCGAAAAGCGCGCCAGCGATTCCGGGTTATTGTCGAAGCTGGTTTCCTCGCTGTTCGGCGTGCGTACCGGCACTGCCAGGCAAATCTGCTGGTTAAGATGCTCCGGCAGAATGGCCAACGGCGGCGGCAGCGGCGTATGGCCCGGCGCATTAAACGGCGTACCGTCCGCAAACACCCCGGCAGCCTCTTTCAGTACCAGTTTGCCGATGTTCAGCGCCTCACTGTCAATGCTGTATTCACTGAAGCCCCAGAAAAAGGGGGAAAGCGGCAGACTGCGGTAGTGAATAACGTGTTCCAGATAGCGTTCCTGCTGCTGAAACATCTGTGGCAGCAAAAATTGTCCTTCACTCCAGACCACCCGGTTATTCCAACTCATAATTTACTCATCCCGTTCTTTAATCACGATGGCGCTTTGCTCTATGTCAGCATCCAGTTCGACTTTTTTCTTCGGCATAAAGCGGCTGTACCAACTTTTTTCCGGTGGATCAGGAATTTTATATGTGGCTCGCCAGACCGATTTTCCCAGATTGCGGTATCCGGCGAGGATCCCCAGCGTGGTGGTTTCCTTATTGAGAGAGCGGCGCAGTTTTTTCTCCTCGCCCGGGCGCAAGATAAAACTGTCGCGGTGCAGTAAATCATCGGCAAGAACAGCCTTGTCATTGTCCTGAAGTGACCACCAGTCCGCCGCCGTGAAGGCTGCATCATTTTTCAGTTCATAAACGCGTATCTCTATGGGCGCGGCTTTTTTCTGATTGTCAGGATTCACCTTATCGGAAGCCTTAATCACCAGATCGAGTCTTTGTGACATCAGGTCCGGCACGTCGTCGCTGTCAATGCTGCACCCGGAAAGCAGGCAGACAAAAGACAAAGCTACCGCACATAACCACCCACCGGGGTTACGCCATTTATTCACTGTAATTTCCTTTAAAATCAAATAATAAAAACCGGCCAGGCTATTTACCGGGCCGGAAAAGTACCGCTTAAATTTCTTTATTGGCCTTGAAGTCGTAGCCTGCGGTGATGGTGCCGCCGCTGCCACCTTGCTGGTTCTGCACCACGTATTCCTGCTTCACGGTGCTGAAAGAGAGTTCGACTCTCTCGCGGGAAGCTATCTCGCCCTCCTTGCTACCACTGGGGGAAACCACAGCCACAATCAGGTCAGTAAAGGTGTACTTGAGGTATTCCAGTGGATTGCCGCCTGCTTTACGCATGACAAGGATGGACTTCGGAATATGCTTACCGGAGGCGCAGTATTTGAACAGATTCGGGCTGGCGCGATCGATGTAATGTTCAAACTCCAGGTTAGTCACGGAGACTTTACCGGATCCCAGACCGCTGCCTGCGTGCATGGTGGACTCCTGATGGATATTCCAGCGCCAGCTCAGTACCTCAATTTCATTTTTATGTTTGTCATCCATTGACTCGCCATCAATGCCGTCAATTTTCAGAAAAATGTCATAAGCCATTTTCATTTCCTTATTAAGAATTACTTAAAAATAATCTCTGATTTATCTGTACATCTGGATACAGGTAAATCATTGCCGTACAGAACCCCCTCTCCTTAATTTCAGAAGAACAGAAGGCTGTATAATTTCCGGTAATGAGATACCGGCATGTAATTAATTCATAAACTGAATGGATTATATTTATTTACATATCACAGATACCGGTGACTCTCCTTGTTCCCGCTGACCCGGCAGAGAAGATGCCTGACACCGTGTCGCCGATGCAGGTACTGGTTGTGATAACCAAACCTGTCCGTGGTTATAAATACAGGAAACCCAGTAACGTTCACTATCCTGATTACTGTTCATTGTGGTATCCCATATTTGCCTGGTTTCACCCTTTATTTTCTCTGTCTCTGGTTTTAGATCTATCCGGTTTTCAGGTTTTCCCTGCGACATCCCTACGCCGTCCAGCCACAGACGGGGTTCATAACGGGAAGATTCCTGCCACGATGTAGGTACATCCGACTCCAGTACTGTCGTTGAGGATTTTATATTGATAAACACGGGACAACTGACTTCCCACGCTGCAACATATTGTGGATAAAACAATATATAACCCAATAACAGAGAAAAAATAAAACGCGTCTCCATAGCATCTATTCTCTACTCAATAACATAAAAAGCTTCCGCATTATTACTGGCATCAGGATAGGATCCATCACTGCGCATTCCGCCTTTTCTGGAGATTTTGCGCGCCGATACATTCGAGGCTTTACCTGTCCACTGGTCCATAACATAAATATACGAATCATCTTGTTCGAGATAGAAAGCAGCATGTTTATGAGCATCTTCCCTCGGTGGATATTTCCCATTCACAAAAGTCGCGATTGCTGTTCCTCTGCGGATCGATTTATCTCCGAAAACTTTCCGCCCCTGCTTCCACGTTCCGGTATGCCCTACATGTGCATATACCTGAACTAAGAACACACATTCCTTTCTGTCTCCTGCTCCCGCCATTCCCACCATTTCAGTGCCCTGCAATGAATCTACCAGGCCATAAACATATGACATATCTCCCCCTGAGTATTATCTGACATCATTCATTAAAATATTCATAAAAATCAGGCGGTACCCTGTTTTACTGACGGCAGTTTTGTGACCAGACGCAGCGACCCCGTTAATCCTTCAAGCTGGAAATGCGGGCGCAGGAAGAATTTGGCATCGTAATAACCCGGATTACCTTCCACTTCTTCCACCACCACTTCAGCAGCCGCCAGCGGCCGACGAGCTTTAGTTTCCTGTGAGGAGTTCACCGGATCGGCATCAACGTAGTTCATGATCCATTCATTGAGCCAGCGCTGCATATCTTCACGTTCTTTGAACGAGCCGATCTTGTCGCGCACGATGCACTTGAGGAAGTGCGCAAACCTTGAACAAGCGAACAGATATGGCAACCGGGCTGAGAGATTGGCGTTGGCCGTGGCGTCCGGGTCGTAATATTCCTGAGGTTTTTGCAGCGACTGTGCGCCAATAAATGCGGCGTAATCAGAGTTTTTGCGATGGATAAGCGGGATAAAGCCATTTTTTGCCAGTTCCGCTTCACGGCGGTCAGAGATGGCGATTTCCGTCGGGCATTTCATGTCCACGCCGCCGTCATCGGTCGGGAAGGTATGACAGGGCAGATTTTCTACCGCCCCACCAGATTCCACACCACGGATCAACGTACACCAACCGTAATGTTTGAAAGAACGGTTGATATTTACCCCCATTGCATAGGCGGCATTACTCCAGACATATTTGCTGTGATCTGCGCCATCCGCATCTTCTTCAAAATCAAACTCATCGACAGGGTTTGTTTTCGCGCCATAAGGCAAACGGGAGAGAAAACGCGGCATCGTCAGGCCAATGTAACGAGAATCCTCGCTTTTACGCAGTGAGTTCCACGGTGCATATTCGAGGTTCTGGGTCACAATTTTGGTCAGGTCACGCGGGTTGGCCAGTTCCTGCCAGGAATCCATCTGCAACACTGATGGAGAGGCCCCGGCAATAAACGGCGCATGGGCGGAGGCTGCCACTTTGGCAATGGAGCCGAGCAGATCCACATCCGGCGGGGTGTGATCAAAATAATAATCCGCAATGATACAACCGTAAGGTTCTCCGCCTAACTGCCCATATTCGGCTTCATAAAGCTTTTTGAACATGGGGCTTTGATCCCACGCGATCCCTTTGTAACGTTTCATATTTTTCCGCAATTCACCCTTCGAAAGGTTCATAAAGCGGATTTTTAATTTTTCATCGGTTTCAGTGTTGTAAACCAAATGTTCCATCCCACGCCAGGAGGACTCCAGTTTCTGAAAATCTGGATGACTCAGGATTAGCTTGATCTGTTCCGTTAATTTGAAATCGATCTGCTCAATAATCGCAGCAATACTTTTATAAGCATCGTCACTAACGATGACCGTATTTGTCAGAGCCTGTTGAGCCAGCGTCTGAACTGCCGCCTCAACCGCCTTTGCAGCCTGAGGTGTCTTGGGACGGAAGGCTTTATCCAAGAGCGAATCAAACTCCGTTTCCTGATAGGCAGTGGTTTGCGCAGTAGAGAGGTCGCCAGTCGCCAGAAGAGTATCGTTTACCATGAAAGTTCCTTAATAAAATCGCAGTTAGTCTGCTGTTCCCGTTTCACCTGATAAGACACTTTCCTGTTGAGCGACAGGTTTTGGCGCGCTGGCCAGAGCTTTCAGTAACGTTGGGTCTTGTAATAGTTTGTTGATCAGATTTTCTGCTCCCGCTTTACCATCCATATAGGTTTGCAGGTTGGCAAGCTGAGTACGTGCTTCCAGCAACTGGTTCAGGGCATCCACCTTACGGGCAATCTGCGCAGGCGAAAAATCGTCCATATTCTCTAACGTGATATCGACCATTAACTGCCCTTCGCCCGTCAGCGTATTGGGGACAGCAAATGCCACGCGCGGCGCAATGGCTTTCATCCGCTCGTTGAAGTTATCGATATCAATATCAAGGAATTTACGATCGGTGACCGGTGGCAGCTCTTCGCGTGGTTTACCGGCCAGATCGGCCAGCACCGCCATGACAAACGGCAGTTCGATTTTTTTCTCGGAGCCGTAAATCTCTACGTCATACTCAATCTGCACGCGGGGCGCGCGGTTGCGGGCAATAAACTTCTGCGCGCTGTTGTTGATAGCCATAATCCTTCATTTCCTTATCAGTCAGCCGACGACACCAGGGGAGTGGTCCGACGGTACAGTTTAAAAATCATACGCAGAGAGTATTTTTATAATCTCTTTGTTTTCTTTTTTGTTTTTTCCGCAACACAGGGAGTGATTTCTTCGCCGGAGGACACCAGGTATCAACCCCTTTTTCGATGTCTCTTTTATCCTTCTCTGGTAAAGAGCTGTCCCATTCACCAGCAAGATGCTGGCACATTTCCGCATTACTCAGAAAATGCTGCACATCCTGTGGTAAAGGCGGTTCCCCCTGAACACAGAAAGCGAACATCATTAACAGGAATGTCAACAACATCGGATAACGAAATGCCATACTTAATGTCCATCAATTGACCAGCGCATGAGATATGCTCTGGCGGGAGGGCGATATGTTGCAGAAATACAGCCCCTTGCACGCGCATTAGCAGGCGTGCGCAAAAATTTATCTACCGATGCACAAAAAGCCCCCTGCAAATCATTGGTGGAAGAATCTCCAGGAAAGCGACTAACCCACAATGCACCACTTAATTCTTTTGCAATAAGGATGTTCCATTAATCCGTTTCAAAAATAATCTGTTCATCCTCATCAACACGGATGCAGATTTGCGTGATAGCTGTTTTCTCTGTCATCGCCTGCAACCAGTAACGGGACAGTTGCGGCAGAATATGCTGCTCGATATAACCAATCAGCAAGCGTGCCCCTGTTTCGTGCATCGGGCAGTGCGCCACAATGTGCGTAATCAGTTCATCGCCATAAATGAGTGAAACGCTATGCTGCTCCGCCATACGATCCATCAGTCTGCCAAGATGCAGACGGGCAATAACACCTCGCGCCTTCTCATCCAACGGCAAATAAGGGATAACCGTCACCCGCCCCAGGAAAGCCGCTGGGAAGTGTTTGCGTAACTCCGGCATTAACGCCTCTTTTAGCCCTGCTGAATCGGGCATCAGCGCCGGATCCTCGTAGAGCTGGCTGATAAGCTCCGCACCTGCGTTAGTGGTCAACAACAGCGTGGTATTTTTGAAATCGATGTGGACACCTTCGCCATCCTCCATCGCACCTTTATCGAATACCTGGTAGAACAACTCGTGGACGTCGTGATGGGCTTTTTCAATTTCATCCAGCAACACCACGCTCCAGGGATGACGGCGTACAGCTTCCGTCAACACACCGCCTTCGCCATAGCCAACATAGCCGGGCGGCGCGCCTTTCAGCGTGGAGACGGTGTGAGACTCCTGAAACTCGCTCATATTGATAGTAATCAGATTCTGCTCACCGCCGTAGATTGCTTCTGCCAGCGCCAGCGCGGTCTCGGTCTTGCCAACACCGGACGGCCCGGCCAGCAAAAAGACGCCCACAGGTTTGCGCGGATCGCCTAACCCCGCCCGCGCGGTCTGGATACGCTCACCAATCTGCGCCAGAGCATCCATCTGCCCGGTAACACGTTGCGCCAGGCGGGCAGGCAGTTCCAGGATCTGGCTGGCTTCATCTTTTACCATGCGCCCAGCGGGAATGCCGGTCCAGTCGGAGACAATCGCCGCTACCACCGCCGCATTAACTTCCGGAAACACGATGGGGTTTTCACCCTGCCAGACTCTTAATGCTGCTTCTGACTGTTGCAGTGTGATTTCATCACGCTCGCGGGTTTCTGCAGCACGCTGCTCCTGTAATCTGTTAACCAGCTCTAGTTCTTGCTGCCAGCGTTCATCCGCATCAAATAGTTCTCTTTTCAGCGATATAATCTGCGACGCCAGTGTGTCGCCTCGCTCTGCGCGGAGTCCCATTTTTTCCTGTTTTAATAGCAGTTCCTGCTCCATTTCAGCGGCTTTGAGCCGTTGACGCAGAAACTGGATATTCGCTGGTGGAGTGTGCAGCGACAGCGCCACGCGGGCTGCGGCTGTATCCAACAAACTGATGGCTTTGTCCGGTAGCTGTCGAGCCGGGATATAACGGTGAGAAAGCTGTACAGCAGCACGCACGGCTTCATCAAGGATGAGTACGCTATGGTGCTTTTCCAGCGTAGTGACTAACCCGCGTACCATCTCAACAGCGGCAGCCTCTTCCGGCTCTGCCACCTGCAACACCTGAAATCGCCGGGTCAATGCCGGATCTTTCTCTATATGGCGTTTATACTCACTCCAGGTGGTCGCCCCAATCGTTCGAAGACTGCCACGCGCCAGCGCCGGTTTCAGCAGGTTGGCAGCGTCACCTGTACCGGATGTACCTCCGGCGCCTACCAGGGTGTGAACCTCATCGACAAACAGAATCACCGGCTGCGGCGAGCACGCAGCCTCTTCCAGCAGCGCCTTCAGGCGGGATTCAAATTCGCCTTTCATAGACGCTCCCGCCAGCAGCGCCCCGACATCCAGCGACAGCAACCGCACGTTACGCAGTGAGGGCGGCACTTCCCCCTCGGCAATCGCCAGCGCGAATCCTTCCACCACAGCCGTTTTCCCGACGCCTGCCTCGCCAGTTAGCAGCGGATTGTTCTGCCGACGGCGCAGCAGAATATCCGTCATAGTACGAATTTCGTGCTCTCGACCGGTGACTGGATCGATGCCACCTTCGCGAGCCTGTGCAGTCAGATCCTGACAGTATTTCGCCAGCGCGGATTTACTCCCTGCTGATTTACTGGAAAATGCCTGACTGCTTTCTCCCGGAACCGCAGAATTCAAATCCGAACCATCATATGGAATCTCTGATATTTCAGGGGATGATGAGATTAAAGACGGAAGAATATCCAATAGTTCATTTACCGGTAACCCAGCCAATGGCGCACAGATATTTTTTAACACTCGATACAATTCTGGTGTGGTTAACCAGGCTAGTAGTAACCATCCGCTACGAATTTTGTGATCGCCAAAACGGATGCTTGCCAACATCCAGGCTTTTTCAACAGAAAGATCTATATGGTGGGAAAAGTCGCTAATTACGCTAGCTCCGGCAGGCAATATATCCAATTGCTGAATTAACGCATTCTCTACATCAAAAGATGTTATTTGGTAATGCCGAAGAACATGGTGAATATCATTCTCTGGTTGTTGTATTAGCTGATGCAACCAATGCGTTAGTTCGACATAAGGATTAGCGCGTAATTTACAGAACGTTGTCGCAGACTCCAAAGACCTGAATAAAGGTTTTGTTAGCTTTCCATATAGTGCACTGCGTGAAACAGGAGTGTCCATCTGTTACACCTGATGATGTAAGAATATATAAATGATACATAAACATAAATGTACCGATTAGAACTTCTAATTAATAGAATCATCAAAATTCCAGAATGAAACAATGATGCATATCACAGAACGCAATGTAATATAGCGGTTAGTATCTTTTTTATGTTTTTTTTCAATACAGGAAATCAATCACATATACATTATGAATATATTACATCAAAATTATCACAATACATTTCCGCAGGAATTAATATTGATAAAATAAATTGTTCAGCATTACTTATCTAAAAAATTGAAATTATTCTTCTATTGAAAAGAACACTCTATACAGCGATACGTAATGAAACGAAATATTTCCTGGGGACTACAAAAAATACAGGCGCACGGGGTTACCGATAGCACAATTTACGCGACTGCAGGAACACAGATTATCTTCACCGTCAACGCGCCCTGGCTTCCTGTTTTTGAGGTGGATGAGAATGCGAAAATTGCTCTCAGCCTGACTCGCCACGAAGAGGCGTGGTGGATAATCAATCAGTCCGATGAATATTGTTGCACGGTAAATGATCAGATTGTCGAGCCGCATCACCGTATGCGCCTGAATGAAGGGGATGTGATTGAATGGGGATTATCTTCCTGGTGTCTTGTTCGTAACAATCCGACGTCTCTTACTCCACGTGAGGAAAAGACGACACCACAGACTGCTGTTTCGCTGGAAACAATAAGCGAATATCTCGATCTTGACTGGTTTCGACAACAGCAACGGCAGTCGCAAAATCCGTTTGATATCATTCCGGTTCATGGCACAGTCGCCACCGAAGGCACCCCAGAAACAGATAACCCACTAACCCTACTTTACCAGGAATACCGCCAGGCATTATTGTCCCCTGAACAAGATATCCATCGTTATGCCGATCCATTTTCCCTTAATGAAGAGGCAGTTACGCTGGATCTGGCCTCATTGCGCAATCTGACCACTGAAGCTGATTCATTGCAGGATATGGTCACAGGAGGGTTAAGCATTGACGCTATTCTCGATGTCCTGGATACCACCGGCGAAGGAGAAACGATCTGGCCTACCGAAACGGTTCTCCCCGATATTCTGCACTTGCTTTCCCCGGAATACGCATCGGAAATGGTGCATAGCGCCGTCTTACCCGATCTGACACAACGTGAGCACCGCATCATTGGCATTGACAGCCATTACCGGGTAAACCCGGTACAACACGGAGATATCTATCATGACAAGCAATAACGTGCTACCGGCTACCTTGTCGGCACTGCTGCGGAATTATTCTGTAGCGGAAGGTATTCAGATGGCTGAGCAACAAGTAAAGATGCACCCGACTAAGGCTTTACATCGGCACAGCCTGTTTCAGTTATTGTGCGTGATCGGCAACTGGTCACGAGCGCTGCAACAAATCCAACTGTGCGCCCGACTGGATGCAAATTATACCCGAGAAGCGCAGGTATTTGGGGAGTTGATTCGCTGTGAGATATACCGCCAGTCCTGCTTTCATGGTGAACAACGTCCCGGCTTTATTCTCCCTCCGCCCGTCTGGATGGAGGATCTGCTTGTCGCCCTCGCCTGTAACGCCCATGGTAAAACGTCAGATGCCGATGCCCACCGCAGCCGCGCGTTTGAGACCATAACAGACACTGCCGGACAGTGGAATGGCGGCACATTTGACTGGATAAGCGACAGCGACTCCCGTACCGGCCCAGTGCTGGAACTGGTCACTGGTGGCATGTATATCTGGCTGCCGCTTTCGCAAATTCGCTCACTGAAATCGCCCCCGCCAGCGAGTCTGACCGATCTGATCTGGAAACCCGTCAATATCACACTTCACAATGGTGATGTGCATGGTGCCTGGCTATTTTCCCGCTACAGCGGTTCAGAAAAAGCCTCCGATACCCTGTGTCTGTGCCGCAAAACCGTCTGGCAGGATGGTTCCGGAGAAACCCTGGTACAGGCTCTGGGGCAAAAAATGTGGCTCACCAGCCACGGAGATATCAGCCTGCTGGATTTGAGCACCTGCACCTTTAATTCACCTGAAGGCCAAGATGCATGAATGCCTCCCACCAGCGCCCGGGCAAACACTTACTACCCACTCTGTTTGACCGCCTGTGCGACGACACCCCAAACCAGAAGCGCGACCACGATATCAGTGTTAGCCCAGCTCAGCTTAAAGAGATCATCCGCCGGGATTTGTCGTTTCTGCTCAACACCATCAGCCATGAAGATGATATTGATGCCGCGCGTTACCCGCAGGCGGCTGCTTCCGTAGTGAACTACGGCCTGCCGCCGCTGGCGGGGAGCTTTTTGTATGAACATAAGTGGGATGATATCCGCAGAGCCATTTTGCGTACTATTACCCGGTTTGAACCCCGGCTGAAGACCTCCACACTGCAAATCATCCCGCTACAGGATGAACAACGCCAGAATGGCCATAACACATTACAGTTTGAAATTTGCGGTGAGATCCTCACGCAGCCGTATCCGACAGCATTCCGGGTACGTAGTGCGCTGGATATGGAGCACAGCCGCATTACGTTTTATTAATATAGAGGGTGAGTGATGGAGCCACGGCTACTGGAATACTACAACCGCGAATTGAGCTACCTGCGGGAAACGGGAGCCGAATTTGCCGCCCGTCATCCCAAAATCGCCGCCCGTCTGGGAATGCAGGGAGCGGATATTGCCGATCCCTATGTGGAGCGTATGATCGAAGCTTTCAGCTTCCTGACCGCCCGCACGCAGCTTAAAATTGACGCTGAATTTCCCCGCTTCACCCAGCGTTTGTTGGAGGTCGTCAGTCCCAATTACATCACCCCAACCCCCTCAATGAGCGTGGCACAACTACATCCCGATCCGGAAGAAGGTGATTTGGCGAAGGGATTCACCGTCCCACGCAACACTGCCTTTTTTTCCTCCATTCCGGAAGGTGAAAGCGCCGCCTGCCAGTTTCGCAGCAGCCAGGATGTGACACTGTGGCCGCTTGCCATCGAAGAGGCGCGCCTGACCGCCGCGCCGCCGGATATGCCCGCCCTGCACCGCTACCTGCCAGCTAACATTCACGTCGCCGGAGCACTACGCATTACCCTGCGCACCTTCGGTGAACTGACCTTCAGCCAGCTTGCCGGGCTGGACAAGCTGCCGCTCTATCTCTGCGGCGAGGAGCGCACGACCTCACACCTGTTCGAACTGTTGCACACCAGCGCCATTGCCACACTGGCTGGCGTTCCGGGTCATTTTGACGGAGTACTGGATGTGAATCTGAAACAGCCCGTCATGTACGAGGGTCTGGAGCCGGATCAAGGGCTATTGCCGCTGGCGTGGAACGTGTTCCACGGCCATAACCTGTTGCATGAATATTTTGCCTGCCCGGAACGCTTTTATTTTTTCACCCCGACGGGTCTGTCTGCCGGGTTACAAAAAATTCACAGCGGCGTGGCGGAAATTGTTATCTTACTGAACCGCCTGCCGCCAGACTGGCTGATCCACCAGACAAATGCTGCACAGTTCAGCCTGTTCTGTACCCCGGTGATCAACCTGTTTCCCCGCGTCACCGCCCGGATCGATATCACACACAGCACGACGGAGCAGCACCTGGTGGTGGACAGAACCCATCCGCTCGACTATGAGGTGTTTTCGGTCCAGGAAGTGGAAGGGTTGGAAGCCGACACCACGCGGAAGATGACATTTCGCCCGCTCTACCACACCCGCAATAATGATGAAGGCAATCATGGGCGTTATTTTTCCCTGCGCCGGGAGCCGCGTCGGTTGTCTGAGAACGCCCGCCGCTACGGCACCCGCACACCCTATACGGGTTCGGAAGTATTCCTGTCGCTGGTTGACCAGTATGAAGCCCCATACCCGGAAAATCTGCGCCATATCACCATCACTGCCATGGTCACCAACCGCGATCTGCCCTGTCTTATCGCACGCAATGGCCGGGACGATCTGACCGTGGATGCGGCCATCCCTGTGGCAGGTGTGGGGCTTATCCGTCCACCTCGTCCACCACAGCCACCACTGGCGGAACGTGAAATGGCCTGGCGGTTGATCCGCCAGTTATCCTTTAATTATCTGCCGCTGGCCGATCTGGATCACCGCACCGGCGGTCAGGCACTGCGCGATCTGCTGAACCTGTTTATTCCGGCGCATGACAGTCCGCAGTCGCGTCAGGTACGCAGCCTGATTGGCTGTAAAACAACGCCTGTTACCCGCCGTCTGCCCGGTTCCGGGCTGCTGGTTTATGGTCGCGGCGTCAGTTGTGAGCTGACGGTGGATGAAGACGGATTCTCTGGTATTAGCCCGTATCTGTTCGGTCTGGTGTTGGAGCAATATATCGCTCGTCATGTTTCCATTAATACCTTCTCGCAGATGACGCTGCACAGTATGCAACGTGGGAAAATTATGACCTGGCCGGTCAGAGCCGGACTACGGGGAAGTGTATGAGCGGCGATTTCACCCAAGCGCAGAAAACGCCCTGGCGCTATGGTTTTCTGAACCTGATGCGCCGCGTGGATGTGCAGTTGTGTACCGTCCCTGCAGGTAGTGCCTGGCAACCAGGTATGGAAAAATTTCGCCTGGGACAAACACCTACACTGACCTTTGCGCCACGGGAAATCGCCAATGTGAGCTGGCAGCAAGGACGCCTGCACCTTAGCCTTTACAGCCTTGGACTGTGGGGGCCGAACGGTCCGCTGCCACTGCATTACACTGAGCTCGCGCGCAATCGGACCGAAAGCCGCTGCGATCCGACCCTGACCCGTTTTACCGATCTTTTTCATCACCGCTGGCTGACGCAGTTTTATCAGGCATGGCGCAGCGCCCAGTCCGCCGGGGGCGGTCTGGATAAACAGGAATATGACCGTTTTGCCTTTTATATCGCCAGCCTCAGCGGGCAGGATTTACGGGAAAGTGCAGATAGCTCGCTGCCGGATCACGTTCGCCTGGCGGCATCGGCCCATCTGGTGCGCGAATCCCGCAACCCGGACGGCTTGGCCGCCACGCTGGCGCACTATTTCAGTGTGCCTTTCCGGATACAAGAGTATGTCCTGCACTGGATAACGGTGGCTGATGATGAAATTACCCGACTGGGGATACCAGCCCCCTCTTCCGTCATTGGCAACGGCGCACTCATCGGCCAGGCCGTGCCGGACATGCAATATAAGTTCCGGCTGGTGATTGGCCCGCTGACACTGGCTGACTACCGGCGTTTCCTGCCTGGTGGTAATAACCTGCCAGTACTAACGGAACTGGTTCGTGCATTTACCGGGTTTGAATACTGCTGGGAAATTGAGCTACAGCTTAAACCACACGCAGCTCCTCCGGCTGTTACTGGCGGTCCATATCAGCTTGGCTGGACCGCCTGGGCAGGGAAAGCCCTGCACGACAACCCGGTGACGGGCATGATTTTCGAACCTGAACACTATCTGGCACACTGAGGATAATTTAATGGATACCCCCCTGTCTGACCCTATTTCGGCTGAATGCCCCTGCGGCCCGGATCTGGAGTATGATCCAGAGTACCTATTGCTGTTCACCCGCGCCTTAGCGCGTGAAGAGGCGCAATATGGCGATTTTGTCAGTACACCGGAAACTATTAACTGGGCGGAGCTGGAGCGGGACGCCCGCCGCCTGCTGGCACGCAGTAAAGATATCCGCATCCTGGTTGTCCTGCTGCGTTGCCGTATCCAGCAGGCCGGAGCCAGAGGGCTGGTGGAGACACTCACGCTTCTGGAAACGTTGTGTGTCACAAACCCGGACACCATCCATCCACAACTGCTTACGGCTGAAGATACCACCGCCGAAGATGCGGCTGTAGCACGCAGTAACGCGCTGTCGGCGCTACTGGACCACGAAGGCGTAATGGCTGATATTCGTGGCATTACGCTATCAAACAACGCCGCCATGCGCCTTCAGGTTCGGGATGTGGAACGTTCGCTGTCTGCATCACGCCCGGCGGATGCGCTGGCACCGGAATCAGTACGTCAGCAACTGGCCGACCTGGAAGCACGCGGCGCACTGCCGCTGGACACATTTCGCCAGGCCGCCGAGATCACTGAGCGACTGCAACACCATGCTCGTGAAACGCTGAATGACCTGGCCCCGGACTTTTCGCGTCTGACGCAACTGCTGACCCTGTTGCCTGGGGCGGTACAGACCACTACGCCAGAAATCCCACAACCAAAACCGCAGGCTGATCAGCCGAAGTATGCTGCTATCGATAATACCAGACTGACACTAGCAGGGCATGTCGCTCCCACAGTGGATATACCAGCCGAAACGACCGCAAAGATCATCGCAGAGCCACAGCAAATCAGCGATCGGAACGACGCACTGAAACGCCTGCGAGTCATCCGCCGCTGGTTTGAGCACAGTGAACCAAGCAGTCCGACCATTCCTTTGTTGCGTCAGGCGGAACGACTGGTCGGTAAACGCTTTTCGGAGATAATCAATGAAGTTCCAGCAGAACTGCTGGAGAAGTGGGATGCGCAGGAATAACCAAAATGACCAGAACTTATAACTACTGGTCATTATATAGTGTAACTATTTTCTGGATTAAATCCATTTAACTTCCGGGGTGAAAAATCCCGAAAGCCAGAAACGACAAAAGCCTGAACCATTGCTGATTCAGGCTTTCTAAATATTGGCGGAACGGACGGGACTCGAACCCGCGACCCCCTGCGTGACAGGCAGGTATTCTAACCGACTGAACTACCGCTCCGCGTTTTATTCCGTTGGGAACGAGGCGAATACTACGGATTGCCTCGCCCTTCGTCAATTGTTTTTCTCATCTTTTGAATCGTTTGCTGCAAAAATCGCCCAACTCGCTATTTTTAGCACCTTTTACATGTATTTATGCCCGCCAGAGGCAGCTTCCGCCTTTCTTCTGCACCAGATCGAGACGAGCTTCATGCGCTGCTAGCTCTTCATCCGTCGCAAAAACAACGCGTAACTTACTTGCCTGGCGCACAATGCGCTGAATTGTTGCTTCACCTTGTTGCTGTTGTGTTTCACCTTCCATCGCAAAAGCCATCGACGTTTGGCCACCGGTCATCGCCAGATAAACTTCCGCAAGGATCTGGGCATCGAGTAATGCCCCGTGCAATGTACGCTTGCTGTTATCTATTTCGTAGCGGGCGCATAACGCATCGAGGCTGTTGCGCTTACCAGGAAACATTTTCCTCGCTACCGCAAGGCTATCGGTGACCTTACAGAAGGTATTGGTCTTCGGAATATCGCGCTTGAGCAGCGAAAACTCGTAGTCCATAAAGCCGATATCGAACGCTGCGTTATGGATCACCAGCTCCGCGCCACGAATATAGTCCATGAACTCATCAGCTACTTCGGCAAACGTAGGCTTATCGAGCAAAAACTCATCGGCAATACCATGTACGCCAAAGGCTTCCGGATCCACCAGCCGATCGGGCTTAAGATAAACGTGAAAGTTATTGCCCGTCAGTCGACGGTTCACCACTTCAACGGCACCAATCTCAATGATCTTGTGGCCTTCATAGTGCGCACCAATCTGGTTCATACCGGTGGTTTCGGTATCGAGAACGATCTGGCGTGTAATTGCAGTGCTCATAGCGGTCATTTATGTCAGACTTGTCGTTTTACAGTTCGATTCAATTACAGGAAGTCTACCAGAGATGCTTAAACAGGTAGAAATTTTCACCGATGGTTCGTGTCTGGGTAATCCAGGACCTGGGGGTTACGGCGCTATTTTACGTTATCGCGGACGCGAGAAAACCTTTAGCGCAGGCTACACCCGCACCACCAATAACCGTATGGAGTTGATGGCTGCTATTGTCGCGCTGGAAGCGTTAAAAGAACATTGCGAAGTCATTTTGAGTACCGACAGCCAGTATGTCCGCCAGGGGATTACCCAGTGGATCCATAACTGGAAAAAACGTGGCTGGAAAACCGCAGACAAAAAACCGGTAAAAAATGTCGATCTCTGGCAACGTCTTGATGCCGCGCTGGGACAGCATCAAATCAAATGGGAATGGGTAAAAGGCCATGCCGGACACCCGGAAAACGAACGCTGTGATGAACTGGCTCGTGCTGCGGCAATGAATCCCACGCTGGAAGATACGGGCTATCAAGTCGAAGTTTAAGCCTGTGGTTTACGACATTGCCGGGTGGCACCGACCGCCTGGCGAATTCGCGGTTTGTTTTTACTCTGTTTCATCGGATTTAGCGTTAAAGGAATAGTCCGTTTCCGGGCAACAATAAGTTGTAAGCAACCAAGCGCAGGAATGTGCGTGCTCAATAGTTTTCCACCGTGCTTGTTCCACGGGAGAACATGGAAACGGCTGGCGTGTAGCACTTCAAAATTCAACAAAGAGAGCCAGTCCAGTTGCCGCATCAGAGTAAACATCCGGCTGTTATAGGGCGATGTTTTTCGCAATACCGGCACAAGTTTGCGTAATCCCATTAAACTGATGGGATTGAAGCCGCTAATAACCAGCCAGCCATCATCAATCAATACCCTATCGGCTTCGCGCAATAAACGATGCGGATCAGTGCACCACGGCAATGTATGCGCCAGTAGACAAACATCGACGGATTTATCGGCAAAAGGAAGATGAAGTGGGTCCGCCTGCACCTGGACGGGCATTCCTTGCGCTGAAACATTCACTTGATGAGAAACCGCGCACGCTTCGCAATTGATTTCTGCGCTTAAATTGCCAATCTTAAGCAGATGAAAACCATACATTTTAGCGAACCACGGGTTGAGCTGGCGTTCCAGCGCCTTGCGATAAAGCTCTCCCCAGGGCAAATCGCCCCAGCAATCAGGAGCCACGACAGTTTGGGGGATCCTTGCCGGTTTCATCACAACCTTCCGTTTCGCACTGAGAGGTAATATATGAATCTTAACAGTATTTCCGCCTTTGATGACAATTACATCTGGGTTTTGTCTGATGAAGCAGGTCGTTGCCTGATTGTCGACCCAGGAGAGGCAGAACCCGTATTAAAGGCGATTTCAGCTAACAACTGGCAACCAGTAGCGATTTTCCTCACCCACCATCACCACGATCACGTTGGCGGTGTAAAAGAACTGGTAGAAAAGTATCCGCAAATTGTGGTGTATGGGCCAGAAGAGACACAAGATAAGGGAACAACGCAGGTAGTCAAAGATGGCGATACTGCCTTCGTTTTGGGGCATGAATTTAGTGTAATTGCTACGCCAGGTCACACTTTAGGACATATCTGTTACTTTAGCGAACCTTATCTATTTTGTGGCGACACTCTGTTTTCTGGCGGTTGCGGTAGACTATTCGAAGGCACTGCATCACAGATGTATCAATCACTTAAAAAATTAAGTGAACTTCCTGACGATACTCTGGTGTGTTGCGCTCACGAATATACTTTATCAAATATGAAGTTTGCTTTGAGCATTCTTCCGCACGATTTGTCTATAAATGATTA
The DNA here is from genome assembly GCF_002965705.1 of Escherichia sp. MOD1-EC6842. Lineage (NCBI taxonomy): Bacteria > Pseudomonadati > Pseudomonadota > Gammaproteobacteria > Enterobacterales > Enterobacteriaceae > Escherichia > Escherichia sp. MOD1-EC6842. Next base: position 5,512 of record NZ_PTRF01000027.1, on the reverse strand, counting down.
TTATCGTAAAGTTAAGGAGTTACGGGCAAAAAATCAAATAACACTACCCGTAATTCTGAAAAATGAGCGGCAAAATAATGTTTTTTTGAGAACAGAAGATATTGATTTAATTAATGTAATTAATAAAGAAACATTATTGCAACAACCTGAAGAACGTTTTGCCTGGTTAAGGTCAAAGAAAGATAGATTCTGATAAAACTTTCTTGTCATCAGCTTCGTTCGCCGTTATGATCGGTCGTCTTTTAAGCAACTATTGACACACACATGAAGGCAAAAGCGATATTACTCGCCTCTGTCCTGCTCGTGGGTTGCCAGAGTACTGGTAACGTTCAACAGCACGCACAGAGCCTTTCTGCAGCTGGTCAAGGGGAAGCAGCAAAGTTTACAAGTCAGGCACGATGGATGGACGATGGGACGTCTATCGCGCCGGATGGTGACTTGTGGGCTTTCATAGGCGACGAGCTAAAGATGGGAATTCCGGAAAACGACCGGATTCGCGAACAGAAACAGAAATATTTACGCAATAAGAGCTATCTCCACGATGTAACTTTACGGGCAGAGCCGTATATGTACTGGATAGCCGGGCAAGTTAAAAAACGTAACATGCCTATGGAACTGGTACTACTACCCATAGTGGAGAGCGCTTTTGATCCTCACGCGACGTCTGGCGCCAATGCCGCAGGCATCTGGCAGATCATTCCGAGCACGGGGCGCAATTATGGTTTGAAACAGACCCGCAATTATGACGCGCGTCGCGATGTTGTTGCTTCAACAACTGCCGCGCTGAACATGATGCAGCGTCTGAACAAGATGTTTGACGGCGACTGGCTTCTGACCGTAGCGGCTTATAACAGCGGCGAAGGTCGGGTCATGAAGGCAATTAAAACGAACAAAGCGCGTGGGAAATCCACGGACTTCTGGTCGTTACCGTTGCCGCAGGAAACGAAGCAGTACGTGCCTAAGATGCTGGCATTGAGTGATATTCTCAAAAACAGCAAGCGTTATGGTGTACGTCTGCCGACGACCGATGAAAGCCGTGCTCTGGCGCGTGTACACCTGAGTAGCCCGGTTGAAATGGCGAAGGTTGCAGATATGGCGGGAATTTCCGTCAGCAAACTGAAGACCTTCAACGCTGGCGTGAAAGGCTCCACGCTGGGCGCAAGTGGTCCACAGTACGTGATGGTGCCAAAGAAACATGCAGATCAACTGCGTGAATCTCTGGCTTCAGGCGAAATTGCTGCCGTACAGTCGACACTGGTTGCCGACAATACGCCGCTTAATAGCCGCGTTTACACCGTACGCTCTGGCGACACGCTTTCAAGCATCGCTTCACGTCTCGGCGTAAGCACAAAGAATTTGCAGCAGTGGAACAATCTGCGCGGTTCTAAGCTGAAACCAGGTCAAAGTCTGACAATTGGCGCTGGTAGTAGCGCACAGCGGTTGGCAAACAACAGCGATAGCATTACGTATCGTGTGCGCAAAGGTGATTCGCTTTCAAGCATTGCTAAGCGTCACGGCGTAAACATCAAAGATGTGATGCGCTGGAACAGCGATACTGCGAATCTGCAACCAGGCGACAAGCTGACGTTGTTTGTGAAAAACAACAATATGCCAGATTCCTGACAAACCAGATAACAGAAAGGCACCGATTCCCCCGGTGCCTTTTTTATTTATGCCGCTTTATGTGCTTCAACCATGATGATATCACTGGTGAAAGAGCCATCATTCTGCAAGGCAAAATACGTTTTCACCTCTGTCGATGCGCTCTGTTGGTAAACGCGAATAGCGTCCACTAACACTTCTGGCGTACGCATTCTCGCAACCCACGAAGAGAATTCCAGAGGTAATTTATCGGTGATCACATTATCGACAAGCAGATATGCTTCATTGATTAACGTCAACCACTCACCGCTGGCGTAATTACGCACGTGAGAAGCATCGCGCAATGCTTCTATCGTCTGTAACCAAATATCGCGTACCGGGTGACCCGGAGACATTACGTCCATCACAATCAGCATACCGCCGGGCTTCAAGACCCGATTCACTTCACGCAATGCCGCACCGACATCATGCCAGTGGTGAGCAGAATAACGACTAATAACAATATTAAAGGTGTGATCGGCAAAAGGCAGGCTTTCGGCATACCCCTGGCGGGTGGTGATATTTTTCAGTTGTCGGGTATCTGCAGCCTGTGCAACAACATCCAGCATTTGGGAAGATAAGTCATACGCCACCACTTCCTGCACGTTTTGCGCAGCGACAAAGCTGGCATGTCCTGCTCCACAGCCCATATCAAGTACGCAAGCGTCAGGATACTCTGCCAGACACGCCGCCAGGCGCTGTAAGTCGCGCCCGGATGCATGCACGGCACTGGTTAAATATTCACTGGCCTGCGAGCTAAATTGCTTTTCTACGTGCTCATGGTGGGATTGTGTTGTCATTGCACTGTCCTTTTGTTGTTTGAGTATAAAAAGGCAGCGCCAAACGTTGGTCTGCCCTGTGGCAGACCTGACATACCTTATTTATCAGGCTTGCCGGGACTGAATTCAACGAGTAGCGGATTGTGATCAGAAGCGCGCGTAACCAGTACGGAAGCTTCGCTGACATTCAGACCACGGTAGAAAACAAAATCGAGCGGGCGACCAAACGCCCGGCGGCGCTGATCATCAGTAAAACGCACCTGGCGCAGCGACATTTCTCGCGCAAAGCGATATAACGCGTTCATCCTTCTACGGCTCCAGGCATTGAAATCTCCCGCCATAATGACCGGACCGCTGTGGTGGGCTATCTGATCGCCAATAGGAAGCAACTGCTTGCTATAAACATCCACGCCCAGACTGAAGTTGACCGCATGGATATTGACTACCATCAACAGGCGGGTGTCAGGTAATGGATAGACCGTCACCAGTGCCGATTTCGCCAGACGTAAAATAGGTTCACGTTCGCGTAACGGGCAGCAATACACCGGATGCGCTGCCGAAAGGGTCATTACGCCGGAAGGATGTTGTGGCAGAACAAAAGCGGGCACCTGATCGGCAGCAAGATAGTTAGCGGTCGCAAACTGCACTAACTCTGGCGTTGTCTGCGCTTCCTGCAATAACACCAGATGTGCATCTTTGCCGTAGTTCTTTAATACCGACAACCATTCAGCGCGTTGCTGTTTGTAAATGTTCCACACCAGGATCCGAATACGCTCTTCGGTACTTAACGGTTCTCCGGGTGGTAACGCCTGGCCGATGCTCGCAAATGACCCCGGCGGTAAGATCCTTTCCGCAGGTTGTCCAGCTACATAGCGCATGGCATAGGTATTTTTTCGCACTTTTGACTTTGAAACCTCTATTACGTCAACCCTTCCGCACTCGGGAGGGTTCTACTGTTATAGGGATTTTAGCTCACTCTTTCAACGAGCAATTGTATATTGTTATGTAAGCAAGTGCTTACACCGCACAGAATTTTGCTCATTATTGAGAACATTAAATCGGATGACATATTACGTATCCTGATGGTTTAATAACAAATAAATTCAAAATATCTCTTCTATTTTGCAACAGGAGCAAAAATGAAAGCCACGTCGGAAGAACTCGCCATTTTTGTTTCGGTCGTCGAAAGCGGCAGCTTTAGCCGGGCAGCGGAACAATTAGGGCAAGCAAACTCAGCAGTCAGCCGTGCGGTAAAAAAGCTGGAAATGAAACTTGGCGTCAGCCTACTTAATCGAACCACACGACAACTTAGCCTGACGGAAGAAGGCGAGCGTTATTTTCGTCGCGTACAGTCAATTTTGCAGGAGATGGCAGCGGCAGAATCAGAAATTATGGAGACGCGTAATACACCGCGCGGACTGTTACGGATCGATGCCGCAACCCCCGTGGTACTACACTTTCTGATGCCGTTAATTAAGCCTTTCCGCGAACGCTATCCGGAAGTCACTTTATCGCTAGTCTCCTCCGAAACGATTATTAATTTAATCGAAAGAAAAGTGGATGTCGCGATACGCGCCGGTACGTTAACGGATTCCAGCTTACGAGCCAGGCCGTTATTTAACAGTTATCGAAAAATTATCGCCTCCCCCGACTATATTGCCCGCTACGGGAAGCCAGAAACTATCGACGATTTAAAGCAACATGTTTGCCTGGGATTTACTGAACCCGCTTCCCTCAATACCTGGCCGATAGCCTGTAGTGATGGACAATTACATGAGGTGAAGTACGGTTTGTCATCCAATAGTGGAGAAACACTGAAACAGCTTTGCCTGAGTGGCAACGGGATTGCGTGTTTGTCCGACTATATGATCGACAGAGAAATTGCTCGTGGTGAACTGGTGGAGTTAATGGCAGATAAAGTGTTGCCAGTGGAAATGCCCTTCAGCGCCGTCTATTACAGCGACCGCGCGGTAAGTACTCGCATCCGGGCCTTTATCGATTTCCTTAGCGAGCATATAAAAACAGCTCCCGCAGGAGCTGTCAGAGAGGCTTAATCCCATTCAGGAGCCAGACCTTCCGGACTTACGAGGCGGTCGTTGCAATCCAGTTCGGCGATCGCTTTTTTGTCTTCTGCATCAAGCTGTAAACTTTGTGCCTTAAGATTACTTTCCAGGTTTTCACGTTTAGTGGAAGACGGTATTACTGAGTAGCCTTCCTCCATTGCCCACGCCAGAATTACTTGTGCCGGGGTCGCATTGTGTTTAGCTGCGATACGAGCAATAACCTCATCTTTCAGAGCCTTCCCATAAGCCAGCGTCATATAGGAAGTAATATGAATGCCGTGCTGTTTAGCCCAGGCGACCACTTTACGGTTTTGCAGATAAGGAGAGAGTTCAATCTGGTTGGTAGCGATGTTTTCAGCGCCAACAGCAGCAATTGCCTTTTCCATCAACGGGATCGTGAAGTTGGAAATACCGATTTCACGCGTCAGCCCTTGTTTTTTCGCTTCCAGCAACGCCTGCATAAACTCTTCAACAGAGACTTCATCGTTTGGTGACGGCCAGTGGATTAGCGTCAGATCAACATAATCGGTACGCAATTTTTGCAGGCTCTCTTTCAGACTCGGGATCAGTTTGTCTTTGCTGAGATTTTCAATCCAGATTTTAGTGGTGATATAGAGCTCATTACGTGGCACGCCGCTTTCTGTAATCGCCTGACCTACTGCAGCTTCGTTATCATAGATTTGTGCGGTATCAATTGCGCGATAGCCAAGTTCAAGCGCCGTTTTCACAGATGCAATAACAACGTCGTCTTTGAGACGGAAAGTACCTAAACCAAATGCAGGGACAGCCATAATATGCCTCTTCTAATGCTATGTTCGTTAACTGAGATGATTATGGGCTTCAAACTGTTGCGGAAAAAGAGCGTAAAATGCAGAGGATTTTTGCGATTTTGGCAATAATAGAAATACAGACGAAAAAAAACCTCGAGCGTTAACTCGAGGCTTCTTAATAAGTGGCGGAACGGACGGGACTCGAACCCGCGACCCCCTGCGTGACAGGCAGGTATTCTAACCGACTGAACTACCGCTC
>NZ_PTRF01000026.1:0-35883 GCF_002965705.1 Escherichia sp. MOD1-EC6842 | reverse complement strand
CAACTGACGTGGATGGATGTGAAGGCAGACAATCATACTGAAGACAATGGCACTCTGGTTGAGGACAGCACCGAAGGTAACCTGTAACCAGGTTAATCATTTGATACCGACAAGGCTTTTAGTGAAAGGAGGTGAAATCACCTGTAAGATGCTGAAATAAAACAGGTGATGTATAGTTCGGACGGAAAACTCTTTTTGATACCGACTGCTCAACAAATAGTCAAAAGATCAAAAAACGGCGACACATTTGATACTGCTAATTTACCCTTAAAATCTTCTTCAAAACATCTTCAAACTGCCAAAATGCTCACATAATCGATCTAACTATAATCAGTATGATAATCATCATGAATTACTATTCAATAGCGTGATTATCTTGGGATGAGTCATATGATCTCTATATGTATTTACAGCACCACCTCATGATAGCGATGGCGCTTAACCAACAACATTTTTCTTTACTGTCACTGCCCTTGATTCCTGGGTGGCGTTATTGCTCGAGTTGTACTTCTCAATAACGCGCAAAATCTCTTTGTCAGTGTCTTCGCTTCCCGCCATTCCTACTTTTATTGCATTTTTTAGCACTGGACGTAACGGTAACGTATCAATGATGCTTTCTACGGCATCCTGGCTGATCGTAGAGGCATTCATTGCCACCAATCTTATAAGGGTGTTTACGCCCTCACGCGATATGAAATCAACCAGTAATACACATTCTTCTTTTTTGAGCTTATGAAGTAAGTGAATGAGTAATTCATACTCATTGTCATAATTTTGTTTAGCATCATCTCGAACTATTGTTTGGTTTGCTTGTTGTTCTCCAGTCGCGAGCCAAGTCAGAGATACCCCGCAAGCGTCAGCAACAATAGCCAGGCTATCAAGTGCAGGGTAAATCTTTCCCTGTAGATATTTCCTTATTGTTGTTTCGGACATGCCACTTCGTCTCGCTAATTCGGCATTACTCATCCCTTTCATGGCCACTTTGAGCCTTTCACCAAAGCGGTTTATTGTGCTCCGGCTAATAATCCGATCTAACTTTTCCCTTTTTACATCGGTTTTTTCTTCATAACTGTTTGTCATAAAAATGGTTTTCCTGCAAAAACGCACAAAAGAAAAACCAAACAATAAACCGAACAAAAAGCTTGATCTCGGATTATTGTTCGAGTATCGTTTACCTAAATCGATAACCGGTTTTGATTATCGGTTTAGGTAAACATGAGAGGATCACACAATGAGGGTATCCAGACAAGCATCGAATAATTTGTTTGTTCGAGAGGGGTGTGACTGGTCTGCTAAAGCGGTATATGCAGCCCTTGAAAACAAAGGCACAGACCTCCCTGAACTGGAAAGGGAGTTAGGATTAAAAAGCGGATCAATGCGCAATGTGTTTTACCGCCAGTGCCGTAAATACGAAGCCGCCATCGCCGAAAAAATAGGGGTTGAACCTGCTGTAATCTGGCCCAGCAGATACCAGGTGGACGCCAGAGAAGTGGCTTGATGGGGGATGTATGTGGGTAACAGCAAAAGAATGTGTTGGTCTTCCTGATTTACCAATGATGGAACATAACATTCGCCATCGACTCACAAAAGCAGCTGCGGGAAATGCAGCCATGTTACGCAAACGTAAGGGGACAAAAGCAATCGAATTTAATATCGATTGTTTGCCTTCTGGCGCACAACAAGTATTGCGTGAACGTTATGCCCTGCAACTGATGACGCAAAAAGCCGATGAATCACCGGCTCCGGTGGTGACAAAGGCCAGACGCTCACCTGCCGTGGTTGATGCGGTGGAGGCATATCGCGGATCACCCCAACTGATGGTCGAACGCCTCAATGCCCTGACTGAAAACCAACGTAAAGTGGCAGAGGCACGAATAGCGATCGTCAGCGAGGCGCTGAAAATCGCGCAACAACCCGGCTTTAGTTGCGCTAAGGCTATCCGGTTCCTCGTTAACAGCCTGGCACGATCACAACTGGACGAACGCATTGTGGCAATGGTTGAAACGGCGAACGCCAAAAAGGGAAACAGCCGCGTGTTGAGTGAAATAACGCTGAAACGCTGGATTGCGGCCTTTAACAAGGCACAGAACGCCGCTGAACGCCTGCTTTTACTGGCACCGGGTAAACGCCAGGAAATAAAAGCCGAAGATATTAGCTGGTTGCCCGAGTTTCTGGCGCAGTATCGCCAGTCAAACGGCCGACCAATGACCGAGGCTTACGAGGATTTTGTTGCTGAATGGCAGCACCGGCACGCTGATGAGCCTTATATGCTCGATATCATGCCCTCTTATGACACCATTCGCCGCGCGATGAAGAAACTGCCGGAAGTGGTGAAACAAAAAGGCCGGGTGACCGGCAGTGAATACCGCCAGCTTGAGGGATTCACGCGCCGCGACTGGTCAAAAATGCCGGTGAATTATGTCTGGATTGGTGACGGTCACGGCATGAAGCTGAAATGCGCGCACCCGGTTCACGGGCGGCCATTCGCACCGGAAGTGACCTTTGTTATCGATGGTGGCACGCGCTTTGTGGTGGGCTGGAGCCTTGACCTGGCTGAAAATGTTTTCGCCGTAGCCGGTGCCATACAGCACGGTATTCGACATCACGGCAAACCGTTTCTGTATTACTCGGATAATGGCTCGGGGGAAACCGCCGACGTCCTGGATAAGGAGATTGTGGGGATACTGCCGCGACTGGGGATTAATCACCCGACCGGGATTGCCGGTAACCCGCAGGGACGGGGCATTATCGAACGGCTTAACCGCACATTACCGATGCGCATAGCCCGTAAATACCGCACCTATTTCGGGAAAGGTGCAGATCGCGAGACGTTACGTAAAACCAACCGCGATTTACGCTCGGCATTCACTGCCCTGCAACAGGGCAAGCGGCTGAACGCCCGGCAGCAGTCAGCGATGCGTGATTTACCGTCCTGGTCTGAACTGATTGATGCCATTCGTGACGGCGTTGAGTGGTACAACAGCCGGCCGCACGATGAATTACCCATGAAGCCGAACGGCAAACATTACAGCCCGGCGGAGTTCAGAAAAAAACGCCTGGCGGAAGAGGACACGGAAATTGAATGGCTGTCCGATGTTGAACTGCGGGACATGTTCCGGCCGATGGTGGAACGCCCTGTAAGACGCTGTGAAATACGCTGGCTGAATAATATTTACTACGCGCCCGAGCTGCGTGATGAACATGGCCGCAAAGTGCTTATCAGCTATGACATTCATGATGCCGAACGAATTACCGTGCGTCGCCCGGATGGCAGCGTGATTTGCGAGGCGGTATGGGACGGCAATAAACGCGAAGCCTTCCCGGTCAGCGCGGAATACTACAAACAGCAGCAGCGCCTTAAAGGTATGCGTAAACGCGCAGAGGAAAAAATCCGTGATGCCGAGGATGAGGTTGTCAACGTGCTGGAGCACAAGCCACAGGAGCCATGGCTGGAAAATATATACCGCCCTGTGGGTAATACAGTGACCGTTCAGCAACCGGTCGCTGAGGATGAACCTGATGAAGAATACGAGCGTAATTTCCAGCGGGGATTGCAGCTGCTTGAAGCGAAATTAAAAGAAAATGACCCTCTGGCCTGAAATAAAAAAATAACCCGAGCGGCGACTCAGGTTATTTGATTAAACAAAGGAACTACACAAACGCGAGGTAATAATATGACCGATATAAACGATGTAATCAAGACCATTGATGAACTTATTGATGGCGGCGTACTGACGCAGTATGCCATCGCCAGAGAGGCGGGAATTTCCGACGGCACATTATCGGCTTTCCGTAAGGGAAAATATAAAGGCGATAACGCTGCTGTGGCTGCTTCCCTGCGTTCCTGGTATGAGAACTGGAATAAACAAAGCGCACTGCCGGAACCGCCGCAGTTTGTGGAAACGCAGACAGTCCAGGAGCTGCGCGCGTTGTTTCAGGCGGTTCGCCTGATGGGCTGTATTAACGTCATTGTGGGCGTACCGGGTGTGGGTAAAACGGCCACGGCCCGCAATTACTGTCAGGAGCAACCGAACACCTGGATGATCACCCTGTCGCCCGCGCATTCCAGCGTCACGGAGTGTATGCTGGAGCTGGCAGAGGAACTGGGGATTGATTACACCCGCGCGAACAAGGGGGCGTTATCCCGCGCCATCCGCCGTCGCCTGATGGGAACTCGTGGACTGGTGATTGTTGATGAGGCGGATCATCTTGGTATTGACGGTCTGGAACAACTGCGTGCAATCCAGGACGCCACGGGGATCGGGATGGTGCTTATTGGTAACCCGCGCGGACTGTTTAAGGGTGGACGCCGCACCGTTGATGATTTATCGCGCCTGTTCAGCCGTCTTGCCCGTACAAAACAACTTCGCAAGGCCAAAAAGGCGGATGTGCTGGCTATTGCCAGGGCATGGGGGATTAGTGGTGAGGCCGAGCTGGCTGTCATGCAGGCTATCGCTGAAAAGCCGGGAGCCTTACGCGTTCTGACACATACGCTTAACCAGGCGTGGATCACCGCCAGCGGTGAAGGTGCCGCGCTGACAGAAAAACATATTAATGCGGCCTTTAAAGAGGTTTATACCAACCCTGAATTACTCTCACAGGTGTGATTATGGCTGCATTTAATATTCCTGATATCTACGGACGCTTTTACCTGGTGAATTTCGATAACGTGAAAGTGATTTCACTGGCCGAAAATAAAGAATGTGGCGATTTACTTTTTGAATTTAATGACCGCACGCGAATGGTGATATCTGCCGGACTTGATCGCGAAGGTGCGACAGAGGTTTACAGTGGAATATGCCGTTCTGTTGGTGCAAAACAAGTCAGCTAAATGAGGTGTTATATGAATATGCAATCCTGCGGTAACAAAATGAATTTATTCGACTCCCTGAACAGCGCACGCCGTCTGACTGAACTTGCCGGTGCAGTGCTGGAGCGCAGCAAACGCTACCCACAACGTTATGCCCTGAAAACCACGCCGCCGGTAAACGAAGTTAAGGGAACCGGTGAAATTGAAATCACTGTTCAGACCAATGGCCTGCGCCGCCGTGTAAAAGCCACCCGCATAAGCGGATGTACGGTCTACTGGGAAGTATGAAGTTACTTCATGGTTCGGCTCTGTCATCAGGTCAGACGCCGGATGAGTTATTAAGACGAAATGAGGACAACAGGATGAGCAAAGTACGCGTTATTTTTGAATTTAACCACGTAATGCATGAAGTAAAGCCAGCCGGTAATGATAGTCAGGAAATCACGGAGAGGGTTACTGCCACTGTAAAAATCGAACGTGATACGGAGAACAGACCGACAGGACCCTGTGATGTTTATGCTCAAATTCTTAAATATCACAGCCCCACAATTATTCAGTTTCTGACAGATGAACTTCAGGGTTCCATGCAGGCTCTGGGGGTGAAAAGCAGCATTGAGCGCCGTTCTTTGCAGAACGCACCAGATACATTGCAATAAGGAAAAACAAAATGGCAAAACGCGTTACAAAATTAAAGGCCGCAGCCGAGGCCGCACCGCAGACCCGCGAAGAAGTCAGCCGTGATATCCGCACCCTGGGCGATATTCAGCGAGAGGCGCTGCGCCTGGAAACGGCAATGAATGACGAGGTGGCTGAAATCACCGCCCGTTATACGCCGCAGATTGAAAATCTTAAAAAGCAAATCAAAGTGCTTTTTAAAGGGATTCAGGACTGGTGCAAAACCAACCGTGATGAGCTGACGAACGGCGGCAAAACCAAAACAGTCAATCTGACCACCGGAACGGTGTCATGGCGGCTGGGAACGCCATCATGCAGCGTCAGCCGTGATGTGGAAGGTGTGATTGAAATGCTGCGCCGTATGGGGCTTGAGCGATTCATCCGCACGAAAGAGGAAGTGAACAAGGAAGCCGTCCTGGCGGAGCCGGATGCAGTGAAAGGCATTGCCGGTATTAAGGTGAATAAAGGCGCTGAAAGTTTTTATGTCGAGCCTTTTGAACAGGACGCCGGACTGAATAAATAACACCGCATTAAATCTTTAAATATCACATCGTTTTAAGTATGGCGCTCGCGTCAGGGGACTGCTTGCGCCTGAAAGCTGAAAATAAGGAATCGGAAATATGGCATATTTTTATTTCAAATTAGACCGTGTGCAGACAAATAAATATTTCACCAAATATCAACAGACTGTTTTACCGCTACGCAACAGTATTCTTCGGGCATTACTGAAAAATACAGGCGCTGCCGGATTGCGCTTAAAGCCGTTCGCCATGGACAGAGTCAGTGAGTTTTATTTTGCCGGTGCTCTGCCTGCGGGCTGGCGTAAGCGCGATGATGTGGCTTTTATCGGGGACGGACAGTGCTTTATTGCCAGACCTGATGAGTTATGCCCTGAAGGACCGGCGATTGCCGCAATGGTTGAAGCCGCTGAACGCGATTTAAGAAAACATCCTGATTTCCTTGTCTGGCTCTGTGAAAAGCTGGGGGTAATGAGAATCCCCTCCATGTTTAACACGGACTCCTGGTGGACCCCGTCGCTCTCCCGTGATGCTCTGTGTGTGGTGTTTAAAGTAGGCGCTTATGGCAGGGAAATAAACGGGTGTATTCCTGAAGAATGCCAGGAAATTAAACATTCTGAATATGTGGCGCTTACGGAGGAATAATTCATGATTGATGCAAAAGTGCTTGAAGGGGTTAAAAACTGGCTGAGTATTTACGGACGTCTGACCTGCGGTGTACTGGCTGAAAAAATGAATATGCCGCCATCCTCCATGGTTTATTTTCTGCGTGATGCGGTTGATGCAGGCGTGCTGACGGAATGTAACGGTTTTTATGATATTCCGCGTCCCCGCCCGGTGCAGCCGGTTCGTCGCAAATGCAGCCAGGAATGTGCGGCTGATGATGTTCAGTGGTGCAGCTTCAGAAAATCCCTGCCGTGGATTGAGGGGCATGATATTCCGTCGATGGCGTGGGAATTTGCTCAGGGCGTTCTGACCTGTGAAACCGTTTATGTGGTGGCTGAAGTTGATGAGCAGGCCATGAAAGAAGGCGTACCCCAGTTTGTGATGGCGTATATCGACATTCGCCTGGGTGTCATTATCTGCGGTTTAAGCGGCTGGAATATCACCGCGCGTGTTCTGCGCTACCTGATTGTTGACCGGACAGCAGCGCCTGCCGGGATATCTGCGGAGGTGGCGTAATGTTCTTTAAAACATCAAACCCTTCCGCGCTGGCTGCGTGGCAAAAATACCAGCAGGACTGCCAGAAAGTTAAGGATGAGGCAAAACGCCTTGAGGCCGTGCTGAATGTTGCGTGCCGGTCGGTATTTGTATCCGGTATCAGTGGATTTTGTTTTAAGGGGCTGCGCTTTATGGATGACAAATATCCTTTTCATCGCGACTTATGGAGAAAACCGACTGCGTCGAATGGCTGGAGCTGCACGCCGCGCACATCACGTATCCCTAAAACCCTGCGTGTTGCCTCTGATGAACTGAACATTCTGTGGCGTGAATATTCGCCCGTCACGTATGCCAGAACCGATGCCCTGTTGTTCTGGCTGGGCATTGACTTCTCAGCAATATTGTATGGTCCCGTGAACTGGTTCTGCGTTGACAATGTGATTTATCTTCAGTGCGAAGATGATTCCGCAAAACGGAAAATGACCGAAATTCTGTCTGATGAGTTTTATGCTGCTGAAAAGCGAGTCAGGGGGTGATGCATGATGAAATTACAACCCATGGGACGAAAAGGTCGCGCCCCCGCTCATGTCCGTCCGTGGATACCTGAAGAAGATGCGCTGCTGATTGCGCTTTATTCATCCACCCCGGTTAAGGATATTGCTGCCAGAATAAAAAGAACTGTCTGGGCTGTATATAACCGGACTGGTGTATTGCGCAGTTCATACCCGGAGTTACTGAAATATAAACACCCCAGATTTACACCTGATGAAGATAAGTTTATTCGAAAAAATGCCAGAACAATGACCTGCCAGCAAATGGGAGAATATCTCGGACGTAATAAAGATTCTGTCAGATGTCGGGCAGGAATGATTGGTGCCGGATTAACAAAGTGCGGAGAGTTACGCCCCGGCACGCGCATATCTGATGATGATGTACGTCTTATACGTGCGCTGCGTGATTCCGATTACCCACGCCGTCTGTCATTCCGGGAAATTGGCGAAAAGTTTGGAATATCTGAACATTCTGCTCACGCAGTTTATTACCGTCGCCGGACCGCCGAGGACGCTGTATTACGGGAGTTAACGCCATGATAAAGCGACTTATACTTTTCGCAATTATCGTTCCAGTTGGGGTGGTTGGTTTTATATTTTCGGTTACAGGAAATCTGTCCATGATGCCAGATATATGGTTCTTTATCAGGATGTCGCTCTTCCTGTTTATTATGAATCTTCTTATCGACATATATATCCGTATTACTGGAAAACATAAATGAGAAAAATTACGTCCTTGTCAGCGTTACAGGAGATGAATATGAGTATTGAATTAAGATCGTCTTATGAATATAGAAAAATTCTCATCGCCGGAGGCATGAAACCGGAAGATGTGGAAAAAATCGTTTCTTTTATGGATAAGGAGTATGACAAACTGGATGTGCCAGAAATTATTATGGATGACATGATTCTGGATTCAGTCGTGGCGTTAAGTCCGTTATGGATTGTGCATTCTCTTGCGGAAATTGCCAAAGGCACCGATAAACAGGCAGCTGTTGCTGCCCTTCAGACGCTTAATGAAATGCGTATATCTCCACGCCCGACATTAATACAGATGATTCTGTCCAGTATGGAGGATAAAGTAAATGAATAGTCTACCCGCTGGATGGGCGCGCCCTCTGATGGCTAAGAAGCATCATTTTTTAAAACAGGCGATAATATCAGTATATGTAGGCGGTGGTTATATCTGGCTCATAATCGCGAGCCGGATACATTTGAAAGCCCTGATGACTGGGCCGAATGCCGCAGAAGACTGAATAAGGAGAAAGATAATGGACAGTAGTTCGCAGTTGTTCTGGTGTTTATATATCACATCGTTTTTCGGTGCATTCGTCATTACACGATGGCTGTGCCGGAAAGTTATCAGTATTTTTCATAAAAAATACCTGATTGGGCTGGCGACGACTTCTCTGATTAATGCACTTGCCAGATATCATAAGGGGGAATACTACTCAAGAATAAAAACTGATGATGGTTTTAATATTTTTGTGATTCCTCCGGAGTATCGGGTTCAGCTCGATCGGGAAAATAATATCTATCATATCAGCAGGAGTGTTGATACAGCATGAGAGGGAAACTGATATCCGCTATTCATGTGGCAAAGCGCGAGCTTGCCCTGGATGATGAGATCTACACATCCGTACTACTGGAAGCCACCGGCAAAACCAGTTGCCGGGATATGTCACCGGATGAGTTATCCCGCGTGCTGGATGTTTTCAAAAAACGCGGTTTTAAAGTGCGTCAGAAACCGGTTAACCGGGCCTTAAAACCGGGTACGGTGACCGCCAAAATTCGCGCCATCTGGAAGGTGATGCACCGGCAGGGCTTTATCTCTGATGGCGGGGAAACAGCCCTTAACCACTGGGTGAAATCGCAGACGGCCGCGCAGAACGGCGGCGAAGGTGTGGCTAACTGGCAGTGGCTGGAGCAACACCCCGCGATGGCCTCTGATGTGCTGGAGCGTCTCAAACGCTGGCACCGCCGCAAAATGCTGTCTGTACTGGGGATGCCAGCACATACAGTGATGAGTTATGAGCGCGTTTGCAGGCTGTATGAAAAATCATTCCCCCGTTAACCCCAAATCCCGCCACAGCGCGGGATTTTTATTTTAAACTTGCCTTGTGTAATGATGACCGGAGGCGGGTATGGCTGAAACACAGATGAGCATGTTTGGTGACAGCGAACAGCTGCACGCGCTGATTGACCGTCTGGATGACATTCCTGATGATGAGCTGAAAAAGAACTGGCCCGGCACGCTGCGGGACCTGGTTGATGTGATCAGTGCTGAACTGCACCGTCAGGGGATTGAACCTGCTCAGGCGGGAATGCTTGCCCGTAAAGTTGCGGCTGCACAGGCCGGGTACATGGGCGGGCGTGGTTATTATCTCCCGGTCGGTGAATCCCTTTTCACCGAACTGCGCAATAATGAAATTTTTTCCCGCTGGAGCCAGGGCGAAAAAATTGAAACCCTGCGCCGCCACTACCAGATGTCAGAGACGCAGATTTACTCCGTTATCCGCAACCAGCGTCGCCTGCATCAGGAACGCACGCAGCCCCGGCTTTTCTGATATTCCGCAAATCCTGCCCCCTTTTTTCCACGGTTACGCTGACTCAGAGAACACCATGAGACAGCGTAACAATGCCAAAACTCCCCGCGCCCCTGCGTAAAAAGCTGATTGCCCTTGTTCTGGCCGGAGCCGGGACGTTCACCATTGCCACGCACTACACCGGCTACTGGGAAGGGAAAGAAAACACCACGTACACTGATCCCACCGGCACCCTCACCATCTGTTACGGCCATACCGGCCCGGATGTGAAACCGGGGATGACAAAAACTGATGAAGAATGTCTGGCGCTGCTGGAAAAGGACATGAAATGGGCCTTTGCGGCTATCGATCGTCATGTTCAGGTGCCGCTTACCCGTGGTCAGACGGTGGCGCTGGCCTCCTGGATTTTCTGGGCCGGTGAAACGAACTTTCGCAACTCCACGCTCCTGCGCCTTATCAATGCCGGGCAGATGCCCGCGTCCTGTAAGCAGTATATCCGCTGGATTTATTCAAAGGGGGTAAAACTCCCCGGTCTTGAGGCCCGCCGTTCGACGGATGAATGGTTATGTCGTTACGATTTGCCGAAAGTCTGAACCGCTTCTGGCGACCGCTCATGATTGCGCTGCTGTGTGCCGTTGTGCTGCTGCGGGGTGTGCTGTGGCTGCGGTGAACAATCCCTTACCGGCCCTGATTGCCGGAGGCTGTATGGCGGCGCTGGGGGTGATGAGCGTGCTGGCTGCCGTGGTATGGGGAATGCACCAGAAGACGCAGCGCCTTGAGGACAATAATCATGTGCTTGTGCGTGAACGGGACGAAGCCCGTCTGGTGCTGGCAAACCAGCAACGCACCCTGCAACTCATTTCACAAATCAGCAAGGCGGCCACGAATGAAAAACAGCAGAACATGCAGCACAGCGAGGAACAGCAGAGCATTGTCCGCCGGTCGCTGGCAACGGTGCCTGCGGCCTCTGTTCCTGTGCCTGATGATGTGGCTGACCGGGTGCGGCGGGCCGTCTGTGAAATACGTGCCGGTGAAGCCGGTGCCGATCCCCGCTGAATGGCTGGCTGACTGTCTGGTCCCTCCTGTGCCGCAGCCGTTCACATTTGGCGCATCGGTCACTTACAACCTGCAACTGCTGGCGGTGATTAAGAACTGCAACGTGGACAAGGCCAGCATCCGCCGTCTGGAGGCACAGCGACAGCATGAATTTACTGATATGGCCGGAACGACTGCTGTTCCGGCAGGAAAGACGAAGTAAGGAAAAAGGTATGGATGATTCAGATTGTGCTCAGGCAGTCGTGGAGCGGGCAACAGAACGCGCCCTTTGTGACCGGCTGACACGTAAGCGCCGGGTGGTGGAAACACCGGGCAGGCGTGTATGCGCGGACTGCGGGGGTGACATTCCGGCCGCCCGTCTGGTTGCCGTGCCGGATGCCATCCGTTGTGTGAACTGCCAGAACATCATGGAGGCCGGTCATGTGGGTCAGCATCGTTAAAGATTATGTCGTGCCGATCCTGTCGGCAACGGCCACAGCCGGGGGGATTTTTATGGCGCTGATGCGCAAAACCTTTGTCCCCCGCGAGGCCTTTGAAAAACTCTCCGACCGGGTTGAGCGGGTGGAGAGCCGGATTTCCGGCCTGCCCACGCAGCAGGAGGTGAACAGACTCAATATCGAAATCACCACCCTGCGCGGTGAGCTTAAGGCCACCAATGCCACCCTGAAATCCGTCTCCCACCAGAACGAACTGCTGCTGGAGCAGGCTGTAAGGAAAAAAACACAATGAGTGATTTCATTACTGAAGATCAGCGTCTTGTCATTCTGCGGTCGCTGGCGGATTACAACGGCGAACTGGGCGAATCCGTGCTTCAGGACTGCCTGGATGATTACGGCCACCGTGTGTCCCGCGACACCGTGCATACCCATATTGCCTGGCTTGCCGAGCAGGGACTGGTGCGTAAGCGCACGCTTGTTAACGGTTATTTCATCGCTGAACTGACCGGCCGGGGTCAGGATGTGGCGGAAGGCCGCGCCACCGTTCCGGGTGTGAAGAAACCACGCGCAAGGGGGTAACGATGGATAAGCCAACGCGTGGCCGTGTACGCAAGGTGGATTTGCTCCCCGACAGCATCCGTAAGCCGCTGCTGGAAATGCTGCGTGAAAAACGTCTGACGCAGGTCCAGATCCGCGAGGAAATCAACCGCCTGATCCGTGAGGCGGGTCTGCCGGAAGAACAGCAGCTTTCACCGGCGGCCATCAGCCGGGAAGCCTCCCGTAATGAGCTGATTGCCCGTAACCTGCGTGATTTACGCGAGCAGACAAAAGCCATGATGGCCGAACTGGGGGACAAGCCGACCGGTGAAACCACGGCACTGATTCTGGAAATGTCCCGCGCCCTGATGTACCGCCGTCTGCGTGCTGCCACCGAATCCCTGAACAGCGACAGCGATGTGGATATGCGCCTTATTAAGGACATCCTCCTGTCGGCACAGCGTGCGGAAAGTGCCGCCGAGCGCAGCATTAAGCGTGAAAAAGAAATCCGGGCCGCATTTGCTGAAGAGATGGCGAACGCGGTCACCGATGAGCTGCGCGGCGTGGACGGGATGAGTGAACAGCTTGAGTCCCGTATTAAGGGGATTCTGTTGGGTAAAGCCTGATGAATAACGCCGAAGAACTCTCCCCCTTACTGACGAATACCGTCTCCACCCGCAAAATTGATCTGGCCGGTGAAAAAGCCCTGCTGGGCGTGGATGTGCCGGACAGCCTTGATTTGCCCGGTGATATGCCGGTGTTTCTGGATTATCAGGCCCGCTGGTTTGCGGATGAAAGTCAGGTCTGCATCGCGGAAAAATCCCGCCGCACCGGGCTTACCTGGGCGGAAGCCGGGCGTAACGTCATTACCGCTGCAAAACCGAAGCGGCGTGGTGGCCGTAATGTGTTTTATGTGGGGTCAAAGCAGGAGATGGCGCTGGAATATATTTCTGCCTGCGCGCTGTTCTCCCGTGCCTTTAACCAGCTGGCAGATGCTGATGTGTATGAACAGACCTTCTGGGATCGGGATAAAAAAGAAGAAATTCTGACCTACATGATCCGCTTTCCGAACAGTGGATTCAAAATTCAGGCACTGTCTTCCCGTCCGTCAAACCTGCGCGGCCTTCAGGGGGATGTGGTGATTGATGAAGCCGCGTTCCACGAGTCACTGGATGAGCTTCTCAAGGCGGCAATGGCGCTTACCATGTGGGGCGCACGCGTGCGCATTATTTCCACGCATAACGGCGTCGATAATCTGTTTAATCAGTACATTCAGGAGGCCCGCGAGGGGCGCAAGGATTACAGCGTCCACCGCATAACCCTGGATGATGCCATTGCGGACGGATTATACCGTCGTATCTGTTACGTCACCGATCAGGAATGGTCACCGGAAAGTGAGCAGAAATGGCGTGATGATCTCTACAAAAACGCCCCGACCCGTGAGGATGCCGACGAGGAATACGGCTGTATCCCGAAAAAATCCGGCGGTGCCTATATTCCCCACGCGCTTATTGAAATGGCGATGATCCGTGACATCCCGATTCTGACGTTTGAAGCCCCGGACGACTTCATCAGCCGTGCCGCATGGCTGCGCGAATCGGAAGTTTTAACCTGGTGTGAAGAACATTTAAAACCGCTTACAGAGAAATTAAATCCCCGTTCCCGCTTCAGCTTCGGGGAAGACTTTGCCCGCACCGGTGACCTGTCCTGCTTTGTGCTGCTGGAAATCACCGAATCCCTGGCAAAGCGCGAGGTGTTTCGCGTGGAGCTGCGCAACCTGCCGTATGCCCAGCAGGAACAGGTGATGATGTACATCCTGACCCGCGTTCCGGCGCTGGTCGGTGCAGCGTTCGACGCCACCGGTAACGGCGGCTATCTGGCAGAGGCCGCACTGCTGGCCTTTGGCCCGGACATCATCGACTGCGTGATGTTGTCGCCGAAGTGGTACGGCGAGTGGATGCCAAAACTGAAAGCCGAGTTTGAAGATCAGAATATCCTCGTCGCGCGCCATCAGACCACGCTTGATGATTTGCGCCATGTGAAGGTGGTGAACGGTATCCCGCAAATCGACAAGGGGCGCACGAAGGACCAGAACGCAACGGCTGCGAACGCCCGCCGCCATGGTGATTTTGCCGTGGCGCTCTGTATGGCAAACCGGGCGTCATATATGGAGGGCTTCATCCTGGATGAATCAGCCTGTCAGGCGCTGCCGGAGCGGTCGCGGGCAATGGAGGGCGGTTATCGTGATGACGATGAGGCATATCATGAATTTGATCGGGGGTGCTGGTAGTGGGACGCATCATTGATACTGACGGAAAACCTTTCTCCTTTGACCCGGAGATGCAGAGTGCCGCGCTGGATATTCCGCAGATTGCCAGCCGTTATGTTGAACATCCGGCTTCGGGTATCAACCCGAACCGGGCGGCGCAGTGCCTTCGCGGGGCTGAACGTGGCGATCTGATTGCCCAGTCCGATCTGGCCGCTGATATTGAAGAAAAGGACACCCACCTTTTTGCGGAGCTGGGCAAGCGACGTCTTGCCATTCAGGGGGTGCCATGGAGTATTGAGCCGCCACCAAACGCCAGCGCGAATGAGAAAAAGGACGCGGAAATGCTCGACGAATACCTGCATTCCGCCGACTGGTTTGATGCCATGCTGTTTGACGCCACGGATGCCATCCTGAAGGGCTATTCCTGCATGGAAATTGAGCACGGGATGCTCGGTAAAATGCACATCATCCGCGCCATCCACTGGCGTGACAGCGGCCATTTCTGCCTTAACCCGGATGATTTGAGCGAGCTGCGACTGCGTGACGGCAGCCATGCCGGGGTGGCGTTTCAGCCCTTTGGCTGGATAGTGCATCAGTCACGTTCACGCACCGGCTACGGCGGCGCAACGGGGCTTGTCAGAACGCTTATCTGGCCGTTCATCTTCAAAAACTATTCCGTGCGTGATCTGGCGGAGTTTCTGGAGGTGTACGGCCTGCCGATGAAGGTCGGGAAATACCCGTCCGGGGCAACACCGGAGCAGAAAAGCGCCCTGATGCGGGCGGTGATGGATATCGGGCGACGTACAGGCGGGATCATCCCGGCCGGGATGTCGCTGGAGTTTCAGGCGGCAGCGAACGGTCAGGCCGATCCGTTTGAAACCATGATTTCGTGGGGGGAGCGTTCCATCTCCAAAGCAATACTCGGCGGCACGCTGACCACGGAAGCCGGAGACAAAGGCGCACGCTCGCTGGGTGAGGTGCATAACGAGGTGCGCCGGGAAATCAGGGATTCTGATTTACGGCAGCTGGCTGCAACCCTGAACCGCGATCTGGTGTATCCGCTGTACGCCCTGAACACCACGCACACTATTGATATCCGCCGTCTGCCACGTATCTGCTTCCAGACCAAAGAACCAGGTGATATCACCAAAATCACCAGTGCGGTGATGCAGCTCAGTACGGGGATGGATATTTCTGATCCCTGGATACGGGAGCAGACCGGTATTCCGCAGCCCACGCCCGGTGAAGCCATATTCCGTGTCCGTCAGAGTGGCAATGAACCGGCTCAGACCGACAGGGAAACACCACCGGAAAAACAGGAAAAGACAGAACAGACGGCGCTTTCAGCCCGACTACCGGAAACGAAAAACACGCAGCGTGATGAACTGGACGACATGGGGGACGCGGTGCCTGCCCGCCGTTTACAGGAGGCCATCGATCCGGTGCTGGAGCCGGTCATTGATGCCATCAGAACGCGGGGGCTGGCGGATGCGCTGGCAGACCTGCCCGCCCTTTATCGTGAAATGGATGATTCCCGCCTGATGACGCTGCTCAGTGATGCCATGTTTGCTGCGGAAATGAAGGGGATGCTGGATGGCTCAGGGGATTGATTTAGGTTATGCCGCCACGCTTCCCTCAAAAGAGGCGGTGGCATACTTCCGCGCCAAAGGGGCACATATCAGCTGGAACTGGTTCGAAACAAACGCAGATGTTCATGCCCGTTCATTCACGGCGGCAAAAGTGGCACGCCTGGACGTACTGACCACACTACAGGCGGAAGTGCAGCGTGCTGTTGATGAGGGAATTTCACAGAAAGCATTTATCCGCACGCTGACGCCACGCCTGCAAAAGCTGGGATGGTGGGGAAAGCAGATTGTGGTGGACAGCGACGGTAACGCGGAAGAAGTGCAACTGGGCAGTCCCCGTCGTCTGGCGCTGATTTACAACGTGAACACCCGTGTGGCTTACAATGCCGGGCGTTACACGCAGATGATGAACAACACGGACACGCATCCGTTCTGGCAGTATGTGGCGGTCATGGACAGCCGCACCCGCCCGGCGCATTCCGCCCTTAACGGGCTGGTATTCCGCTATGATGATCCGTTCTGGAAAACACACTACCCGCCCAATGGCTGGAACTGCCGCTGCCGTGTGCGACCATTGTCTCAGGCCCGTCTGGATGCAATGGGGTTATCCGTTTCATCCGGTGAGGATCATCTCTCCACCCGCAATGTTGAGGCTGGCGTGGATAAACAGACCGGAGAAGTCAGAGAAATGCCGGTGACCACATATTCAGATGGCACCAGAACCATGACACCGGATGTGGGCTGGTCATATAACCCCGGCTCGGCAGCGTTCGGCACAGACCAGGCGCTGATCCGCAAACTGATCGAGGTGAAAAGCCCGGCGTTACGGGAAATGGTGGTTCAGGAGATGAACAACAGCCCGGAGCGGCAGCTGGCGTTCCGCATCTGGGCAAAAAACATCATGCAGACCCGGCGAGGTGGTAACGATATCCGCACGCTGGGCTTTATGACTGAAAGCATTGCGCAGGCAGTGGAAAGCCGGACGGGAACGCCACCGGCCCGCCTGCTGGCGATGAGCGGTAAAAATGTGCTCCATGCAGACAGTGTGAAACATCAGAATGACGGCATCGCCCTGATGCCAGAGGACTTCGGGCGCTTACCGGCAATGCTGGCAAAGCCAAAAGCGGTGCTGTGGGACAAACGGCACAACAATCTGATGTATATCGTGGAAAATAAGGATGGCAGTGTGCAGATTGCCGTTAATGCACCGTACAGTCTGAAACGTCAGCCCGACAAACTGGATGTGATTGTGAATGCTTACCGGGTTATCAATATGGATAAGCTGAAATCGGATATCCGGGGCGGAATGCTTGAGGTGCTGGAAGGACAAATTGATTAACGGTCAGTGGCGGGGGTCGAACCCGCATACATGATCCACCCGGAGGCAGGCACCGACTTTACCAGTTAAGCGTACACTGACCGCCTGTTTATTTTATATTCATCCTTTATGCGGAGGCAATATGTCATCCATTGATGCCGCTGTCGTTGTTGACGTTACGTGTCTCCAGCGGGTGTTTGCCCGGCTTCAGTTTGTGGGCGGCGGAAAAGACCTGGCCCGCAGTGTGGCGGAGAGTCTTCTGTCATCGTCAGAAATGGCGTTTGAACAGGAAAAAGAGCCGGACGGCGAACGCTGGCATGACTGGTCAGATCCTTACCGCAAGTGGCGTACCCGTAAGGGATACACGCCCGGTAAAATCCTGACGCTGAACGGGGATCTGGCCCGACGGCTGACCACGGATTATGGCGATACCTGGGCGCTGATTGGATCAAATGAGCCTTATGCGGCCATTCATCAGTGGGGTGGCCTGCCCGGTATGCCACCGGGACCGGCGGCCATTGGTGCACGTCCGTATATGGGCTTTGATCAGGTGGCAGAACAGGAGATCATGGACGAAATCAGAAAACGCTTTAAAAAGGCCACAGAAACGCCGTAATGGTTTAAGGTATACAAACGCATTACCTTACCCTCTTCAGGCGCGTGTCGTGATTTTCTAACCTGTATTTAACGGGCTTTAAAATCTGCGTGAAGCGCCTTTCTCATTTTCCCCTGTCAGCACTTTCTGAAGTCCCGCAAAACCGGCCCTGAAAAACACCGGCTTATGCTGCCGGAATGAAGACGAAAAACACGCCCAAACTTGCTTATGCCATTCTGAATGCCATCAGCCTGTCCGCAGACGGGGACGGTGACTGGTGTCAGATCATGCCAGCCGGTCGGGTAAAGGCCCGTGACGGTCGCCCGGAAAAACCGGCGGAAGGCTGGCTGATTAACCATGCGGCCGTTGAGCGCATGGTATCCGGGGTCGTGGCACTCAATCAGCCGGTGAAGATTGACTATAACCACCAGTCACTGATTGAGGGGCATGCGGCACCGGCTGCCGGTTTTGTCATGGCCTCGCCGGAGAACTTCCGTTTCAGTGAAGAGCGGGGTTTTGAAGTGCGTCCGAAGTGGAACCCTCCGGCCATTGAACACCTGCGCAATAACGAATTTCCCTGGTTTTCCCCGGTGATTGGTTATGACGAAATCACCGGTGAACCTGTTGAGCTCCGGATGCTGGCTATTACCGGTGACCCCGGTCTGACTGGCATGAATCCTGTCGCCGCACTGTCGGCGGATGACCTTTATAACGCCTTAAACCCTCCTTTAAAGGACACCTCCATGAATGAGCAATTACGCCAGTTGCTGACGGCGCTCGGTCTGACCGTGGCTGACGGTGACGAATTTACGCCGGAACTGGGCACGGCGGCGCTGTCTGCCCTTACCGGGATCAAAACCCGTGCGGATGCGCACGACACCCTGAAAACGCAGGTTGCCAGCCTGTCGGCAGAGCTGGAAACCGCAAAAGGCACACCAACTGGCGGCACTATTGATCTGACGAAATATGTGCCCGTTGAGACGTATAACGCCCTGCGTACCGAATATGTCGCGCTGTCGGCACAGCATGGCAGCACCACGCTGGAGCAGTTGCTGGATAAGGCCGAGTCCGAAGGACGCATTTTCAAAAGCGAACGCGGATACATGGAAGGACTCGGACAACAGATTGGTGTTGCGGCACTTTCTGCACAGCTTGACGCCCGCCAGCCGGTTGCGGCTCTGACCACTCTTCAGACCGACACCGTGACCGTGCCGGATAAAAAGACCGCCACCGCTGTGCTGTCGGCTGAAGATATCGCCGCCGCCCATCTGCTGGGTAAAACCGAAGCCGAGTTCCTGAAAATGAAAGAGGAAATGCAATAATGCCTACCCCGATTACACCGGCGATGATCACCGCCCTGATGACGGGCTACCGTTCTGATTTTCAGGCCGGGATGTCCATGGCTCCGTCTCAGTACCAGAAAATTGCGATGACCGTACCGTCCACGTCGAAATCCAACACCTACGGCTGGCTTGGGCAGTTCCCGCAGTTCCGTGAGTGGATCGGCTCCCGCGTCATCGAGAAGATGAAAGCCTATGGCTACGCCATCGTGAACAAAACCTTCGAAGGCACCGTCGCCATTAGCCGCGATGACTTCGAAGACGACAATCTTGGCATCTACTCCCCGTTGTTCCAGGAGATGGGGCGCGCTGCGGCGGCACAACCGGATGAACTGGTCTTTGCTGCACTGCGTGACGGGATCAGTGCGGCCTGCTATGACGGCCAGAACTTCTTTGATACCGAACACCCGGTTTACCCCAAAGTGGATGGCTCCGGGGATGCACAGATGGTCAGCAATATGTTTGTGGCAAAAACCGGCTCTGTCGGTGCACAGGCGGATTACAGCGGCCCGGCCTGGTATCTGCTCGACTGCTCCCGCGCGGTAAAACCGCTGATTTATCAGGATCGCCGTAAGGCCGAACTGGTTGCCCAGACAAAAGTCGATGAAGGCCGTGCGTTTACTGATAACGAGTTTGTGTTCGGTGCTTCCGCCCGTCGCAATGTGGGCTACGGCTTCTGGCAGATGGCCTACATGATGCAGTCACCGCTGACGCTGGATGCGCTGTGGCACGGCTGGTCAGCCATGCGTGACTTTAAGGCTGACGGTGGCCGCAAACTCGGCATCAAACCCACCCATATTGTTGTCCCCACCTCGCTGGAAAAACAGGCGGTGCAGCTGCTGGAGCGCGAGCTGTTCGCGGACGGTAACACCACCGTCTCTAACGAGATGAAGGGCAAGCTGGAGCTGGTTGTCGCGGATTATCTGTAAACGGAGAGCCGGGCTTACGGCCCGGCCCCTGCGGAGGGCAAATATGAATGAACATCACACTGTGGCAGCAACAGATGATTCAGGCCTTCAGGTCTGTGGTGACAGTCCTGTCACGGTTCTGGCAGAAGTGCGTTGCAGTCGTGCGCAGTTTCGTCGTGCGGGGTTCCTGTTCATGCGGGGACGCCAGCAGGTTGACGTCACCCCGGAGCAGCTTGCCCGACTGGAAGCGGAGCCATGCCTCACTGTACGAATACTACAGACGCCTGGTGATGATGCGGGAGCCGTGGCGGGTGTGGTTCATGCAGCGACCGGTGCAGATTTAGCCGAAGCCGGACAGGATGCTCCCCGGAAAAAGACCGGCAATAAAGCCAGACAGGCGAAAAAGGCGCGCACATGAATTACGCCACCGAAACCGATATGCGGGCACGTTACCGCGAGGATTTGCTCAGGCCATTACTGGCCGTGCCCCGTTCGGATGAGCCGGACACGCGCAAGCTGAACCGGGCACTGACGGACGCGTCTGCCCTTATCGACAGTTACCTGTCAGCCCGTTACACGCTGCCGCTGGCGGTGGTTCCGGCGGTTCTTGTTCAGCACTGCTGCACGATTGCCTTTTATTACCTGTGCGATCAGCGGGCATCCGATCAGGCGCGTGACCGTTACCGTGAGGCGCTGGCATGGCTGAAAGACGTCATGAACGGCAATGTGCCGGTCGGCGTGGATACCGACGGTGCGGCCCCTGAATCCGGGGATTTACCGCAGGTGCAGTCTGATGCGGCGGTGTTCGGGCGCAACCAGAAGGGCTTTATATGATTACGGAAACCGAACAGGCATATATCGCCCGCATCCGTGAGTATTTCGGGAATGAACTGGTGTCTGTTGGCACCCATCCCGGCGACTGGAGCGACAGCGTGCTGCGCACCATGCTGATTAACGCCCCGGCTATCTATGTTGCCTGGCTGGGTGCCGGTGAAGGGCGTGCCCGTGGGCGTCTGGTCAGTCACTGGGTGTTCTACGTCATCGGCGACATGCTCAATGGTCGTGAGGTCAGCCGTCCCGGACTTTATCAGATTGTGGCCCGCCTGATTGCCGTACTGAACGGCTTCAGAACCGAAAAAACCTCACCGCTTTACTTTGAAAAGGCGGTTAACGGTTACACCGAAACGCAGGCAGACAGCGGAGCCGTGATGTACGCCCTTTATTTCTCATGCGAGGAAATGATCGACCCGCTGACGGATATCAGCTCGCTGGATGATTTCCTGCGCCATTACGAAACCTTTACCGAACCGGAAGGCACGCCGGAATTTAAGGCGCACATCCGTCTGCCTGGTGCAACTGCCGACGGTGAAAACGCCGGACTGTCAGAGGAATAACAGATGACAACCATTTTTATTAAACCTGCGCCGGGATGCCTGATTCGCGATCCCGACACGATGACTCCGCTCTCACAGGACGGTGAAGAGAAACCCTTCACTCCGTTCTGGTGCCGCCGTCTTAATGATGGCGACGTCATTGTGGTGGATAAAACGGCGGAGCCTGCCCCGGCTGCCACAACAGGTAATACCGGCGAGGCTGCAA
The DNA here is from genome assembly GCF_002965705.1 of Escherichia sp. MOD1-EC6842. Lineage (NCBI taxonomy): Bacteria > Pseudomonadati > Pseudomonadota > Gammaproteobacteria > Enterobacterales > Enterobacteriaceae > Escherichia > Escherichia sp. MOD1-EC6842. The sequence goes on along the minus strand of NZ_PTRF01000026.1, from coordinate 13,977 downwards.
AACCAGCGGGAGCGGCAGCAGAAAAACCTGCGGCGGCGGCTGAAAAACCCGCAGCATCAGATAAGGGGACGTCCTGATGATTAACTTTGATTTTATCGGCGATAACAATCGCATCCCGCTGGTACAGATTGAAATCAATAACTCAATGGCCGTGACCGGCACGCCGCCACAGCGTCAGGCGGTGCTGTTATTTGGTCAGCGAAACCGTAATGCGTTTGGTGTTGTTGATTCTCCTGTCCGTATCACCCGCGCGTCTCAGGCGACAGAACTCTGGGGGCGTGGCTCCATGATTGCGCAGATGGTGGCAGCGTTTATTGCCATTAACCCTGATACGGAGCTGTACGGCATTGCACAGGGGGAAGGCACCGGCACGGCCACGTTCAGCACAATCACGCTTTCCGGTACGGCAACGGAAGACAATGTGCTGAATCTCTATGTTGCCGGGCGACCTTACCGTCTGGCCGTCAACAAAGGCAAACCGGGTAATCTTCTGGCGGATGCGCTTGCCGCGATGATTAACGCAGACCTGGACTGTCCGGTCAGCGCCACGACCAGCGTCCCCCCGGATAATCAGGATCAGACCAAAAAAGTGATCACCCTGACGGCAAAATTTACCGGCGAATGTTCCGTGCATGATATCCGGCTGAATTATTATTCCGGTGAAGTGACACCTGCCGGGCTTGTGGTGTCGGTTGCCGGTGGCACCGCGCCGAAAAACCCGGATATTACCAACAGCATCGCTGCCATGGGGACGCGCCAGTATAACTATATTGTGATGCCCTATAAGGATGCGGCGAATCTCAAAATTCTGGCGGATGAGCTGCTGAAACGCTGGGGACCGGTAAAAATGTCGGACGGTATGGTCTGGATGGCGCATACCGGCACCTTCGGTACGGCAACCAGTTTTGGTGAGTCCCGTAATGATTTCCTGTTTACCTGTACCTCCATTCCGAAGGCACCGGAGCCGGATTATGTCTGGGCTGCTTCCATTTGTGCAGTCTGTGCGCCGTCACTGTCTGCCGATCCTGCCCGCCCACTCCAGACGCTGGCGTTGCCTGCACGACTGGCACCGGCAGAATCAGATCGCCTGACACGGGAAGAGCGGAGCAGCCTGCTTTATACCGGGATGTCCACGGTGACCGTCGCGGCCGCTGATGTGGTGCAGATTGAACGTCAGGTGACGATGTACCGTCAGAATGCATACGGCGAAAGCGATCCCAGCTATCTGGATGTGGAAACCATCTACACCCTGTCATATCTGCGTTATTCCCTGCGCACCTTTATCACGCAACGTTTTCCGCGCCATAAACTGGCTGATGACGGGACGCCCGTTCGTGCCGGTCAGAATATCGTGACGCCGGAGATCATGAAACTTCAGTTAATTTCGCTGGGTGAAGAGTGGGTGGATCTGGGACTGGTCGAAAATCTGGACACCTTTAAAAAGAATCTGCTCGTGGAGCGCAACACAAAAGACCGTAACCGTCTGGATGTGATGTGTACACCGGATCTGGTTAACCAGTTCCGCTTCATGGCCGCGCAGATCCGTTTCATTTTGTGAGGTAAGGCATGAGCGGAAAACAGTATCAGGGCACGGCCACCATCCGTGTGAACGGACAGGAGTACGACACCCTTGAGGGAGCCACGTTCTCCCCGTCCGGCTTTGAGCGTGAAGTGGTGAAAGGCGCGAAAGTTTACGGCTATCGCGAGAAACCCCGTGAGGCGACGCTGGACTGTAAATTTCCGGCTGGCGGAGAAGGTTCACCGGCTGCCGATGAAATCAACACCTGGACTGCGGTCACGATTGAGTTTGTGGCCGATACCGGTGAAGTCCACATGATGACGAAGGCCTGGAGCAGTGAACCGGCCTCGCTTGACGGTGGCGGTGATATCTCCGCGAAGTTCGCCAGCGCCACCAGTACCCGTGTCCAGTAATCAGGAAAAATGTAATGAGCACACGTAAGAAAAAAACGACGGTTTCTGACGAGGCCGTGATGAATGCTATCCGGGATGCACTTGAAGACGGCGATCCCCGCACCGCCGGACTGGCTGAACAGCTGGCGAACGGCTATGTGGATCTGCTCGACGGCCTGCCGTTCGGGGAATCCCGTGAATACCGCGTCACCTTCCGCGAACTGACGGCGAAAGACAGCATTGACGCGGAAACCGAGGCCGAGCGTCTTATGGAAACCCGAAATGGCGGCCCGGTTCTGATAGCCTCACCGGCACTGCGCGGCATTGCACTGCTGCGCCGTCAGATTGCCGCTGTCGGCCAGATTGAGGGGCCATTGTCTCCGCGTCAGATCGGACAGCTCAGCGAGCGCGATCTCTCCCGTCTGATGGCGGCGGTAAGCCTGCTTGATTCCGCGATGGCAGGAAAGCTGGTCGCTGAACGGGGGCGACCAGATGCAGTGCCGGGATCAGATTGAAGAAGCCGCAATTGTGCTGGGGATGGTGACAAAAAGCGGCCCGGAGTGGGCGCTTAACCTCCCCTTATCACAGCTTTACCGGCACTGCCGACAGACCGAAAAAATTCTCAGAACGAAGCAGTAACCCATGGCAAAAAACCTGAAAGCCTCCCTGATTGTCGATTTACTCGGCAATATTTCCGCCAAATCCCGCCAGTGGTCACAGGAGCTGGGGGCGTTCTCCCGTTCCGGCAGGACAGGCCTGGGTGGTCTTGGAAATGCAGCCCGCCGGGCCGGTCAGGAAACGGAACTTGTCGGCTCCCGTATGCAGCGAACGCTTGCCGGTGTTCGTGGCAGCATCCGCACGGTAACGTCAGATTTTGACCGCCTGCAGGGCAGCATTACCGGCACCATCGGGCGGATAAGCAACCTTTACGGGATGCTGGCGGGAGGGGCTGCGGTCTACGGTTTTAATAAAGCCTTTATCCGCCCGGCCGCAGAGATGGAGAACTATATTCTGCGTCTCAACGCCATTAATCATGGCGATACGGCAAAAACGGAAGCAGTGAAAGCTTGGGCAGTACAGAACGCCAAAGACACCACCTGGGGGCTGGCGGGGGTTATGCAGGAATACGCCTCCAGTCGCGGGTTTGGCATGAGTGACAGGGAAGCCCGTCGCTTTATTACCATGCTTCAGGATCAGGGCGGCTATCACGGCTGGTCACTGTCAGATGCACAGGGTGCGTCCCTGCAACTCAAACAGATGTTTGCCCGCCAGAGTATCCAGGCAGCGGACGCCAATATTCTGACCGGATACGGGATTAACGTTTACCAGTTACTGGCCGATAAGCTGGGCGTAAACCAGAAGATCATCCGTGAGAAAGGCGAAAAAGGAAAACTGGGGCCGGACAGCATTCGCCTGTTATTTCAGGTGATGGCCGAACAGGCAAAAGGTGCCCAGAAAAACGCCATGAATTCCTGGACGGGAATGACGTCCATGATGGGCGACGTCTGGGATCAGTTTGCCCGTGAAGTGATGGCAAAGGGACCGTTTGACAGCCTGAAAAAGAGCCTGAAAGGCTTTCTGGATTATGCTGATGCGGCACAGAAAAGCGGCTTACAGGATAAGCTGGCCACACAGACGGCCTCAGCCCTGAATCAGGGATTCGAGTATGCCAGAGACGCTGCAACCGGCTTTTACCGGGTCATTCAGAAAGTCAGGGAAACGCTTCAGGCACTGCGCGACGCCGGTTATGGCGATGCACTGGATCGTATTGGTCAGGGGGCGCAGACCGCCGCAAAATACCTGATGTATATGTATCTCGCCTCCCGCGCGCTGAAGGTGCTCAGGTTTGCGGGGACAGGGGCATTACGTCTTGGTGCAACCCCCTTACGCTATGGTATGGCGATGACCTCCGTGCTGACGTCGCCCTTCCGCAAACCGCAGACCACTGTGCCGGGAACGCAGCCCGGACGCGCTGGCCGCTTCCTGAATTTCCTTACCGGGGTAAATCCTGCTGCCGTTCAGCCCGTGCTGGTCACCAACTGGCCTGCGGGTGGCATGGCCTCAGGTGGCGGGGATGTGGTGGTCAGCGGTGACGGCAAAACCGTGCGAGGCCGTAAAAAACGCGGCCCCGGACGCGGGCGGGGTGTCACGACCGTCGTGACCGCCGGTGAGCAGCTGGCGGAGAGCGCCGGTAAACAGGGCTTCTTCGGCCGTATGATGAGCCGTGCCGGTGGTCTGCTAACGGCGGCCGGAAACCGCATGGGGCTGGGGCGTTTTGCCGGGCTGTTCCGTGGTGCCGGTCGGCTGGGTGGTGGTGCCCTGTGGGCCGGTGCCATGGCGGCTCCTGTATTGCTGGACAGCAGCGCCAGCGCAGCCGATAAAGCCGGTGCCGTGGGTTCCCTTGCCGGAAGTATCGCCGGTGGCGCGCTGGGGGCTGCTGCCGGTCCGGTCGGGGTTGCCATTGGTTCCACGGTGGGCAGCTATCTCGGTGATTATCTGGGGGGCTGGCTGACGCAGGCCTGGCAGAAACTGCGTGGCAGCAGTGACGAAAACGGCGGACAGGCCACCGCGAAAACCGCCGCACGGGTGGAGCTTGTGGCCCCTGAAGGCTGGCGGGCGCGCAGTATTGATGTGGATGATACCGCACAGCATGGCCTGGATGTGAACGTCTGGAACGGAGGGAACTATGGCCTCTACTGACACGCCGGGGCGTGGCTCCTTTCGTGGCGTACCGTTCCTGGTTTATCAGGAGCAGCGGGAACGGGGCGGACGTAACATTGTGCGCCGTGAATACCCACTGCGTGAAAGCGGCGGTGCGGATGATCTGGGGCCAAAACTCCCGGAGTTCACATTCACGGTTCTGGTGACCGGAGACGATCTTCAGACACAGCGAAGCCGCCTGCGTGATGCGCTGCGTGCACCCGGTGCCGGTGAACTGATGCACCCGGATTACGGCACGTTAAACGTGCTGATAAACAGCTTTGAAAGCCGTTATAACGCCAGCGAGCAGGGAACGGTTGAGTTCACGATCAACGTGATCCCCGCCAGTGACGATACCGCCCCTTCGGTGGCAGAAGATACGGCAGCTGCGCTGGAGCAGAAAAGCGGCTCAGCAATGAATCAGCTGTTTAACACGCTTTCAGACGGCTGGACGGTGATTTCAGACGGTCTGCATGATGTACAGGCCATGACCGACACCATCAGCGATAAGATTGATGCACTGGAGAATGCCGTTTCGGGGATGGGGATTGTGCAGGATATCAGTGCCTTTACGGCCAGTTTTACTGCCCTGAAAGGCAATGCCGCCGCCCTGATTAATGCGCCCCGTCGCATGGCTGAATCGCTGGCCGGAATGTTTGCCGTGCTGACCGGGCTGCCCGGCGATCCTTCCCTGTCTCTGACCGGAAAAGCCGGAACGCCGTCCGGCAGCCTGACCACAAACCGTGACAGCATGGCAGAGCAGGCCATGCCGCAGCTGTACCGCACACTTTCCTCCCTGCGTTACACCCTCAGCGAACAGGATGATCCACAGCGCCTGATTGGCCTGACGCCTGCGGCACAGAAAAATATCCGTCTGCTGCGGAGCGTGATGCAGAGTGCAACCCTGGTGTCGCAGGCACAGACGGTCGGAAAACTGCTGGATCAGGTCATCCGGCAGAATACGACGCACGTTCAGGATACTGACCGTTCGGGCGGACTGGCATGGCTGGAAAGTTCTGCTGATGTGCAGCGTATCAACCGGGATTTGAGCGATGCCATGGAACAACAGGTGCTGGATCTGTCCGCACAGGGCTATACCGGGACTGCCCTTGCATTACGTGATGCAGGGCTTGCGCTGACAGAAGATTTAACCACACGGAGCGTGCATCTTCCCGGTGCTTTTCAGGTCATGGTTCGCACCACCGAACCGGCACTGGTCACGCTGTACCGTGCCACCGGCAACAGCAGTCGCTGGCAGTATTTTGTCCGCAGAAACAATATCTCCGATCCGGTTTTTGTTCCGGGTGGCCGCAGCGTGGAGGTGATCAGTGAGCAGCAGGATTGAACTGTATATCGGCGGCAGTATTTTTTCCGGCTGGCTGACGGTCAGCGTCCGTCGCTCGCTGGAGCATCTGGCCGGGTCGTTTGAACTGGGGCTGATGCTGCCCGGTGAGCGCATCCCCTCAGCCCTGCGGACCGGTCAGTCCCTGACGCTCAGAATTAACGGACAGACGGTCATCAGTGGCTGGCTGGATCAGGTCAGTCAGCGGATCAGTGCAACCCGTCATCAGATCAGCATCAGCGGTCGGGATAAAACCGGCGACCTGGTGGACTGTGCCGCCATCCATCCCGGCAGCCAGTGGCGCAACCGGACGCTGGCACAGATTGCCGCAGATTTATGTGCGCCCTTCGGGATAGCTGTGCGCTGGCAGGTTAACGACGACACGGCTGCACGCCCTTTCAGCTCTTTTACGCTGGAAAACTCAGAAACCGTGGCGGATGCGCTGACCCGTGCTGCCCGGCATCGCGGGGTGCTGGTGACCAGTAATGCTGACGGCGATCTGGTGTTCACCCAGGCAGGAAGCCAGCAGACGGACAGACTGGTGCTGGGAGATAACCTGCTTGATGCCGATTACAACACGGACTGGCGCGGACGATACAGCGAATACCGTGTCCGGGGACACGGGCGCGGTGGTGGCAAACGGGGAGACAGCGAATCCGCCGCCCGGCTGGCAGCACCTGTGGGCGTCATCAGTGATGAGCAGATCGGCCGCTACCGGCCGAAAATCATCCTCGCCGATCAACAGACAGACGCCACCGGTGCACGGCAGCGTGCCCTGCGTGAAATGCGCCGTGCGATTGCCCGTTCAGAACGGTTTTCTGCCACCGTGCGTGGCTGGTTCCGGGATGATGGCCGGTTATGGGATGTCAATCTGCTGACCGGTGTTTCAGCCCTGCGTTTCGGTATCGAACAGACTGAACTGCTGGTCTGTCAGGTGGAGTTTTTACTGGATGAACAGAACGGGGATGTCACCCGGCTGGTTCTGGCACCGCGTGACGGCTTTATCGTTCCGGCAGAGCCGGACAGCAAAGGCCGTGGCGGTGGTTCCGGTGATGATGTTGATGCCTTTATTCGCCAGCAGATGAAAAAACAGGGGATCAGCTTTGATGAATGATGAAGTGTTCAGCCGCCTGATTGCCCCGGTAACGCGCGGCATTCGCCTGCTGTTTGGCCGGGGCGTTCTGACCGGCACACATGACGAACTGAAAATGCAGAATGTGCAGCTCACCGGCATGGACGGCGAAACCTTTGATGATGTGGAGCGCCCCCAGCAGTACGGGCAGATCAGCGTTCCCCTGCCGGGCGCAGAAACCTTTTTTGCCTGTCTGGGCGGACAGCGGGATCAGACTGTGGTGCTTGTGGTGGAAGACCGGCGCAGCCGTCCGACCGGACTCACTGCCGGAGATACGGGGGTGTATCACCATGAGGGGCACCGGATACGGTTAACAAAGGATGGTCGCATTATTGTGACATGCAAAATGCTGGAGATTTACGCCGACGATGGGATGCGGGTGGATACGCCGGAAGCCACCTTTACGGGCAATGTGACGGTGGATAAAAACCTGCATGTTAAGGGGAATTTCGCGCTTGATGGTACGGGGAAATCTCAGGGACTGTTCACGATGTCTGATGCCGTTATTGCCGGGATACGGTATTCCGGCCATGTGCATCATGATAACGGCGAAGGCAGTAAGACAGGAGCGCCGGAGAATGGCTGATATTGCAATTGTATGGGATCAGGGATGCGGTTCGCTGCAACTGAACGGTGCCGACCTGCTGACGGATGACAGTCTGCTGACGGCCGTTCTGATTTCGCTGTTTACTGACCGCCGGGCGCTGGCATCGGATGAAATCCCTGACGGTACGCGTGACCGCCGGGGATGGTGGGGAGACAGTTTTCGCCCGCGTCCCATTGGCTCCCGTCTGTGGCTTCTCAGCCGGGAAAAAACGCTGGCCTCCGTGATAAGCCGTGCCCGTGTTTACGCGGATGAGGCGCTGGGCTGGCTCAGTCAGGATGGCGTGGCGTCATCCGTGGTCTGTCATGCAGAACGTGTGGGACACGCGCGGCTGGCGCTTTCGGTGCGCATAACCCTGCCTGATGGTTCAGTGAGACCCATGATTTTTTATGCTGATTTTAAGGGGGAGTAATGCCTTATCAGCCTTTACCGCTGGCACAGTTAATCACGCAGACACAGCAGGATATCAGCCAGCGCCTGCCCGGCTCGCAGCCGGGTGTGAATGAAACCACCCTGAATGCCATTGCTTACGCTCAGGCAGGGTTATCTGCTCAGGAGCATGAGCATCTGGCCTGGATTGCGCGTCAGATCATCCCGACCGAAGCCGATGAAGCCGAGTTACTGAAGCACTGTGCATTCTGGGGCGTTATGCGTAAACCCGCCTCACGGGGTGACGGGCCGGTTCAGCTGATGCTGACCACGGATGCGGGGATCACAGAAGGTGTGCTTCTCCAGCGCAGTGATGGCGTGGTTTACCGTATCACCACCTCACTGACCGGTAAGGCCGGTACGCTGAATGTCAGTGTGGAAGCTGAAAGTGCCGGTCGTGCGGGAAATGCCCCGGCAGGGACAAAACTGACATTTATCACACCGCAGGCGGGGATCAACCAGACGGCCACGGTGACCGGAACGGGGATCACCGGTGGTGCGGATGTGGAAACCGTGCCGGAGCTGCTTTCCCGTCTGGTTTTCCGGGTGCAGAATCCGCCGTCCGGCGGCACGCAGTATGATTTTGAACGCTGGGCGCGTGAAGTGCCGGGCGTGACGCGGGCATGGTGCCGCCCGGAGTGGCCGCAGGCGGGCAGCGTGGGGGTAACGTTCGTTCAGGATAATAACCCGGATATTTTCCCCGGTGACGGTGATGTTCAGCGGGTGGCGGATTATATCCGCAGTCATGATGATCCGGCGACCGGCCAGCCTGTCGGACAGCCTCTGGGGCCGACGGTGACCGTGTTTAAGCTGACCAATAAGCCGGTGCCCTTCAGCATCAGGATCATCCCGAAAACACCGGAGAATCAGGCGGCCGTAAAACAGGCGCTGACCGACCTGTTATACAACGAATCCCGGCCCGGCGGTCTGGTTCTGCCGTCGTCTTTCTGGCGTGCCGTGGCGGGGGTGAAAAATCTGGAGGATTTTGAAGTGCGCAGTCCGCTGACGTCAGTTCAGGCGGGAGACAGTGAGCTGCTGACGGTAGGAGAAATCACATGGCTGTAACCCTGACCCCGCATCAGCGCGCCCTGTTGCAGTTACTGCCTGACGGGCTGGCATGGGACAAGCGTCCGTCATCCGTACTGGCATCGTTATGCCTGGGCCTCAGCCATTCTACAGCGCGTGTATCCTGGACGGGTAAACAGCTGCTTGCCGAGCGTTTCCCTGACACGTCGCGCCTGCTGCTGGAAGACTGGGAGCGTTATCTCGGCCTTCCTGAATGTGATATGGCCGGAGCCACCATCACGGAGCGACAGCGTTATGCCGGAAATAAATACCGGATGAAGCCCTCGCTGAACCGTGAATTTTATATCCGGTTTGCGGCGGAGTTTGGTTATCAGATTGACATTCAGCCTTCACCGGATTCGCAGTGGGTCAGTATTGTCACGATTAACAGTGAAACCGGCTACCGGAATATGAATGTGCTGGATGATATTCTCACGCCGCTGCGTATTTATGAAGGCGGTGCGCTGGAATGTATTCTGAATCGTTATAAGCCTGCATGGCAGACGTTTATTTACGTGTATGCAAACAGCCACGAAGAGGAGAATATTTAATGTTTCATGTTGATAATAATTCCGGCGTGGCGAATATGCCTGCGCTGGCACCGGCGCAGAGTAATACCACCACCTGGTTTACCGAAGGTGACGGACAAAAAGGTATCAGCTGGATTGGTCAGGACTGGCTGAATATTCTCCAGGCCGAACTGCTGAATATTCTGGCTGAAGCCAGTATTCAGCCGGATAAGGCGCAGTTAAACCAGCTTACGCTGTCCATTAAAGCCATTATCGCTGCGAATGCCTTTTCCCGGAAAAATAACCTGAAAGAAATTGCTGATGCCGGAACGAAAGCACAACAGCTTGCCCGTGGTTATCTTGGTCTGGGGGCGCTTGCCACAAAAAACAGTCTTGGTCCCGGTGACGTTAATGCCCTGGCGAAGGATCAGAATCTGGCCGACCTGGAGAATAAGGGAACCGCCCGTAATAATCTGGATGTTTACAGCAAAAGCGAGGGTGATAACCGTTACCTGCGCAGGGAGCAGAACGGCGCAGACATTCCGGATAAAGGGGCTTTTATCGATAACGTCGGTTTACGGGAAACGATAAACAGAGCCGCGAACGCACTGCCATCGAACGGAACGGCCGTTGCCGCGAACAGGCTGGCAAATGCCCACACAATTAATGGGGTTCCTTTTGACGGAACGCAGGATATAAACATCACTTCTGGTATGACTCTGCTGGATGGTGATGCCCGTTATGTGCAGAATGTGAGACTGGGTTCAGAAATGTCTGTATTAATGCCATTCGGGGGAAAAGTCGGTATAGGAGGATGTGTAATAACGGCGTTATCTATAGCGGGTGAAGTGGATAACAGTGGCGATTTTGCTTATTTTCGCCCACTACAGATATACATAAATGGCTCATGGATTACGGTATCTCAGTTATAAATAGGCGGTAAATAATATATTTTAAAACAGATTTATTTCCAGGAGGATTTTATGGAACTAAAAAATATAACCCGTTATTATCCTGAAAATATGCCATATGGTAATAATGTTCAGTATTTTCAGAGTGAAGATGGTAAGGATTTCTACGAGTCCCTGCCATTATTCACCAAAAAATATAAACTTTGCATAACACCTGACAGCGGCGTTATCTGCTCAATATCACAGGACGCCTCGGCGCTGTATCCTGTGGGTTTTTCCGTGGTTGAGAGCGACGAACTCCCTGAAGGCACTGATATTTCAGGTAACTGGAAGTTTGATGATGGTGTCATCTCACCGCTTCCGGTTGACTACGACAAAAAAGCGAAAACAATGCATCAGTCATATCTTAATCAGGCATATGAAAAGATTAATGACTGGAGAACTGAGTTACAGCTGGGCACGATTAGTGATGAAAACAGAGCTGCGCTTACACGATGGATGGAATACATCAGTCAGGTGAAAAAAATGGAACTACCTGCGATTAAAAACAAAGCTGAATTTGACGACATTAAATGGCCGGAAAAGCCTGAATAACGTAAAGGGTGCTTATCGCACCCTTTTCCTTTAATCAGACGGATGAAACTGTGCGCCAGCCATTACCGATATATATCTGCACCGGACGGTAATAAACGCCTCCGATATTATCGGCTGAACTTTTCCCGGTATCCTGCACGTTAATACCTGAAAGCATACAACCGGAAGGTGCGCCATAACTCCAGGACATTTCATTACCTCCGGGTGAATGGTAACTCTGGGCACCAAGCTGAACGTTGCTAACGTATTTGTTATCAGCAGTAGCTTCGGTCATACCGGAGTTAATGTATATATCCTGCGTCCCGTCAAAGGGAACCCCATTAATATTTCTTGGGGTGGCGAGTTTATTCGAGGCAACGGCGGTGCCGTCCAATGGCAGAGCATTCGCCGCCTTATTCACCGTTTCCCGTAAACCGAGGTTTTCAGGAAAGCCCCTGTTCTCCCCGTTTTATTCATCATGCGACAATTCCGGCTTTTTATAATAAGGAGATCGTATGCTGATTGGGTATATCAGGGTGTCAACAAATGACCAGAATACGGCGCTACAGAGAAATGCGCTGGAATGTGCAGGATGTGAGCTGTTTTTCGAAGACAGAATAAGCGGTAAGACAAGGGAACGTCCCGGCCTTAAACGCGCATTAAAGCGACTCCGGCCAGGGGATACCCTGCTGGTCTGGAAACTGGATCGTCTTGGACGTAGTATGCAGCACCTTGTCCTTTTAACAGAAGAACTCCGGCAGCGCGGCGTTAACTTCCGCAGCATTACGGACAATATTGATACATCCACTCCCATGGGACGTTTCTTTTTCCATATAATGGGCGCACTGGCGGAAATGGAGCGGGAACTCATTATTGAACGTACACGCGCGGGTCTTGCTGCTGCCCGTGCTCAGGGGCGTCATAGCGGCAGACCTCAGAAACTGACAGGGAAAGAGCGGGAGCAAATCGCCCGTTTGCTGGCTAATGGCGAGTCCCGTAAACAAATCGCACTGATATTTGATATTGGCCTGTCCACCCTTTATCGTTATTTTCCTGCCTCACCGGCTCCGTCACCAAAAGTACCGTGACGCTTTTTTGAATTTCCGCAAAACACATATTTTTCAGCGGTCGCTATTCTGACTCTGTTTAATTCAGAAACAGGCAGAAAAGACGATGTCAGACTCCCAGTGGAAAATGCTCTCCGCCATGCCCGGAGAGTTTTCAGTCAAGGTTGCCGGTGGCACGGTGGCATTTATTGAAAGTCCTTTCAGGCCTTCGGGTAATAAAGGGGGGATCACCTTCGCAGACTGCGTGATCCGCTTCAGCACGAAAGAGCCATTATGGGTAATGCCGGTATCCGGCAATCCCAGCGCAGAAATCACCAGTTCAGGTGTGACCGGCATTATTCCGATCACATCTGACGTGGCCGGAACACTCACGCCTTCTGACTGGAATGCACCGGATAACGCCGGACCGTCTGGCGGTACAAATGGCAGCAGTACAGAGCCGGAGTATTACTATGTGCTTCCACTGGCCGGGCAGTCCAACGGGATGGCCTACGGTGAAGGGCTTCCGCTACCGGCTTCATTCGACCGCCCTGAACCGCGCATTAAGCAACTGGCACGTCGCAGCACGGTAACGCCCGATGGTACGTCGTGCACATATAACGATATCATTCCCGCAGACCACTGCCTGCATGATGTGCAGGACATGAGCGGGATAAACCACCCGAAAGCTGATCTGGCAAAAGGCCAGTACGGGACTGTCGGTCAGGGGCTGCATATTGCCAAAAAACTGCTGCCTTACATCCCGCAGAATGCCGGGATACTTCTGGTGCCCTGTTGCCGTGGTGGGTCAGCATTCACCACCGGGGATGACGGCTCATTCAGTGAGGCCAGCGGTGCTTCCGCTGATTCTTCACGCTGGGGGGCCGGTAAACCCCTGTATCAGGACCTGCTCAGTCGCACCAGAGCGGCGCTGGCGAAGAACCCGAAAAATAAACTTCTGGCTGTGGTATGGATGCAGGGAGAGGCAGACCTTGCTTCAGGAAGTCAGCAGCATAATGGTTTATTCACAGCCATGGTTCAGCAGTTCAGAACCGACCTGTCTTCGCTTGCTGCGCAGTGCGTAAGTGGAAATGCTGCCACGGTGCCGTGGATTTGTGGTGATACCACGTATTACTGGAAAAACACGTATGCCACGCAGTATGAAACAGTCTATGGCGCATATAAAAATCTGACCGCACAGAATATTTTCTTTGTGCCGTTCCTGACGGATGAGAATGGACAGAACACGCCAACGAATGCTCCGGCGGAAGACCCGGATATTGTGGCTGTCGGGTATTACGGTGCGGCATCCCGTCCCCAGGGCAGTTTTGTCTCCACACAGCGTGACAGCCATTTCAGCTCATGGGCACGCAGGGGCATCATTTCTGACCGTCTTGCCTCAGCTATTCTGCTCCATGCGGGACGCACGGCTGAAGTTATGGGCGGACAGGCCGTGCCGCCGGATGAAAAACCATCCCCTGACACGCCATCAACGCCGTCAACGGACGGGAAATCAATGACGACGCTGTTTTCTTACCGCGCATCGGAGTCAGGCGGAGCACTGACGCCACAGGGCTGGGGGGCGGAAGGCGGTAGTGCTGCTGTTGTGGATGATGTCGGTGCCAGCGGGGGCAAGGCGCTGAAGCTGACAAAACAGACCGGAAAGTCATGGTTTATGCAGCATGATGCCGGTAATGGTGCCGACCTGCTGGAAAAAGGTGGCCTTGTCAGCTGTCGTTTTAAACTTGATGGCGC